>NZ_CP053348.1:2705000-3040000 GCF_013394595.1 Winogradskyella forsetii
AAAACTTTAATATCTGCTTCTTTTTCTTTAAACTTAACACCATCGGTCATCATGGTATTGCAATATGGACAGCCTGTAGCGATGATTTGTGGTTGCGTCTCTAGTGCGTCTTCAGTTCTAAGCACATTGACTTCCTTATCACCTGGTTCTGCATCCTTAAACATCTGTGCGCCTCCTGCACCACAACATAAAGCTGTGCTTTTGTGGCGTTTCATTTCAACAAGCGTTGCATTGGTTTTTTTGAGCACATCCCTTGGCGCATCATACACACCATTACCCCTACCTAAATAACAGGGATCATGAAATGTGATACGTTTTCCTTTATAGGTGTTTCCTTCTAGCTTTAAACGACCAGAGCTTAACAAATCTTTTATAAACTGGGTGTGGTGAATCACTTCATAATTGCCACCAAGACCTGGATATTCATTCTTAATACAATTATAAGAATGTGGATCGCAAGTCACAATACGTTTGACTTCGTAACCATTGAGTACCTCAATATTCATAACGGCTTGCATCTGAAATAAGAACTCATTGCCAGCGCGTTTTGCCACATCGCCTGTATTGCTTTCTTCTGTTCCCAAAACGGCAAAATTGACATTTGCTTTGTTTAGAATTTTTACGAAAGCTCTCGTGATTTTCTTTGCTCTATCATCATAACTACCAGCAGAGCCCACCCAAAATAAAATTTCCGGTTGTTTGCCTTCTGCCATCATTTCTGCCATGGTTGGCACTTTTAGTTGCTCGCTCATTTTGTTATGTTTATAGGTTTATTGGGTTATGGGTTTATGGGTTTATGGGTTTATGGGTTTATGGGTTTATGGGTTTATGGGTTTATGGGTTTTAGTTTAAAACTACCCTTAATCTATTTTAGCTCTCTAAACTTTTAAACGTTTTCTTAAACTAATAAACTATTTTTCAACTCATAAACTCCACTTCTTATTCATCCTTCCATTTCAAACGGTCCATTTGGTTATAAGGCCAAGGTGCTCCGTTGTTTTCTATGTTGGTCATCATGTTATTCAGTTCCATTGGTGCGGCACTTTGCTCCATCACTAAATAACGACGCATATCCATAATAATAGATAGCGGATCAATACTTACAGGACAAGCTTCTACACATGCATTACAGGTGGTACAAGCCCAAAGTTCTTCGTTTGTAATATAGTCGCCTAAAAGTTGTTTGCCATCATCCTTGAATTCACCGTTGTTGGCATCGATATTTTTTCCGACCTCTTCCAATCGATCTCGTGTATCCATCATTATTTTACGAGGCGATAATTTCTTTCCTGTTAAATTCGCAGGACATTCACTTGTACAACGACCACATTCAGTACAGGTATAAGCACTTAGCAATTGCACTTGAGACAAGTCCATCACATCACTGGCACCAAACTTTGCTGGCACTTCATCTTCTTCAGTCTCCGCAGGTGCCGCATAAGGATCCGCATCTGGATCCATCATTAATTTCACTTCAGCTGTAACAGCATCAAGATTATTGAATTTTCCTTTTGGTACCACTTTTCCATAATACACATTTGGGAATGCCAAAAGAATATGTAAATGTTTTGAGAAGTACAAATAATTCAAGAACACAAGAATACCAACAATATGTAACCACCAAGCGGTTCTTTCAATAGTGAACAGTGTGCCTTCTGAAAAGCCTTCAAACCAAGGTGCTATAAATTGTGAAATCACATTACCTGCCTCCATATTTTGAAATGACGTATCGGTTGCGTTCATCACTAAAAACAAAATCATGAGCACCACTTCAAAATAAAGAATAATATTTCCATCGCTTTTTGGCCAGCCTTTTAAATCTGAACCCATGAAGCGTCTAATTTTAATGATATTTCTACGAATCCAAAATATAATTACCGACACCAAAACCAAAAGCGCCAATATTTCAAACGATCCAATTAAGAAACCATATACGGATTCTGGTAATATGGACAGACCTATGCGATGCGTCCCAAAGATACCATCGATAATAATTTCCAAGACTTCAATATTGATAATCACGAAGCCGACATAAACAATGACATGAAGAAAACCAGAAACCGGTCGTTTCACCATTTTGCTCTGTCCCAAAGCAATATTCACGACGTTTTTCCAACGTTCTGAAGTATGATCACTTGCATCAACTTTATGACCTAACTTAATGTTACGGATTAGCTTTTTTACATTTTTAGCAAAATAACTGATACCAGCGACTAAAACTATAGCAAAAATGATATTTGGTAAATATTCCATGGTTGGAGGGCTCTAGTTGTTATTTAATTCCTCTTGGGTTGGTTCCTCATAAGGAATCTCCCTTTTAGACAAAATACGTCTATAACGTGCAGGATGCAGCTTAATATCCAATAATAAAAGCTCTAATTCTTTTGAAGCATTTTCTAAATTATCATATAGGGATTCGTCTTTCAATAATTTACCGATAGACCCCTCTCCTGCTTCTAAACCAGATGCCAATTGATTGAATTTTAGAATCATCTCGTCAAGATTCTTAACGGTATTGGCTAGATCAGCTTCGTTTAAACCTTTGACTAAAATTGATAACTCTGCAGCTGTTTTATCAAAGTTTTCTAATAATGAGGCAATTTTTTCATCATTTTTACTAATTAAATTATTAGCGGCAAATGCAACACCCTGAAAAGATCTTAAAGTCGTATTCAACTCTGCAATAGTCTTTTTTAAACCATCTTCAGAATCATCGACAACTAAGGTATTCAAACTATTCACTAAAGTGTCTGCAGATTTAAGCGTTGTGCCCAATCCTTCACTTAAACCAGAGAAATCCTCTCCCAATGACGATATAACACCTTCCTTGACTTCGGACTTAATATAATCTCCTGGTTGCGCCATATTACCATCTGCAGCATCAATAATTGCCAATGCACTACCTCCCATTAAGCCAGTTTGGTAAAGCCTAACTATACTGTTTTTTGAAAAATTTAGCTCGGGAGTTACCGAAAAAGATACTAAGGTCTTACCGGTATCAAAATCGTATTTGATCTCTTCTATCTTTCCAATCTTGTTACCTTTAATAGTCACTGGAGAGGATTCCGTTAAACCGTTATAATCAAATTCCGTATAAAACGTATTTGAGCTTGTAAATATATCTTCGCCTTTTAAATAGGTAAATAAAAATATAAAAAGGGCGATACCAGATAAGACTAGTATTGCGGTTTTAATTTCTCTTGAAATTTTCAATGGGCTTATTTTTGATTTGAAACAAAATTAGGAATAAATATATTAATAAAATTTTTAATCTGAATCAGAATTCAAAGCTTCGGACATACTTATTCTTTTGTCCCCTTTGTAAGCCACAATAAACGCACCCGAATACGCTTTTCTAGCTTCCTCTTGAAGTCGTATTATTTCGTTATAATCTGAAGTTTTTCCACTAAAGTATTTATAAACTTTACCTGTGTAATCCCTTGTTATATCTGAAAGGCCTTTAAAATTATAGGGTTTAGGTTCCAAGTCCCTGGAGCTGGCTGCAATTTGGACCTTAAAGGTCACACCTTCTATAATTCTAGGCGGATCTTCGGCTTCGATGTCTAACTTGATTTCTGGAGTAGCACCAATGATATGACTTCCAACATTCAAATCCAATTCTTTCTTATAATCTAAAATCGCCGTTTTTATAGCGGTTGCCATTTTAGATTGTCCAGCTGTAGTATTGAGATAACTACCTTCACTTTTATTGGTCAAAAAACCAACTTCAACCAAAACACTAGGCATATAAGTGTTTCTAATGACCAATAAACTCGCTTGTTTTAATCCTCGACTCTTACGTTTGGCTTTACTTATAAAATTATCTTCTATTTTTCGTGCTAAAACAATACTTTGCTCCACATATACTTCTTGTTCAATACCAATGGCTATTGTAGATTCTGGCGAACTCGGGTCAAAACCTTCATAATTCTCCTTATAATTATCCTCTAAGAAAATCACTTCATTTTCACGTTTTGCCACATCAAAGTTACGGCCTGTATTCTTTTCCCCTAAGACAAAAGTTTCTGTTCCGCTGGCTTGTGAGCTATGCGCATTGCAATGGATGGACACAAATAAATCAGCATCTGCTTTATTGGCAATATTGGCACGTTCGTGCAACTCAATAAAAACATCAGTCTTGCGTGTGTAAATGACTTTAATGTCTGGATTTTTAGCAAGTTCCTTACCCACTTCCAAAGTTACTTTAAGTGCTATATTTTTTTCGCTATGGCCATTGCCAATATTTCCGGAATCATGACCGCCATGACCAGCATCCAAGACCACAACAAACTTATCATCTTGCGCACTTAAAGGTGCATAAGATGTTAAAGTACTTATAAATAAAAGAATGAGTAATACTATTATGGGTTTTTGTGTCGTTTGCATATTTAATTTAACGGTTTATAAACTCGGTTTATTACACTGTACTCAACGAAAGAACAGTATTTTTTAACTTTATGTTTTTAATAAATTATTCACAAAAAATATCTGTACTTTTGGCGTTTCAAAAACCGAGCCATACTTTTACAAAAATACATTTAAAAGGATTGCGTACAAATAGAATACACATACTTTTTACCATGAGTTTTATAGTGTTTATTAACACTTTTAGCTTCGCCCAAGAATTACCTAAAAAGAAACCTTCCATTCCTGCTGAACAACAGAAAGATTCTACTGCTGCTGCGGTCGATTCAATTGTTATTGATTCCATTATAAAACCACCGACAAATATTAAGGAAATTGACTCCACCAAAAAAGACTCCACCAAACAAGAAGGTCTTTTAGCGGGAATCGTCAATTATAGAGCCTCGGATTATGTGGCCTTGAATCAAAGGAAGAAAGAAATATACCTTTATAACGAAGCCGAAGTACTATATCAGGATATGGAAATTAAGGCAGGTGTTATTGTCATTGATTATAGTAAAAACCTGGTATATGCTGGTCGGATAAAAGATTCTACAGGGTATTCCCAACATCCCGTTTTTAAACAAGGCGAGAATGTTATTGAGCCAGACTCCATTGTTTTTAATACGGAAACCAAGAAAGCCTTAGTTTTTAACTCTAGAACCGAGCAGCAAGGTTTTAAAGTGTATTCTCCTATCACGAAAAAAGAAAATGATTCCGTTTATTTTATGAAAAACGGAAAGTTTACTACGGCTGAAGATGAAGAAGATCCCGAATACCAATTTGTAACCACAAAAATGAAATTGGTTCCTAATAAAAAGGTGATTGTCGGCGCGACTTACATGGAAATTTATGGTGTACCAACACCAATTGCCTTGCCTTTTGCGTTTTTCCCCATGACCAAAAAACAGACGTCTGGTATCATATTTCCCTCTTTTGGAGAAGACAATGACAGAGGTTACAATTTACAAAATGGTGGTTACTATTTTGCGATTAGCGATTATTTGGATCTGGCTGTTCTTGGGGATTATTACACCAACGGCAGTTACGGTTTACGACTGGAAAACAATTATTCCCTACGTTATAGATATAGGGGAAATGTAAGTTTTAGGTATGAAAATTTACTTCGTAGTGAGCGTGGATTCCCTGATTTTAGCCAAAGTACAATTTATAATATAAGATGGTCACATAGCCAAGATGGCAAAGCTAATCCGAGTTCACGCTTTTCAGCTTCCGTGAACTTGGGAAGTAGTACGTATTTCCAAGAATCGATTAACCAATTAAACCAGTCCAACTTTTTAAATAATACCTTGGCCTCCTCAGTGTCCTATTCAAAGACATTTTCTGGTGAGCCAGAGGTCAATGTCAGCTTAACCGCCTCTCATAGACAAAACACGAATACGGGAGATATTGATTTAACCTTACCTACATTTCAAATGTCCATGGGTAGAATTTATCCTTTTGCCCCAAAAACAGGAACAAAAAAAGGGGCGATCCATAATATTAACTTTCAGTTAAACACCAGAGGTGAATATTCCATTCAGACCAATGATTCTATATTTGGCAAAAATGAAATGTTTGATGATGCCAGAACAGGCATGCGACACAGTATCCCACTTACGACCAACTTTAAGGTATTTGATCATTTTAGCGTGAGTACCAATGCTAATTTCGAAGAAACTTGGACCGTTAAAACCGTTAAGAAACTCTGGAACCAAACTGAACAAGAGGAAGTGGAGATCGACCAAAATGGTTTTGACCGTTTTTTAACCTACAATGTAGGTGCCAGCGTTGGAACCACTATTTATGGGATGTACAATTTTGAAGAAAAAGGTGAGGATAAAAAGATAAAAGCAATTCGACATGTGATGCGACCTTCCTTAAGTTATTCAATCAGTCCGGCATTCGACCAATATTACGAAACCTATGATGTCATAGATGCAGATGGCACCACGATAGATCAAGTTGAATATACACGATTCGAAAATTCGCTATACGGACGGCCTGGCAACAACTATTCCAGTAGTGTTGGGATTTCATTAGGTAATAACCTTGAAGCTAAAATTAGGGCGAAAGATTCTACCGAAACAGAGCCTGAAAAAATATTTATTTTAAACAATCTTAATTTTTCAACCTCCTACAATATTGCAGCGGATTCTCTTAATTGGAGTCCTGTTCGAGTGAGTGGTGGTACTCAAATTTTAAATAAAAAAATGAGTATTAATTTTGGTATGACGTTGAATCCCTATGCTTTAGACAGCAATAATAGTGTGGTTAATACTTACAATATCAATAATGGCGGAAGTTTGTTTAGGCTAACATCTGCTAACATCAATATGAGCTACACCTTATCTAATGATAGCTTTTCTGGGAAGGAATCCGATGAGGACAAAGCGTCTTCTCAAGAATCTGCGCGTTCTGGCGGCCGAACGGATGATTTATTTGGCAAATCCCAAGATTTTGCAGACAAGCGACTTTCAGACAGCGATAAAAACAAGGATGATAAGGACGAAAATAACGAATTCTATAATTATAAAATGCCATGGAGCCTTCGATTGGCATATTCTGCCAATTATGGAAACACAAGACGTGAAAACCAGATTTCATCGCATTCTTTGATGTTTTCAGGAGATATCGATTTATCGCCAAGATGGAGTGTGGGTGCCTCTTCTGGTTATGATTTTTTAAATCAAGGATTTACCTATACACAACTCCGTTTTGAACGTGATTTATTAAGTTGGCGAATGAATTTTTCTTGGATCCCTTTTAGCGACCGGAGTTCATGGAATTTCTTTATCGGGATAAAATCTAGCTTACTAAAAGATTTGAAGTACGATCAACGGAGACGACCAGATCAGCAGGTTGGGAATTAGCATAAGTTTGAAGCTTGAAGCTGGAAGCAAGAAATTGGACGTGTATAAATCTAGAAAATTATCTTAAATTTGAAGTTATCGTAGAGTAATCAATCAGATTTCAGTTTCTCAAAAGACAGATACTGAAACAAGTTCAGTATAAAATGAAAAAAATAATACACACCACAAAAGCACCAGCACCAATAGGACCATACAATCAAGCGGTTTTAACAGGAAACACCTTATACACTTCTGGGCAAATTGCCTTACATCCTGAAACCATGGAATTGGTTTTGGACGATATTAAAACGGAAACCAAACAAGTTATGGAAAACATGAAAGCCGTGTTGGAAGCTGCCGACATGACATTCGAAAACGTGATCAAAACGTCCATATTCATTAGTGATATGCATAACTTTAAACAAATAAATGAAGTGTATGGCAAATACTTTAATGAAGCTACGGCACCTGCAAGAGAAACCGTTGAAGTTGCTAACTTACCGAAATTTGTGAATGTTGAAATTAGTATGATTGCTGTTAAATAACACCCTGATTTACCTAAAAATCAGTATTAATACGGTCAGTTATAAAGTTCACGTTATCAATTATTTTTGCATTTGAACAATTAATTATTTTCTAATGGCGTAATAACAGTATCTTTATAACATAAAGCCTTAAATTTTAAAGAGTTGTGTGCTTTGTATTCTTTTAAAATCAATCACTTCTCTTAATATTACCCTAACAAAATTTATTTATGAATACATCTACAATAACAACCACAACAATGCTTCCTACTGAAGCCGCCCAAGAGATTTACGAATTAGCAATTTCCCATAGAGAAGAAACAGAACAATTAAGACGACTTGCGCCTGCCGTAGTAGATCGAATTAAAGCATCTGGACTTTTTAGAATGGGATTACCTAAATTCCTAGGCGGATGGGAAGACAATCCTGTAGAAGTTCTAAAGGCTTATGAAATATTAAGTAGCGGAGAAGCCGCTGTGGCTTGGAGTGTTTGGAACAACCATTTGGCCTGTACTTTCGGTCGCTTTTTAGACGAAGACAGTATGAGGGAAATTTATAAAAATCATTCGGATGTCTATGCCAACTCGGCACGTCCAGAAGGCATTGCCGAAATAGTTGATGGTGGATATAGCGTTTCTGGCCGTTGGTCATTAGTCTCCGGATGTGAGTTATCGGATTGGTTTGTAATGCGCTGCCTTGTGACCTCGGAAGATTTACCGAAAACCTTGGGTCCAGGTGCAAAATTGAAATTGTTTTTTATTCCTAAAGAAGACATTAATATCATCGACACCTGGAGTGTTGGTGGACTAAGAGGTACTGGCAGTCATGATATAGAAATCAAGGATGCCTTTGTACAAGAAAAATACGCTATTGATTTTGAAAACACCATTCATGTTGACAATGCTTATAACAGATTACCAATTGGCTGTTTAAATTCTGCTGGTTGCGCGTCTATAGCCTTAGGCTTATTGAAGTCTGCTACTGATGAATTAATCAGCCTTTGCTTAGAGCGTGTGACACCTGGAAAAAGTCCAGATTTAAGAGACAGAGATTCAGTTCAAAGCACAATAGCCAAAAGCAAGACTACTTTAGCATCTAAGCGTACACAACTGCACAATGCTGTTGAAACCTTATGGAACGAATCCCTTGAAGGTAATACGTACACAGATATACAATTGGCTGATGTTTGGGCGGCTTCGATTGAAGCAGCAACAGCTTCTAGAGCTTTAGTTTCCGAAATATATGCCGTTACCGGTACGGCCTCGTTATATACCAAGTATAAAATTGAACGCGTACATCGCGATGTTCATGCGGTATTACAACATGGTATGGTGCAACCGCATTGGCTGAACCAAGCAGGTATGGCTTATGTAGGACTGAAGCCAAATGGCGCGATGTTTAGGACATAATCTATATTTTTTTTTTGAACACCTTGCTCAGGAATTGCACATAGCCATTGCTAATTCCAAAGTTTTAAATGTTTCCCTTCCCCTTTAAATGAAGTTTAAGAATTTGGCATCGTCCAATATTTAGTTTTAAAAAATTTATTCGCTATTAAAAACGATCATAATGATTGCAGTTATAAAAGAAAAACAGGAATGGAGTGCACTTTTGGCTAAGGCTGAAAATTTAGACTTTTACCATACCTACGATTATCACCATCTTTCAAAAACCGAAGGGGAATCTCCCATTCTTATTAAATACACAGAGGGCGATACCACTTTAGTCCTTCCTTTGTTATTAAGGGACATTGAAAATTCCGATTATAAAGATGCCACATCTGTTTATGGCTATGCTGGATTGTTAGCTTTACATATTGACGCACATTTTAACAAAGCCAACTTTCACAATGAGCTTAATGCTTTTTTTAAAGCACAGAAAATTATCTCGGTATTCTCACGCTTGCATCCATTTATAGAACATCAAGAAGACCTACATACTGGTTTAGGCCACATTTTGTCACTTGGAAAAGTCGTGTATGTAGATTTAACGCAAACCATTGAAGATCAAAGAGCGAAGTATAATAGACGCTTAAAAACCTATGTCAACAAGGCGCGCAAACTTTGTACAGTCATTGAAGGTACGGTAGAAGAGCATGTTCAAACCTTTATCGAATTGTACGAAGAAAACATGAAACGTGTTGATGCTACAGATAATTACTTTTTTGATACGGCTTATTACCATCGCTTATTATCAAGTTCAGATTTTGAAACCAAGCTAATGCTGTGTCAGCACAATGAATCACAAGAGATAATTGCTGGCGCATTATTTATGAAAACCGGAAACATTGTTCAGTACCACCTATCTGGTCTCAGTGAGGAATATTTTGAGCTGAACCCCATAAAACTGATTATTGACGAAATGCGTATCATAGCCACTAATGAAGGGTATAACATTTTCAATCTTGGCGGTGGACTTGGAAGTGAAGAAGATTCACTGTTCAAGTTTAAAAGTGGGTTTTCCAAGGATTTTGAAACCTTCAAGGTTTGGAAATATGTCGTGGATGAAGCCGCTTATAAAACCTTGACCAAAAATCATTTGGGCACTGAAATAAAGACCGAGGAACTCCACGATGGTTACTTTCCCGCATATCGTGCACCAGTAAAAACACATACGGTTTAAAATCATCTTTTAAGTTTTAGAATATACCTATTGTTGTGGTCATTTTAATTATTGCTTTAGAGTCCATAAACAATTGTTGATAAAACATTACTGTATCTTATAATTTAAAGTACCGCTGCTTTTAAAGAACTCGTATTTTTGAAAGTACTAATTTTTCTGCAACGATGCGCATAGAACACGATATAAAACTAGGCTTTAAAGATGTCATGATTCGTCCGAAACGGTCTACCTTAAAAAGTAGATCCCAAGTGACCTTAGAGCGTGACTACAAATTTCTAAATAGTAAAGTAAACTGGAAAGGTATTCCCATTATGGCTGCCAATATGGATACGGTCGGGACGTTTGAAATGGCGCTCGTTTTAGCCGAACACCATCTATTCACCGCCATACACAAGCACTACTCTACCGAACAATGGCATGCGTTTTTAAACGCAGCGCCAAAAAACATTACCGATTATATGGCCATCAGCACGGGCACTGGAAAAAACGATACCAAAAAACTAAAAGCGGTTTTTGATAATCATCCCGAACTCAAATTTATATGTATCGATGTGGCCAATGGCTATTCTGAACACTTCGTCAACTTTGTACAACAAACACGGGAACAGTATCCCGATAAAGTTATTATTGCTGGCAACGTGGTGACTGGCGAAATGGTAGAGCAACTCCTACTCTCTGGCGCAGACATTGTAAAAGTGGGCATTGGTCCTGGAAGCGTCTGTACCACACGAGTAAAAACAGGTGTGGGCTATCCGCAACTCTCTGCGATTATAGAATGTGCCGATGCAGCGCATGGTTTAGGCGGCCATATTATTAGCGATGGTGGTTGCGCCACGCCAGGCGATGTGGCTAAAGCGTTTGGTGCTGGTGCCGATTTTGTAATGCTTGGCGGCATGTTTGCTGGCCATACCGAAAGTGGTGGCGAACTCATCACCCGAAATGGTGAACAATACAAACAATTTTATGGGATGAGTTCTGCTACAGCCATGGACAAATACGTTGGAGGCGTTGCCGAATACCGAGCCAGTGAAGGCAAAACCATTGAAGTACCCTACAAAGGCGATGTTAAAAATACACTCCAAGATATTTTAGGCGGCTTAAGAAGTACCTGTACGTATGTTGGTGCGGAACGTTTAAAGGAATTGACAAAACGTACGACTTTTATTCGCGTGGCTGAGCAGGAGAATTTGGTTTATGGTGGGTAGGGTTTTGGTTTTGCTAAAGTGATCTTATATGATACCTAGCGTATGTAAGCAACTAATTTATCAAATAAAAACTAGATAGAAAATCCGCGAGGATTTTCGTAAGTTAGCTATAACTAGCAATGAATTATATACGTTTTTAGTAACAAGTATTTAATTGTCTTTTACTTGTTCGTCAATAATTTCTTTAAAAGTTTCTAACTTATTAATTGACATAATAAGTCTTTGGAATTCTTTATTTGAAATAAATATTATTTTTCGGACATCATTTGATTCTCTAATAGCTTCAAGATAAGTATTTCTTGTCAAATAACCTGTTGTTGCAATTATTCCAAGTTCAGCTAGACCATTTGTGTGTTTTAATTTACTGCTAAATACAATAAAAGTATTTTTATCTACTTTGTCTTTTGGTTTGTTTTTACATTCAATCAAAATGTATTTACCAAATTTATTTAAAAATGGGTCCTCTATTTCATTTCTAATTATTAAATCAACTTCATTAAGTGACTTATCAATTATTCTTTTATTAATGCTATTATAACCTATAGATTGGAATAAAAGGCTTACGAAATGCTCGAATTTTTCTCCTTTTGAATATGCGTCAGTTTCATTTTTAGCATTTGAATAGTATTCTAAAAGCGCATTATTTATTTCATCAGGTGATTTAAAGGATTCCTGATGATATTTCTCTATTATATCAGAAAGTTTTGGTATCCAAACATCATAATCTTCTTTGTCTAAAACATCAATTATTTTTCCAGTTATAAAAAGGTCTTTTAATTGAAGTAAATATTCTCCTTTGAAAGCAGAAACAATTATAATTTTAGCAAAAGGATTAGTCTCTATTATTTTATTTATTAATTCAATACCATCAAAATCAAAACCATCCATTCTCAAATCCACTATTGCTATTGAAAAATATCTATTCTCGATGGATTCGATGATTTCTTGTTCTTCATAAACACTTTTTAAATCATATTCAGAAGAAAGTTTTGTTCTAAGACCTTTTTCAAGCCCTTGAGCTTGTACTTTTACGTCATCTATAATTAAAACACTTCTTTTCATTCTTCTGAATTTATTATTGGTAAAGATATTAAAAAATATTTTTGGTAATCGTTATTTTCTAATGGACAATATTCTATTGAACCATTATACAATTCGCATAGGTATTTAGCGTGGTGCAAACCTATTCCAGAACCTCCTGTGTTTGAAATTCCATAATCGAAAATCTTATTCTCAATCTTCTTTTCAACTTCTTCTCCGTTATCAAAAATGCTTATTTTTAAGAAGTTTTCGTCTTTATCTACTGAAAACTTAATTATCCTTTTTGTCTCAATTTTTGAAAGGGCTTTCGTTGCGTTGATAATAATATTATTAGTCATTTGAACAACAGACTGAAAAGGTAAACTAAAATATATTTCTTGGTCTAAATCATTCTCTTTAATAAGGGTAATTTTATTTTCATAGAAATTATCTCTATTTAAAAGCTCAACTGCTGTAACTAGACTACTATAAGAAAAATTGTCTTTATCACTGTGAGGAACTAATTTAGAAAAATTTTCTATAGTTTCTCGCATTATTTTTAAATTCAATTTTATCGAGCTTAAATGTTCATCTGTTATTTCATCAGAAGTATTTGTACTTATAACACTGTCAATGCTTTGGATAGAGTTTTTTATATCGTGTCTAGCAAAATTGCTTAACATTGTGATGTGTATATCGTGTGATTTAGAAATTGCATCAATATTTTTTCCGTGTAATCTAAGTTCATTTTTTAATTCTTCGATTCTTTTATTTAAAACAACAGGATTTGTTTTTTTCTTGGGTATGTATTTTTTGTTTCTTTTACTCAATGTATGTCTGTTGTTTTATATTTTTGCTAATTTTAATTATATGAGTCTGTTTTAATGACTTCTATCAGTCGTTACTGAAACAAGTTCAGCACAAGTAGCCAAAGTTAACTTTTTCCAAACAAAGCCACAATACGTAACATTACGTATATTTCAAAAAAACATACCTTATTTTTGTGCTTCAAACAAAAAGCAAGCCTTGAAACTCAAAAAATCAGAATTAAAAGACTTCCTAGACGAAAAAGTCAATCGCTATAATCATCCCAAATTTATTGAGAGTGATCCCATTCAAATTCCGCATCAATTTTCAAAAAAGGAAGATATTGAAATTGCTGGGTTTTTAACGGCAACCATTGCTTGGGGAAACCGTAAAAGCATTATTAAAAATGCGCATCAAATGATGGACTTATTGGACCACTCCCCTTTTGAGTTTGTGATGCAACACCAAACTTCCGACTTAGAGCGTTTTGAGGGCTTTGTGCATCGTACTTTTAATAGTGATGACTTCAAACAGTTTGTTACAAGTCTGCGATATGTATATCAACAGCATCACGGTTTGGAAGCGGTTTTTGCCAAGCATGCTGAGCCAGCGTCACTTCAACAGAGTATTCATCAGTTTAAAAATGTATTCTTTGAGTTACCACATTTAGAGCGTACCAAAAAACATGTGAGTGATCCGCTTAAAAATTCAGCAGCCAAACGTATTAATATGTTTTTGCGTTGGATGGTTCGTAACGACAATAATGGTGTGGATTTTGGGATTTGGGAATCAGTGTCGTCTTCACAATTGAGTTGTCCACTCGATGTGCATTCTGGCAACGTGGCCAGAAAACTAGGCTTGCTAAAACGCAAACAAAATGACGGCAAAGCTCTAGTGGAATTAGACCAAGCCTTGAGAAAACTAGACCCAATAGATCCTGTAAAGTATGATTTTGCTTTATTCGGTTTGGGTGTTTTTGAGGGCTTCTAAATGGCCACTTAAATTTACTATCTTTAGAACTTCAACCAAAAATCTTTCAAAATGAAATATCGCCTGACACTACTTTTAATATGCTGTTGTGCTATCAGCTTTTCACAAGATTTAAAAATTCCTGTAGACACTACTATTGTGAGCAATGGTACCGTAACCATTAAAGGCAAACCCATTACTTACAAGGCCGAAA
Source organism: Winogradskyella forsetii (assembly GCF_013394595.1). Classification (GTDB taxonomy): domain Bacteria; phylum Bacteroidota; class Bacteroidia; order Flavobacteriales; family Flavobacteriaceae; genus Winogradskyella; species Winogradskyella forsetii. The sequence continues at coordinate 2,719,618 of NZ_CP053348.1, forward strand.
CTGGTTTTCAACCGGTTTGGGACGACGACGGAAAAATCATCGCCTCGTTATATTACACCTATTACAAACGTACCAATGACAGCAAAGGCAACGACAGACCTATTATGTATTCCTTTAATGGTGGACCAGGTTCGGCCTCACTTTGGATGCATATTGCATACACAGGCCCAAAGATTTTAAACATCGATGATGAAGGCTATCCCATACAACCGTATGGTATAAAGGACAATCCTTATTCCATATTGGATGTGGCCGATATTGTGTTTATCAATCCTGTAAATACAGGCTATTCCAGAAAAGTAGCTGATAAGGAAGGTAAAATGCCAGACGACAAATTATTCTTTGGTGTCAATGCCGATGTCAAATATCTCGCCAGTTGGATGAATACTTTCACGACGCGACAAAACCGCTGGCAATCCCCAAAATATATTATTGGCGAAAGTTATGGCGGCACACGCGTTATGGGATTGTCTTTGGAACTTCAAAATAACCAATGGCTCTATCTCAATGGTGTGATTTTGGTGTCTCCTGCAGATTATAAAGTGGTACGTGTTGGTGGTCCATTATCTTCTAGTTTATATTTGCCCTACTACACCGCAGCAGCTTGGTATCATAATAGGTTAGATCCAGCGCTTCAGAAAAAGGATTTATTGGAAATTTTACCAGAAGCTGAAACCTTTGCCATTAACGAATTAATGCCTGCGCTTGCCAAAGGTGGATTCATTGGTGAAACCGAAAAAAATGCTATAGCGAAGCAGATGAGCTATTATTCAGGGTTATCGGAAAAAGTGATTTTACAACAAAACCTAGAGGTTCCCAATCGTTTTTTCTGGAAAGAATTACTACGTGATAAAACTGGGGAAACCATTGGTCGTTTGGATTCCAGATATATTGGTATGGACAGGGTTGAAACTGGCGATAGCCCAGACTATAGCGCAGAACTCAGCTCTTGGGTGCATTCCTTTACACCTGCGATGAATTATTACATTCAGAATGAATTGGGTCTTAAAACCGATGTGAAATACAATGTTTTTGGCGACGTTGGAAATTGGGATCGAACCAACGATAATACAAGGGAAAATTTACGTCAAGCCATGGCACAGAATCCTTATTTAAAGGTGTTGACACAGTCTGGATATTACGATGGAGCCACCACTTATTTTTCGGCTAAATATTCGCAATGGCAAATTGATCCCAGTGGAAAAATGAAAGACCGATTCTCCTTTAAAGGGTATAGAAGTGGCCACATGATGTATTTACGGAATGAAGATCTTGAAAAGGCCAATGACGACCTAAGGGAATTCATAAACAGCTCATTACCAAAGGGAAAGTCAGCTAAATATTGATTTTGTGTTTTTTTTGGGAATTAAAGTAAAACTTCTTAATTATTTTTAACGTAAATAGCATAAGAAACTATTTGATTATAATTTCCCCCAAATATGACAAGCCCAAAATTTCCGAAAAACGAATTACAGCGCTTAGAAGCTGTAAAATCCTATAACATCTTAGATAGCTTACCAGAAGAGGATTATGATAATATAACTGCTTTGGTGGCCTCTATTTGCGATATACCTATTGCGTTGATTGCCGTGTTAGATACTAATCGCAATTTTTTTAAATCATATCATGGCATCCCTTTTAATGAATCGCCTAGGGATATTTCTTTCTGTGGACACACCATCTTGAATGAAGACATATTAATCATAAAAGATGCCAGAAAAGACAAACGATTCATTGATAACCCACTTGTTACAGAGCAGCAAGCTATATTTTATGCAGGAGTACCATTAATTAATCCAGAAGGTTTCCCTTTAGGCACTATTTGTGTTTTCGATCATAAGCCAAGAGAATTAGATAAATCCCAAATCAACGCCCTAAAATCCCTTGGAAAACAAGTGGTCAATCTATTGGAATTAAGGCGTAAAAATTTTATTCTAGAAGCAACCAAAACAGAACTGGAAGATCGAAATAAACGACTGGCCGTTTTTGCCAGTCATGTTTCGCACGATTTAAAGTCGCCATTAGCCAATATTACATCGCTAACCGATTTATTAAAACAAGACGATGCGTCGCGTTTATCGGAAGATTCTAAAGGCTATTTAAACTATATTGAAGAATCTACAACAGTACTTAAAGATTATATTGATGGTATTTTGCGCTACTACAAATCTGACGAACTTTTAAAAGCAAAAAAGGAAGATGTAGAGCTTTCCGAATTAGCTGAAGACATAAAGCGTGTTTTAGTATCCAATACTGATAAAATCATTGCACCCAATACTACAATACAGCATATAAACAAAGCAGCACTTTCACAGATCCTTATTAATTTAGTGGATAACGCTTTAAAATATAATGATAAGGCTGAACGTATGGTGACCATTGCATATGAGTTCCTATCGGACCATCACCAGTTTAAAGTTACGGACAATGGGATTGGAATTCCAGAAAACCAAAAAGATAAGATCTTTGACATCTTCAGAACCGTAAAAAATGATTTTGGAAAGTCGAGTACGGGAATTGGGTTAAGTACCGTAAAAAACCTGGTTGAAAAACTAAATGGACAAATTTCTGTCGATTCTGAACTTGGAAAAGGCAGCACGTTTACATTTACGATAGGATTGTAAAAAGAAAAAGCTGTTAAACAGTATTGTCTAACAGCTTTCAATTGGATCTAAAATTATAATTAACCTTTCAACCAAGCCGCTCTCAACGCTTTCTGTGCGTCGGTTGCCTTTTCATCTTCAACAATAGATTCACCCGTTGCATATGCTTTGGTTAAGGTGGCTTCAATGCTAATCGGTTGACCTTCACGCTCTATTTCCATAGTGATATCTTGGCCTTCTTGCCACCCAAACATGCCTCCAATCACTTGTTGTGCATTTGCCATAGTTAAATCCATACCGTTTACCTTCTTAATGACGTCACCTGCCTGTATATTCTGTGATTTCCAAAATGAATTCTGTAAAGCCATAGGTGCAAAGAAAATAGTCCCTTTTGCTTGATCAGCATCAAAAATCACATTCTGTCCGCCTGCAAAAATATAGTTGGTTTCCACTTTGGTTTCGCCCATCTTTAAGCCCACCATGGCAAAAAATTCATCATAGTTAATAGGTACATCACCTTCAACATGTGTTTTTAGGAATTCACCAACACTTGGATAGGTCATTGCCGTGATATCAGCAATCAGCTTATCATCTTCAAAAGGTTTTTCTTTCCCGTATTTTGCAGAAAGTTCTTTCATTAAGGACAACATACTGCGGTTACCATCACTTTCCTTTCGCATTAAAATATCAACACACATGCCGATAAGTGCGCCTTTCATATACACATTATAATAATTACTGGCATATGGTTCTTTTAAGATATTCTCGCTCATAATCGTAAAGCTCATGGCATCATCCAAACGCTTAGAGGTTTGTATTTTAGAATTGATCGTATTGTAAAATATTTGGTTTTCCACTAAACCTTCATAAACCTGAAAATGCTGCGCAAAGTATTCCGTAACCCCTTCATACATCCATAAATGTTTGGAAAATGTCGGTTGGTTGTAATCAAAATAGTGTACATCTTCAGAATGTACAGATAATGGTGTTACAATATGAAAAAACTCGTGAGACACCACATCAATAATGGAACTCTTTAGTGACTCTAAACTTTCACTTTCGCTAAAAACAGCTACTGTTGATGTGTGATGTTCTAAGGCTCCAAAACCTTTAGGGTCATTTTCACCTCCTCTGGATAAGTATAAATAAATGTCGTAACGCGGTGTTGTATTCACATCGCCTAAATAACGCTTTTGCGCTTCCATCATTTTGTAAACCGTCTCTTTTAAACTTGCTGCAGTATGTTTACCTGTTGGCGAATAAAGACTCAAAACGATTTTAATATCACCTACCATAAATTCTTCAACATCCAAATTTCCATACATCATTGGGTTATCGGTAATATCGAAATAACGATCTGCAAAATAGCTACTGGTCATTGTTGTACCATCTGCGCTAGTCGTCGTACCTTTATTTTCTAAAGCAGACGTTCTCTCAAAAGAGGCAGGAGCAGTGACATCCACAGCATATTGATTGTTCTTTAAAGAATCAAAATAACCAACAAACCCATGTAGGTTTAACACATAGTTATCGTCTTCGATATTAGTACCACCTGGCGAAAATATATCCTCTCCTCCTATGCCACCAGTCGTTTCAATGTCAAACGTATCATTAACATAATATTGAAGTTTATCTAATTTCGTAGCCTCAGTAATGGTCCAAGTATTATCATCTACTTTGGTTACCGTTAATTCATTGCCATCATAATCCAAAGCTTTAAAATCATCAACATACTTACCGAAATCACTTACGGAATAGGTACCTTGTACAACTCTTGGCAACCTATACGTTACCGTTTCAGTTGTAAAACGTCCAGGATTAATAGTTACTGGCACTCTATCATTATTGACTGCGGTTAAATCCAAAGCCGTCATAATAGGATTGCTTACTGCTAAATCGTCTACCGTTGGTTTTGCAGATCCGCAACCTACCAAAACGATACTCAAGCCAAGAATGGCTAAATAATTCTTCATGTTAAATATTTAATTTTTTTACAAGTCTTGCAAATCTACAATCTGTTACCACTTAAAATCTAAAGGTTTTGTTAAATTCGCAGCATGTTAAAGCCCTTAGTGAGCATTTTAGTCCCTTTCAAAAACACGGACGCATTTATTGCCGAATGTTTGGATTCTATCTTGAACCAATCCTACTCCAATTGGGAAGCTATTTTTGTTGATGACCATTCTGATGATGATTCACACACTATTGTTGAACGTTATGCTGAAAAAGATAGCAGAATCAAGTTCCATAAAAATGAACACTCCGGAATTATCGACGCTTTAAAAACCGCTTACCAACATAGCTCTGGAACTTATATCACGAGAATGGACAGTGATGATATCATGACACCAATCCGACTTGAAACCATGGTCACCAATCTTGAAATATATGGTAGAAAGCATTTAGCCGTAGGTCAAGTAAAATACTTTAGAGCAGACGGTTTAAGTGATGGTTTTGCACGCTACGAACAATGGTTAAATAGTTTAACGGTTGAAGGTAAAAACTATTCTGAAATTTACAAGGAATGTGTTATTCCCTCACCCTGTTGGATGTTGCATCGTATGGATTTTGACGCCTGTGGTGGTTTTAATTCAAATGTTTATCCTGAAGATTACGATTTAGCGTTTCGGTTTTATAAAGCCAACTATATTTGTATGCCCTGTGATAAAGTATTGTTACATTGGCGCGATTACAGTACGAGAACCTCAAGAACGCATGAGCATTATGCCGAGAATTCATTTCTCGATCTTAAAGTGCATTATTTTTTAGAATTGAACTATGATGCCTCGAGACCCTTAGCCATTTGGGGCGCAGGACATAAAGGCAAAACATTGGCTAAAATACTTCTAAAAGAAAATATTCCGTTTTTCTGGATTTGTGATAACCCAAAGAAAATAGGAAAACATATTTATGATCAAGAACTTTATAATTTTGATTATTTAGCGGAACTACAACATCCCCAGAGTATTGTAACGGTTGCCAATTCTAAGGCTCAAAAAGAAATTACACGTTATTTTGAAAGTCAAAAGATGCAATCCATGGTCGATTATTTCTTTTTCTGTTAAATTTCCCTAAACCGAAACTAGGTAATCTCTTAGCATTCTATATATTTGAAGCTATAAAAGACCTTTCAGGTTTTAAAAACTTGAAAGGTCTGTAAAAACAACCATAACAGGAATGCAATTCAAAAATCCCGAATTACTTTACGCCCTATTTTTGCTGGTCATTCCTATTCTTATACATTTATTTCAGCTACGCCGTTTTCAGAAAGTTGAATTTACGAATGTAAAGTTTTTAAAATCAGTAAAGCTTCAAACACGAAAGAGCTCACAGCTTAAAAAATGGATTACACTTTTTACACGAATGCTTCTTTTAGCATGCGTTATCATTGCATTTGCCCAACCTTTTATTCCGAATACAGAAGATTTCAATGAAGCCCAAGAAACCGTAATTTATTTGGACAATTCCTTCAGCATGCAAGCCAAAGGGAGCAATGGCACCTTGCTTAACGAAGCCATTCAAGATATCATAAATACCTTACCTGAAGATGAGACCATCAGTTTGTTTACTAATGATAAAACCTTTAGAAACACAACCGTAAAAGCCTTGAAAAATGATTTGATTCAATTGTCACATTCCCCAACACAGCTCAATTATGATGCGGCTTATTTGAAAGGAAAACAGTTGTTTTTAAATGAAGGTGCTGCGACTCGGAATTTGGTTTTGGTGTCCGATTTTCAGCAAAAAGGAAATCTATTGAATTTTGAAGCAGATTCTACGGTGCAACTAAAATTGGTACAACCGAAATCGACCTTGGTTTCCAATATCAGTATCGATAGTATCTATGTGTCTAACGCAACAGCTGAAACTCTAGACCTTAAGTTAAAATTATCCAATGAAGCCGAACCTATCGATAATGTGACGATTTCGTTATTCAATGATGAGGTGTTGCTTACAAAAAGTGCCGTTGATATAGACAAAGAAGCAGAAGCTACGTTTACGGTTGCCAATAATAAGGTGATTAATGGTAAACTAACCATAGACGATGCAGGCTTGCAATATGACAATACGTTCTATTTCAATATCAATTCAAAACCTAAAATTAAGGTGTTGACTATTAATGAAGCAACGGATGATTCGTTTTTAAATCGGATTTATACCGATGATGAATTTGACTTTAAAAGTTTCAAATTGAATTCACTTAATTTTAATTTGATTCCTGAACAAAATCTCATTGTCCTTAATGAACTTGAAACTATTTCAAATGCCTTAAAAACGGCTTTAATTGCCTTTAAAAACGATGGTGGAAAACTCTTGGTAATTCCTGCTGATAAAATTGATTTAAATTCTTATAATCAGTTATTTAGTGCGTCTAACAGTAATGGTTATTCCGATCAAAACGCCAATGAAAAAAGAATAACAAGCATCAACTATAACCATCCACTTTTAGCGAATGCTTTTTATTCAAAAGTGACTAATTTTCAATATCCTAAAGTGGCAAAATCGTATCGTTTTTCTTCCAATTCCAACTCTGTTTTGTCCTATGAAGATGGCTCGCCTTTTTTAGTGGGAAACACAAACACCTATGCCTTTTCTGCAGCTTTGAATTCGGATAATTCAAACTTTAAAAATTCACAATTAATCATTCCTGTGCTGTATAATTTAGGATTACAGAGTTTGAAATTGTCAAAATTATATTACACCGTCGGTCAACCAAATTCTATTGCGATTCAGACGTCCATTGGACAAGATGATATTTTAACACTAGATTCTGACGAAAACTCTGTGATTCCACTTCAAAAAACCTATAGCAAATCTGTGCTTTTGGAAACAGAAGATTTCCCTAATACTGCCGGAATTCTGAAGGTTAAGAATAAGGACAATGTACTTCAAAATTTAAGCTTCAATTATAACAGAACAGAAAGCAATCTCAGCTACTATGATTTAAACACCTTGGCAGATGCAAACGTAGAATCGAGTTTAGCCACGACCATTAACAACATAAAAAGTAACACAACTATTAATGCGTTATGGAAATGGTTTGTTATTTTTGCACTAGTATTTTTAATTATAGAAATGCTGCTTTTGAAATTTTTGAAATAAAAAATTTAAAAAAGTTATTATGTTAGTGAGTTATTTAGTCGTTTTGCTTTTATAACTTAATAATCTAATATCTCACATAACCAAAAAAAATGAACGCACTCATAAAATCTGCAACCATCGTTGATTCTAAAAGTGATTTTCACAATGAAACGGTTGATATTTTAATTGAAAAAGGTCGTATTTCCAAGATTTCCAAACGCATTGCCAATCCTAATAATTACCAAGAAATAAAACTGGACAACTTGCATGTGTCGCAAGGTTGGTTTGATAGCAGTGTTTCTTTTGGTGAACCGGGTTACGAAGAACGTGAAACCATAAGCAACGGTTTAAAAACTGCTGCACGTTCTGGTTTTACGTCGGTAGTTTTAAACGCCAATTCCAATCCTGTAATTGATAGCTACGCAGATATTACATTTGTGAAGTCTAAAGCAAATGGCAATGCGGTTAAGCTCTATCCTACTGGCGCATTGACACAAGGAAGCAAAGGCGAGGATTTAGCGGAATTGTTTGATATGGGTAATGCTGGAGCGGTTGCTTTTTACGATTACCAAAAACCGATTTCCAATCCAAACCTGATGAAAATTGCCTTGCAATATGCCAGTAATTTTGATGGACTGGTGTTCTCGTTTCCGCAAGAATCAAAAATTTCGGGACTTGGTGTTGCCAACGAACATATAAACAGTACTAAATTAGGATTAAAAGGAAATCCGGCGTTAGCAGAGGAATTACAAGTCGCACGAGATTTATTCCTATTGGAATATACCGAAGGCAAACTTCATATACCAACGATTTCAACAGTAAAATCAGTGGAATTGATTCGTGCTGCAAAGGCTAAGAAACTGGATGTAACGTGTAGCGTGGCCATTCATAACTTGGTTTTTACGGATGATGTTTTGCAAGAATTCGATACCAATTTTAAAGTGCTTCCGCCTTTAAGAACACAAACTGATTGTGAGGGGTTGATTGAAGGCCTAAAAGATGGCACCATCGATATGGTCACCACAGACCATAATCCGATAGATATTGAAGATAAAAAAATAGAATTTGATTATGCTAAATATGGCACCATCGGTTTAGAGTCGGCTTTTGGTGCACTCCAAAACATCTTTACGACTAAAAAAACGGTCAGTCTATTAACTCAAGGTAAATCCCGTTTTGGCATTTCTGAAACTGCGATTAGCGAAGGTCAAATTGCAGATTTAGCATTGTTTAATCCAGATACAACATACGAGTTTACTACTACTCACTTGTCGTCCCGTTCTAAGAATAGTATGTTTTTGGGTTCAAAACTGAAAGGCGCAACTTATGGCGTTATTGCTAATAATAAAATGGTATTAAAATAATGGATCACACTACTATTGAAGAGGGGAAAACGATGGCATTGGTTGCTTATTTAACCTTGTTAGGAACACTCATTGCCTTTTTTATGAACCAAGATAAACGCAATCCGTTTACTGCGTTTCATGTAAGACAAGGTCTAGGGTTAGGCCTACTTTACATCATTATCGCCTTTGTGGTCAGTAGCTTGGATAGCATGATGGCAAGCATGTCCTTTTGGATTTTCTTTTCCGTTTTATATCTGTATGGTATTTATGGCGCTATTACTGGGAAGCTGAATAAAATCCCAATGCTAGGTGACTTTTTTCAGAATTTTTTTAAATCAATTGGCCAATAAACATGTCGAAACTACATTATATTACAAGACCTTCTTCGCTTAAAGAAAACGCACCATTACTCATCATGTGCCATGGTTACGGTAGTGATGAAAATGATTTGTTTTCGTTCGCTTCGGAATTACCAGAAGAATTTATGATCATTTCCTTAAGAGCACCTTACACCATGCAACCCTATGGAAATGCGTGGTACGCCATAAATTTTGATGCCGAAAAAGGAAAATGGAGCGATAACGAACAAGCCAAACAATCCGTGAAATTAATAGCCGAATTTATTGATTACGCTTGTGGAACTTATGCTGTAGACGCAAACAATGTAACCCTTTTAGGCTTTAGTCAGGGTACGATATTAAGTTATGCCGTTGCATTGACCTATCCTGAAAAAGTAAAGAATATCATCGCCTTAAGTGGGTATATCAATGTAGATATTTTACCAGAAGCGATTGAACCCTCTGATGTTGCCCATCTTAACTTCTTCTGCTCCCATGGTTCCGTGGACCAAGTCATTCCTGTGGATTGGGCTAAAAAAACACCCGCTTTTTTAGAGGCCTTGAACATTAATCATGTGTATAAGGAATATCCTGTTGGACACGGCGTTGCACCTCAGAACTTTTATGATTTAAAGGCTTGGTTGGATAAATATAGGTAGTCTAAATTGAATTTATTTGCTAGTCTTCCCATTCCTGAAGCCTATCCAAATACAAATAACTTTCTACAAACTTTCGGTGTTCTGCGCTGGTCATTTTTTCAACCAAATTCAATGCTGAAATATAACTCGCCAAATTCCCGTTGGAGGAACTGAATTTACCGTCTTCTACAAAAGTCACGAGACTATCGTTTTGGACTTTCAAATTCGGATATTCTTTTTGCAGTTGTTCGCCGCCACCTATCCAAGTGACAATTTTCTTCCCATCTGCAATTCCAGAAGCACCAATAAGTTGCGCACCAGCACAGTTGCTGACCACATATTCGGCTTCCTTATTCTTTGCTCTAATAAAATTCACGATTTTCTCATTGTGCACTTGAGCAAACATATCATAAGCACTTGGCACAAATAAAGCGGTTAGTTCTGGACAGTTTTCAAACGTATAATCCGGTACAAAGTGCATCCCTTCTTCGGTGGTGATGGGGTTTTTAGTTTCGGCTATAGTCACTACATTAAACAATTGTTTTCCGTCTGCCGTTGGCTTTGCAAAAACGTCTGAGGTCGCAATAACCTCACTTTGCAACACCCCATTGTACATTAAAAGTCCAATAGTTGGTAATTCAGGTATAAATGGCTTTAGGTGCTTGGTTAAAGTATCTGTTTCAATATTTGTTTGATTTATGGCTTCGCTATTGGAATTCTTATTTGATTTGTTTGAATTACAACTCATCAAAATAGCTATAAGTGTCAATAATGTTATGTTCCTTAATTTTTCCATTTTATATAATTTTTTTTTGTACATGACAAAAATTGATAGTATGGAATATTTTCAATTTCCCGAAGGGAAAAGAATTCGTGCTAATAATTTCGTTTCGAATGCATTAGATTGAAAGTTCATTTTAAAATATTACGTTTTACCACTATAAATTTTGCCACGAATACACGAATTCAATCGTTTCTTATAAGATAAAATAATTGACTATCTATATCACCGATAAAACAGACCTAAGGTCTGTTTCCAAAATCTATATACTTTCGATTTATCGCAGATATAAGATTCGAGTATTCGTGGCAAAAAAATTCATTCCTTATATTTTTGTCATATACTTAAATAATTTTTGAGATATAATAATCCCTAGCCTACTTTCGGGTACATTAAATACTCTACCAATTTATATTTAAGATCGTTGTTTTCATCTATCTCATAAGAGACAAATATCTCGCCCCAAAATTCGCCATCCGTAAAATTGGCAATGATCCATTTGTGATTTAAAATTCGGACTTTATTGATTAATAATTTAGAATCCGTCATGGAAACATAAGGCACAATTGGATGATCCTCGCCTTCGTAATCATTCATATTATAAAGGCCTTCAATAATTGCAGGAATCAATTTTTCAGTATTATAACCTTGTGCTTCAAAATACGTTAAGGCATCCTCGTTGCCTTCAATATTGAAATAACCCAATTCAAAATTCTGTGCTTCCAAAGTTTTAATCCGTTCTTCACTTTCGGAAAGCTGGGATTTTACAGTCACAATATCTTTTTCATATTTATCAATGATGTTTTTTGAATTCACATATTGAAAAATGAGCAGTAATACAGAAAAAATGAATAAGTACATTAAAATTTTATGCTTCATATCTAAATGGTAATTTGCAAGTTATCGTAAGCTAAAAAAACGTTTTCCGGTAAGTTTTGTTGTACTTCATCATGAAACCCTAAAAGATGACTGATATGCGTTAAATAAGCGCGTTTAGGATTCACACGTTGAATAAAATTTAAGGCTTCTTCTAAATTGAAATGTGAAATATGTGGTTCTATCCGTAGGGCATTAATCACTAAAACCTCTAAATTTTGAAGTTTTTCTATTTCTTCGTCCGAAACAGTCTTCATATCGGTTAAGTACGCAAAATTATGAAATCGATATCCAAAAACGGGAAGCTTATAATGCAACCCTTCAATAGGAATAATATCAAGATTCCCTGCTAAAAAGGATTCATTTTTCACTTCAATCTTTGTCACACTCGGCACGCCAGGATATTTCTTTTCTGTTGTAAAAATATAGTCGAAGCGTTTCTCTAAAGCCTTAAACACCCGTTGATGCGCATAGAGTGAAATATCGCCTTGACGAAAGAAAAACGGACGAATGTCATCTAATCCCATCGTATGGTCGGCATGTTCATGGGTAAAAATAACACCATCGATTTTAGTGACTTTTGCCCTGAGCATTTGTTGTCTGAAATCGGGTCCACAATCGACCACAAACGTATAATCGTCCCATTCTACCAAAACCGAGACCCGTAAGCGTTTATCTTTAGGGTTGTCGCTTAAGCAAACAGGATGATCGCTTCCTATGATGGGAATACCTTGTGATGTGCCAGTACCTAAAAATGTAATTTTCAATCTCAATGAGTTTAGCAATGCTTAATATTGAAGCGGAATAACAAAAATAAACTTATTTTTTTGTTTGCGATAGTAAAACTGTACCTTTGCTTATAACGACATAAACCCAATTTCTATGAAGGATGTAACGTACACAGGCGACACGGAATTTGAAAATATTCCATCACTTAAAGACAAGGCCTTGCGAATTAACCTTAATGCCGATATTTATGGTACCTTTTCTGAAATTGGAGCAGGTCAAGAAACGGTTCGTCAGTTTTTTAGGGCAGGTGGTGCTTCTGGTACCATTGCCAAAGCCATGTCTGCATACGATAAAGACTTTAGTGATGCTATTTATGGCATTGAAGACGACAAACGTTATGTTACTGAGGCCAGACTTCGTAAAATGCTAAATCATGAAGTTGCTCTAACCGAAGAGCGCATTACAAGGGACAAGCATCCAAACAAAATATTCTTCTCATACGCCAATACCGTTGCTACCATAGATTTTGCTAAAAAGTACAAAGGCCATGGTTGGGTTGGGATCAAATATCAAGTTGCTCCAGGTGCTGAATATAATGATATTGTTTTACATATTCGTTTTAAGGAAACCGATGCGCGTTTACAGCAAGAGACACTCGGTAAATTAGGAACTAACTTAATTTATGGTGCGTTTTACAAATACAATCAACCACGAAAATTATTACGTTATTTATACGATCACTTAGATAAAGACCAGTTAGAAATTGATACCATCAATTTTGCAGGTCCTGTTTTTAAAAATATAGATAACCGATTAATGAGTTTGCAGCTGGTTAAAAATAATATGACTGATGCCGTAATGTTCGCGCCAGATGGGAATAATGTTTTGCCAGCGCGTGTACTTTACAAAAAGAATATCTTAACACTTAGAGGTAGCTTCAGACCTGTTACAAAGGTCAACATGGATATGTTTGAGAAATCCTACGAAATGTTCATTAAAGAGAATAAAGTGGATAAGGATAAAACTCAAGTTATTTTCGAAATTACCTTATCTAACTTAAGAGCCGAAGGTAAAATTGATGAGCAAGATTTTATGGATCGTGCGAAACTTCTATGTTCATTAGGACAAACCGTATTGATTTCCAACTTCCAAGAATATTACAAACTGGTGGAATACTTCTCTCAATATTCTAGAGCAAGAATGGGATTAGCAATGGGTATCAACAATCTTGTTGATATTTTTGATGAGAAATATTACCGTCATTTAAGTGGTGGAATTTTAGAGGCCTTTGGAAAACTGTTCTATAAAGATTTACGTGTGTATTTATATCCGATGCAAAATGACGATGGCAGCTTAACCACTAGCGAAAACCTTAAGGTACATCCACGTATGAAAGAACTTTACAAATTCTTTAAGTACAACGGCAAAGTGGTGGATATTTCTGAATATGATACGTCCAACCTTTCTGTTTTCTCAAGAACCGTTCTAAAAATGATCTCAGAAAATGAAGACGGTTGGGAACCTATGCTACCAGAAGGTGTTTCTAAACTGATTAAGGAAAAAAGCTTGTTTGGTTACGAAGCAGAGGAGGTTATGCATAAGAATTAAAACCAAAACTTATAATAAATAAAATGCGTACTGATTTAAATTTTTGGCACGCATTTTTTTTGCTAAAAATTCAAATTGCCCAAAATATTAAACCACGAATATGAAAAGAAATTTTACTCTGATTTTTTGCTTAATTATAACTTTTGGGTTTTCACAAATAAAAGAAATTCAAATCGAATTTATTGGGAATTGTGGATTACATATGACTGATGGAATCACAAATTTCTATATAGATTTCCCATATAAATCTGGAGCTCATGGCTATATGGAATTTGAAGAATCGGAATTAGATAGTGTTAAAGAAAATTCTATTTTCATTTTCACCCATAAACACTCTGACCATTACTCTAAAAGGAATCTAAAAAAAGTAATAAAGAAAAAAGGCGGAGAGACATATGGTGTTTCTAATATTTCGGAATTAGAAGAGTTAGGAGAATCCATAGAAAATTTTGAAATAGAAACATTTAAAACTGACCATACTGTTTTTGGAATTTCATTCCGCCACTACTCGTATTTAATTACTTGGCACAACAAAAAAATCTATTTATCAGGCGATACAACCGAACCTAAAACTATTGGGAAAATGGAAAAAATTGATTTAGCATTTGTTCCTTATTGGATTTTGGAAAACGCCAAAGAACAAAATATGACAATTGATGCGAAGCTATTCGCTGTTTATCATTTACATCCTGACCAAATACCAAGTGCAAAAGAAAATTGGGATGAAGTAGAAAATATTAGACCTTTGGTTGAACAAGGAGATAAAATTACGATTGAATTAGAATCTGAACGTACTACTGTGGATAACAAACGTATCTAACCAATCTTATATAAAACCGTTATTGCTTACTATATTTTTCTACACAGGCCTCAATGCAAGGATAATATAACATTAGGGAGTTTCCCTCTATAACAAATGAATAGTTCCAATTAGGAATAGATTCCTGACAATCATCTGGAGTAATAACAGAATCAACTTCAGAATACGTGCCACTTGACGGATTGCCTACATCACCGAACATAGAACATAAATCGCCAGTAGATGTAACCGTTCCATCATTAAAAAAAGTTAGAGTTTTGTCACTGTCAACAGGCTGAAATGTTCCACTGCCATCACCTGGATCAGCATAAATCGCTATTAATTTCCAATTGCCAACTAATTCAGGAGTTTGCGTATTTGAATCGTCATCATTGTTACAAGATGACAACAATAATAGTCCAAAACATAAATAAACTAACGTTTTCATAGCTACTGTTTATTTAATAGATGAAAAAACAGTAAAAGGTTGCGCTACAAATTAAAATTATCAGAATCGTCTAATTTAGGATTCCAAAATTTGCTCCGTATGAGCTTTAGTTTTTACCTTAGTAATAACATCTTCCAAAACACCATTTTCATCAATGACAAAAGTGGTTCTGTGAATACCGTCATATTCCCTTCCCATAAATTTTTTAGGTCCCCAAACCCCAAAGGCTTCAATAACCGCTTTATCTTCGTCCGCTAATAATGGATATTGAAATCCGTATTTATTTTTAAAGTTAGATTGTCTTTTAGCACTATCAGCACTGACTCCTAAAATCTCGAAGCCTTGTGCCTTAAAGCGCTCATAATTATCATTTAGGTTGCAGGCCTCTGCAGTACAACCAGGCGTGCTTGCTTTTGGATAGAAAAAAACGACCAATTTCTTACCTTTATAATCTGATAATGAGATTGTATTTCCCTGTTCATCTTTTGCTGAAAAATCTGGTGCTTTGTCTCCTGCTTTTAAGTGTGTCATAATTATGTAAATTTGTTTCTGTAAAAATACAAGGAATGACTAAGCAAGAAAAGGTAGATTTTGTTATAAATACGTTAAATCGAATATATCCTACAATTCCGATTCCACTGGAACACAAAGATCCCTATACCTTATTGATAGCGGTTTTGATGTCGGCACAAAGTACAGATGTACGTGTCAATAAAATCACACCGTTGCTATTTAAACGTGCAGACAATCCATACGATATGATTAAACTGAGTGTTGAGGAAATCAGGGAAATTATAAAACCGGTTGGCTTGTCTCCAATGAAAAGCAAAGGCATCCATGGCTTATCCCATATTTTAATTGATAAGCACAATGGTAAAGTACCAAAAACCTACGAGGAACTTGAAGCATTACCTGCAGTTGGTCATAAAACAGCTGCTGTGGTTTTATCACAAGCTTTTGATATTCCTGCGTTTCCTGTGGATACTCATATTCATCGCTTAATGTACCGCTGGAATTTAACCAATGGTAAAAATGTAGTACAAACCGAAAAAGATGCTAAACGTATTTTTCCTGAAGAACTTTGGAATGATCTCCATCTTCAAATTATTTGGTATGGAAGAGAGTATTCACCTGCTCGTGGTTGGGATTTGGAAAAGGATATTATCACTAAAACGATTGGCAGAAAATCGGTCTTGAATGACTATTATAAAAAGAAGAAGCGTTAGTTTTTAGTCTCAGTCTCAGTGGCAGTAGTCAGTTCCCCTTTGTCCTACGGACATTTCCCCTAAGGGGAAAATTGTTCAGTGTTCAGTAGAAAGTGTGAAGTGTAAAGTGTAATGTGTAATGTGTAATGTGTAATGTGTAATGTGTAATGTGTAAAGTGTAATGTGTAATGTGTAAAGTTTAAAGTGTAAAGTGTAAAGTGTAAAGTAAAACTTACTCTAATCTCTCATAATTAAAAAACTCCATTGGTACAATTCTTGTGGCCATACTGAAAACCATCAATTCATGAAAAAACTTTCCATTTTATTTTTAGCTTTTGTTGTGACCTCCTGCATTCCAGTTAAAATAGCTCCAAAATTTAAGAATCAAGATTATAAAATTATACAGGCAAAAAAGTTTCAGAAAAATATGCCAAGGGAAATGGCCTTCATATTTAAAGATTCTAAAGATGCAGATGAATTCTATACTTACATCAATAAAAAATACAGATTAAACAATGTCAATGTAGGTAGTAATGTACCCATTAAAATTGAGGGGCAAACCTTATACCTTTCTTATTATGAAGCAGAACGAACTGACGAAATGATAAATCTTCCATTGATCGCCATTGATGCCAAAAGAGAAAACAATGGTAACTCACGCCTGTTTGAAGACCATTATAAAAGTAGAACTGGCCATTGGTACATCATCTTGACGATTCACGACGAAAACATCAAAAATTGCTTAAAAGAGAATCATACTTTAAGAGAAAAGACCATTCAATATTTAAAAGCCTTAAAACAAGAGTATCTCACAACTCAAAACTATGAAGCATTGTTATTAACAAAAAAATCCTGATGTTTTCACATCAGGATTTTTCCATTAAAATTAATTCAATTTAGAAGTGCTTCAAACTTCAATTTATTATAACTTATAACACTTAAAGCCTTCGAGTAATTCAAAAGAAAACTTATCGTTTCGTCTTTTGGTTTTAGGTTATCCTTTTTTGGGGAAGCATTAGAGTAAATTTGTGCCATTTTAACTATTTATGAGTTTATATATAGCAAAAACGCATTTTTATATGCTTTATTGTATCAATTTGTTAAAACTATATTATTTTGCTCAATTACCTTTCGCATATTAATCAAGGCATAGCGCATTCTTCCTAATGCCGTATTGATACTTACACCAGTACGTTCCGAGATTTCCTTAAAACTCATATCTTGATACATACGCATCAACAGTACTTGCTTTTGATCTTCTGGTAATTCCTCTATTATACGTCGAACGTCAGATTCTACCTGGTTCTTTATAATCGTTTTTTCAGCGTTTAAACTCGAATCACTCAACACAGAAAAAATACTGAAGTCACCTGCATTTTGAAATTTTGGCATACGCTTATTTTTTCTAAAATGGTCAATAACCAAATTGTGGGCAATTCGCATTACCCAAGGTAAAAATTTACCTTCTTCGTTATATTTTCCGCGTTTTAAAGTTCTAATGACTTTAATAAAGGTATCCTGAAAAACATCTTCAGTAACATCTCTGTCATAAACCTTAGAATAAATAAAACTGTAAATTTTTTGCTTATGCCTTTCTATCAAAATTGAAAGGGCATTCTCGTTGCCGTTAATGTAGTCGCTGACCAACTCCGCGTCTTGGATAAGTTCTCTTTTCATAATAATTACTTTAAAGCCTAGTATTTTGGTACTAAGTTTGGGGTTAAAAGCTATTTTTTTAAAGTAATATTATACTATACGCGGTTATTTTTATAAATGAATAGGTGTCAAATATAACAACAATCATTCCGAAAAAACAAAAAAAAGTATTAAAATTTAACATTTTGTCGGATAAACAGTTCCTTTTATGGATGAAAATAGAACTTGGACAAACATGATACTTCCAATAAATGAATTATGCCGCTAATTTTAATGGTTATATGCTATTATAGTATCTTTGCAAACTTAGATACCAAAAGCAACCTATGAATTCTACTGTTTTAGACGTTAGCCCAAAAGAAAACATCATTATAAAAGGAGCCAAACTGCATAATCTTAAAAATATCGATGTTGTTATTCCAAGAAACAAACTGGTGGTTATTACAGGATTATCGGGTTCAGGAAAGTCGAGCTTGGCGTTCGATACCTTATATGCCGAAGGTCAAAGACGCTATGTAGAAAGTCTGAGCAGTTATGCACGCCAGTTTTTAGGTCGACTGAATAAACCCAAAGTTGATTATATTAAAGGTATCGCTCCTGCCATTGCGATTGAGCAAAAAGTGAATTCTACAAACCCACGTTCCACCGTTGGGACGACGACTGAAATTTATGATTATCTCAAACTATTATTCGCTAGAATCGGGAAGACCTACTCACCTATTTCTGGCAACGAAGTAAAAAAACATACTGTTTCCGATGTTATTAATTTCATTTCAAAATTTGAAGAAGGCAGCAAATTATTACTCTTAGCACCTGTTATATTAGAAGAAGGACGAACGGTTGAAAATAAACTTCAAACACTTCAACAGCAAGGTTATGCACGTATTAAAGTAAAAGATGAGGTGGTTAGAATTGATGATGCCTTAAAAACCAAAATCAAAACGGACAAAGATCTTTTCTTAGTTGTTGATAGAATTGTATTTAAAGAGGATGAGGATTTTCTAAATCGTTTAGCTGATGCTGTAGGAACTGCCTTTTACGAAGGTGTTGGTACTTGTATCATTGAATCCCTTTCCGACCATAAACAAGCCGTTTTCAATAATAAATTTGAATTGGATGGCATGTCTTTTCTTGAACCAAACGCCCATTTATTCAGCTTCAACAATCCTTATGGCGCATGCCCAAAATGTGAAGGTTATGGCGATGTCATTGGTATTGATGATGATTTGGTAATTCCTAATACAGCATTATCGGTTTACGAAAATGCGATTTTTCCTTGGCGAGGTGAAAGTATGAGTTGGTACAGAGATCAATTGGTCAACAACTCCCATCATTTTGATTTTCCAATTCACAAACCCTATTTTCAATTGAGCGATGCTAACAAAGCACTCATTTGGAAAGGCAACAAATATTTTGAGGGCTTGGATGCTTTTTTTGCTGAGTTGGAATCGAAAGCCTATAAAATCCAAAATCGAGTGATGCTTTCCCGTTATCGTGGTAAAACGAAATGTAATGTTTGTAAGGGAAAGCGGTTACGTGAAGAAGCTAATTATGTAAAAGTCGATGGTTCTACTATCACTAATTTAGTAGATTTACCGATAGATGAACTGATTGTGTTTTTCAAAAACCTAAAATTGAATGCTCATGATTTCAAAATTGCAAAACGACTTTTAACAGAAATCAACACACGTTTAGGCTTTTTATCTAATGTTGGGTTGAATTATTTAACATTAAACCGAAAATCGAATACACTTTCAGGTGGTGAAAGTCAGCGTATCAATTTAGCCACCTCTTTAGGAAGTAGTCTTGTTGGTTCCATGTATATTTTGGACGAACCCAGTATTGGTTTACATCCCAAAGATACGGAACGTTTAATCGAGGTTTTAAAGTCCTTGCGGGATTTAGGCAATACCGTTATTGTGGTTGAGCACGACGAAGATATAATGAAAGCCGCTGATTCCATAATTGATATCGGACCAGAGGCCGGCACTTTTGGAGGTGAAGTTGTTGCTGTTGGAGATTTTGAAGCCATTTTAGATTCAGATACATTGACGGCAAAATATCTTAATGGTCAAATGGAAATTGAAGTGCCTAAAAAACGAAGAACCTCTAAATATGGTATTGAAGTTGTTGGTGCTCGCGAGAACAATTTACAAAACGTTGACGTGACGTTTCCGCTAGAAATGCTAACTGTAATTACTGGAGTTTCAGGAAGTGGAAAAAGTACCTTGGTTAAAAAAATCCTTTTTCCTGCGGTACAAAAGAAGCTGACAGGTTTTAGTGATAAAATCGGTCAAGTTTCAGAAGTGAAAGGAAATTATAGTAATATTCAGCATGTGGAATTTGTGGATCAGAACCCAATTGGTCGCTCGTCTCGTTCTAATCCCGTGACTTATATAAAGGCTTATGATGACATTCGTGCGTTGTATGCATCTCAAAAATTAAGCAATATTAGAAATTATGCTGCTAAACATTTTAGTTTTAATGTGGATGGTGGCCGTTGTGAAACCTGCAAAGGCGAAGGCGAAGTGACGATTGAAATGCAGTTTATGGCAGATGTGCATTTAACTTGTGATACTTGTGGCGGAAAACGTTTCAAAAAAGAAGTATTGGAAGTTAAGTTTGAAGATAAATCCATAGATGATATTTTGAATATGACTATTGATGATGCCATCGATTTCTTCAAAACCTATAAGCAAACAAAAATCAAAAAGAAGCTACAACCGCTTCAAGACGTTGGTTTAGGGTATGTGACTTTAGGCCAGTCCTCTTCTACCCTTTCTGGCGGTGAGGCTCAACGTATCAAACTTGCCACGTTCTTGGGAAAGGGCAGCAAAAGCGATAATGCACTCTTCATTTTTGATGAACCGACCACAGGACTTCATTTTCATGATATCAAAAAATTATTGAAATCTTTTCAGGCATTAATCGCTAAGGGCCATTCGATTATTGTTATTGAACATAATATTGACTTAATTAAATGTGCGGATTACATTATCGATTTAGGACCAGAAGGTGGAAAGCATGGTGGACAACTTGTGGCTTCAGGTACACCTGAAGAGATTGCAAAAAATAAAAAATCGGTCACTGGAAAATATTTGAAAGAGAAATTGTAAAATGGAGTTATCTAATAGGTCTGATGATATTTCAATTGATTTTAGAAAATATGCTTTTATCGATGATGAGACTAATTCTCTAAAATCTAAAGTGTCAACATCACCTCTAAAATCAGGTGGCGCAAATTTTACAACGCATGTTCTGATAGAAGAATCGAGTTCTAAAATACTTTATAAACCTTCAACTGGTGTGGCGCTTTTCAACTTTGCATTTCTAGCCGCAGGCTTAGGTGTTTTATTTTTTGGACTATATCCACTGTTAAACAATGGCTTCGATTTTGCTGAAATCGAGTGGTTTTTATTGTTATTCGGACTAATTTTTGCCACAGCAGGCGGATTAATGTTTTATTTCTTCTATATGCCTCGTGTTTTTGACAAGCAATTAGGCATTTATTACAAAGCCTATAAAATTGACGTTAACACCATAAAAAAGGATACTTCAAAAAATTATATACCGTTAAAATCTATTGTTGCCATTCAAATTATTGGCGAACACGTAAAAAGTGATAAGGGCTCTTATAAAAGTTTTGAACTCAACTTAGTTCTGAAGGATGCTACTAGAAAAAATATAATTGATCATGGCAATTTAAAAGCAATTATTATTGATGCTGAAATTTTGAGCCAATTCTTAAATATTCCTATTTGGCATGCTGGTTCTATTGAAGATTAATAGAATAGAAATGCGAAAAGCCCTAAAATTACTACTGCAGTTGGAATTACAACGGCTATAAAAGTAAAGGTTGCCACACTACATTTAAACCAACTTAAAATCCAACCTTGACTATAAAATCTTTTCAAAGCTATCATTAAATAAACAAAAGTCGACAAGGCAACAAGCCAATCAATCCAGTCTGGTATATCCCAAATTAGATTGATACCAAAAATGACACTGAAAACGGTAAATAAATATGAAAAAAAGTAAAAACTAAAGACCAAATGATGTGCATATCTTCCTTTTCTAAAATACAGTACCTTTATGATGAGCGCAAAAATCGGCAACAAAAAGAACAAGGCTATTGGCACCGTATCATAAAACGCTTGTAACACATTACCGCCATCCCTAGCTTGATAAAACTTGAGTCCTTGAGCATACACTTTTCTCATAAACCAACCATCGTCGTCATCCATGCCCATAACTTTATAAATTTCTTCATCAGGAGCATCTATAGCTATTAATGAATCTATTTCATTTTCATTAAAACCTAATGAAAAATCTGTTTTCTTAGGAACATTTTCTAGATTCACAATAGAATCGATCTCCTTATCTGACATTTTCGTGATCCATTGATTATCCTCAAGTGCCTTTCTTATTTCGGTTCTAGTTAATGAATCTTCAATTTTTAGATTAACCTCTTTCTCTTTTGCTTTGATCGAATCCAAAACGACCACCTCCTCATCCGTCCTCAGCGTTTTTTTAAGTTCCTGATTTAAGGAATCCGCCTGTTCCCTTGCACTAAATGAAAAAATGAAAAAGAATACCACAGAAATAAATAAATACATCTGCGCTGGGTGCAAATACAATAATCGTTTTCCTTTAATAAACTCTTTAGGTAGATAACCCGGTTTAAATAGCAACGGTATAAAGCTCTTAAAAAAACGGGCATCAAATGAAAAATAGTTGCTAATGGTATTGTAAAAGAGCACTCCAATGGTCAGCTCATCATTAGTTTTTTGTCCACAATGCGGACAAAATTGAAACCCTTCTTCATAAGGTTTTTCACAATTTTTACAATTTACTTGATTGGTGCTCATGGTTGATGGTTAGTCTTGGTTTAAAAATACTAAATTTTATGACACCATTCGTTTTATAAAAGAAGAGTCTAAATTAAAATTATTTCAGATCTCAAATTCAAAAACCAACTAAAAATTTGAATTTCAGTCACTTAAATATTTTGGCACGCTAATTGAAAATCCCTAACCAATAGCTTAAGTCCAAAAGTCCTAAACGAATTAGCGACTGGGCAAATCTAAAAACCTATAAATTATGAAAAGACAAGTACTTTTTATGGCCATGGTGTTAATAGGATTAACATCAGCCACAGCAACAACAGCAGGAGATGCTGTTTTAATTGGGGAAGATTATAATACGGCGCGCAATCGATATGCTCAACCTATTTTGTTTGTGGAACGAGGCGTGGAATTTTTGGTCTTTGCTGATGGTAGCTTCGATTTTAATACCGAACTATTTACCACAGCACCAAATGACAACAATTATTACTACAGACGTTCTAATACACGAACCAGACGCAGCACCAATAGAACTTATGGTGCCCCAGGAACAACTCAAAATGTTAATGACAGAGGTGTTTTAATTAAACACGACAACGAAGGACGAGTAAGACGTATTGGGAATGTCTTTATTAATTACGATAGACAAGGGCGACTCAAACGTGTCGGTTCGGTGTATTTGGGATATAGAGGACATCAATTGGTGCAAGTCGGTGGTTTACGAATTCTAACAAACAGACATGGCGAAGTCATCGGAACCAGAGGTTTTGTAAATTTTAATAATCAAAATTGTGGTATTTGTGGTATAACCGGTTGTTCTGCAGATCATTTTGATGATTCAAATCATAATAACTGGAATGAGGATGACTGGAACAACAACGACGATGATTATTACTACTATAGAAAAGGTGGAAAAACCTTGAAGCAAAAGAAAATCAAATTTTGAGATTTTGATTGATTACCAAAAACCCTGAATGTTTCCCCAAGCATTTCAGGGTTTTTCTATAGTCTCAATTCTTCTAACTTCCTTTAATAGCAAAGGGAAGGCAGGATAAGCCATTCCACCGTGATCGTAACCATCTAACTCCAATAGTAAAGTTTCTTTATGGCCTATAACTTTCATCATACGTGCTAAATATGCATTCTCTTCATATCGTCCCAACATCTCTAACTCTCTATCTCCTGTGATTAAAAGCAAAGGAGGTGCATCTGCTCTAATATGGTACAAAGGAGAATATTTATCAACCACTGGTTGATATTCAGGAATGCCTTGTTCTTTTCTAACAGTTAAGTGCGTTATTGTATGTCCACTAAAGGGAATTAATCCTGCTATATCATTGGCATCGATATCACGCGTATTTAACCACGATTTATCCAAACCAATCATACTTGCCAAATAACCGCCTGCGGAATGTCCAGAAACAAAAATACGAGATCGATCGCCTCCGTAATTTTGTATATTTTTAAATACCCAACTTACTGCTGCCGCTGCATCTTCAATATAGGTAGGTGCTTTTACATTTGGGTTTAATCTATAATTAACCGCTACAATTGCAACGCCTTTATCTTTGAGAGACTCAGGAATAAACTTATTCCCTCCTGTTAAACCACCACCATGAAACCAAACTATAGTTGAATAATTTTTCACTTCCTTAGGGTAATAAATATCTAAAACACAACGCTCTTTAATATAACTGTCAGATTTTGATATTGAATCTTCGTAATAGTTAATATTCTCATTTAAAACATATTCAATTGCTTTGTCTTTCGAAATAAAACTATAACCAAATAATACAAAAAATAGTAGTGCTTTTTTCATGAGTCAAAATTGATAATTAGTTCGTTTTAAAAATACCTCTTTTTTTTTTAATGAATTATTAGATCGAATTAAATTATCCTTATAAAACACCGATTTTAAAGACTCTACAAAGCACTTACGAAGTTTGGCACGCTGTTTGTTTTATATTATATGAGTTTAATTTAAAACCCAATTATTATGAAACGATTACTATATTTATTTGCAGCCTTTGTCGCCATGAGCGCAACTGCATTCGCAACCAACACAACCACATCTGAAGCAGAAGCTTCAATTAATAACTATGTAAGAGGTTATGGTAATTCTTTCATATTTAATGAAGCCGGAATTGAGTTTTCAGTTTTTGCAGATGGCCAGTTTGATTTTTATATACCAAACTACGGTCCAGATGTAAGTGTCAATATTGATAGACCTGGTTTCAGTTTAAGCTTTAACTCAGGTTATGATTATAACCCTTACGTACAGTATGATAGTTTTGGTGCGATTATTCAAATTGAAAATACGCCTATATACTATGATTACTATGGACGTGTCAATCAGATTGGAAACATTTTTATCAACTACAATAGTTTTGGTAGAATTAATCGCGTTGGTGGACTTAATGTTTATTATAGAAACAATACGTTCTGGAGATATGATGGTTTCATCAACAGTTATAACAAAGCGTATGTTTACAGACCATGGCACCGATTTTATGCTGTACCTCATGTAAACTTTTGTGTTGTGCACGTTAATCCATACAGACAATATTACGCACCTGTAAGACATATTTATTACAGACCTTATACGAATAACGTGAGATATTATAACATTGGAAGACGAGATAACGGTTATGCTGTGAGACGTTCTAATTCTACAAGAAGAACCAATAGTTATGCACAAACGCCGAGAAATGAAAGAGAACGAACTATTAGGACTCGTGCGACACGAAACAATAGAGCAATAGCAAGTACAAGAGCTTCACGTTTAAGTGAAACGAATGCGACTAGGACAAGCACAACTCGTAGTGCCAATGCAACTAATAGATCTAATACTAGAGTTTCGACACCTATTAGAACAACTAGAAATGATAGAGCAATTACCACACGTTCAAATACTAGAGTAAAAGCTCCAACAAGAACAACTAGAACTAATAAAGCAATTACTACACGTTCTAATACGAGAGTAAAAGTTCCCACAAGAACAACGCGTAGCAATAATTCGATTTCAACACGAAATACGAATAAAAATGTGACCAGAACAAATAGAGCTGTGTCTAATAATAAAACGAGAACTACTTCGTTAAGAAAACCGAAAGCGACAAATTCTCGTACGTATAATAACAGAACGTCGCAAAGTCCAAGACAGCGAAGTACTGTTCAGAATAAAAGAAAATCACCGTCTGTACAAAGCAGATCTAATACAAGTAGAAAGAGCAACCAAAGTTCTACAAGATCTAGCTCAAGACGAACAAGAGGATAAAGAGTTTTTTTGGTTGGTTGGATGTCCCGTATGATGTATGCCTCAGAGCACCTTACGGGACATTCTTATATTTATATTCCTGCGAAAGCAGGAATCTCTTAATAAAGGTATTAATTGCAATATCATTCCATATTATTATAAAACAATTCTTTAGGTAATTTTCTCTCATAATCTTCCACAAATTTTACAATTTGATTGCAACAGGTATTTAATAATGCTTTGTACTCCTTAGAATCTTTATTATTCAGTATCTTAATGGTATAATTATGACTTAAATTTATTGGGTTTAATTTTTCTGTTTTGAAAAAATGGACTTGGCGCCAACTATTATTAATTCTATTTTCATCTGGCAATTTTTCAACTATTGGAGAACCTTTCACACTTATAATACCTACAAACATATCACCATCTTTAAGACCTGCTCCACTAAAAGATTCTACACCAAACAAAAAGTATGGATTGGGATTACTTCTCAAACGAATCCAAATTTGTGAAAACTTATTTTTAACTGGGCTACCAGCATCGATTTGATAATTAGATTCATTGAGTCTCATTCTTAAAACTTCAATTACATTTTCCCTGAAATTATGTCTTAGTTTCCTTAACGCCTTATCATAATTATCAGCTATAAATTTTGACTCTTCGATATTTGCCATCATAATTTCTAAAAGCTCTTTTTCATTCTCAGTATTCATTGTGTTCGTTAATTTTTTAATTAATAGTATGTATTGATTAATTGCCTCTCTTAAACCACTAAAATTTGGAACTTCTTTTAAACATAGTTCTAACCATTCAACAATATGCTCCCTATAACTTATATTATAGAAATGTTCACCAGATTTGAGGTTTAATCTGCTATTTTTTTCAGGATTACTACCTTTTAAGGTCAAATAAAAAACTTTGTTTTTTAAATGGTTATAATTAAAATAACGTTTTATTTGTTTGAGTTGGTCTTTAGCATAAATCTTATTTTCTATACTTATTGTATTTCCAGCTTTATCTTTTAAAAAAACATCAATTCTACCACCTGTTTCATTCTTTAAATCCACTTTCCCAATATAAAATTCAGTTGTAACCAAAGCTTCTTTACTATTAAAAGCGTCATATAAAATGTTATTTTTTTCTATGCTATCTTCCTCATAATTTACAACATTTAAAAATAATTTTAAAAATATATCACCCATTTGATGAGAGCCATTTGGGTTTAATAATTCTGCCAGAAAAGCTGAATGGGTTTTATCTTCTCTTGTCTCTATTTTTAAAACCGAAAACAAATTAAAATGTTCTCCTTTTGCAATTGTCAACTTATTATGATAATCCACAATGCGACCTGTAATTAACAATAAGCTTTTAAGTTTTTGAGTTGTTACTTTTGTTTTATTGATTTGATTCATTTAGCATTATTATTTTTAATTGAAATCATTTTTATTCATAAAGTTATAACTCAATTTCAACTTCAAATTCAATTTCAACTTCACAAGATTACTTCAACCGCAAATACTTCCTTATCTGACTCGAAATATCCAAAGAAACATTCAATTTGTAAATCATAATTAAATAAACAAAACCGATTAATGCAGATTTCAAAGTGATATTCAGTATGGGATGAAATGGAAATTCCCAAAAGTAAAAAGCCACTGACAACACTATCAATACTATAACAATCTTTACCGAGCCCATTGTAAACGGTAACATATTAAATTTCCGCTTTACAAATATAATTTTGATCGTGTTATAAATAAAAACAGCTAAAAATGTTGCAAATGCTGAACCTTCGATGCCATAAATAGGAATAAAAACAGCATTCAAAACAATGGCCATAATCGCCAATAAAACCCCAAAAAACAAGACCATCCTATAATAATCACTGTTGAATAATATAGCATTATTATTTCCTAAGCTGTTGTCATAGAGTTTTGCTAAACTAACAATTAAGACAACAAAAAGACCTCCTGTAAATTCCTTCGGCAGAATCTCATACAACTGATTGATATTTAAAATAATCAACAAGAAGATAAAACCACTGACCACCAAAAGCGTCATAGAACTGCGTCTGTACAAATCTTCTAAAGACAAATGATCTTTTTCATTGAGATACTTAGCCGTTAGAGGTAACATAATTTGGTGCATGGCTCGTTGTGGGACCGCAATAACCGTAGCAATAAATATAGCAACACTGTAATAAGCGACCTGTTCAATATCCGGTAACATTAGGCCAATCATAAACTTATCGATATCGAGAATTAACATGGCAACTGAACCCGCAATAATCATTAAGCCAGAATACTTCATAATTGAAAATTGATTCTCTAATTTCTGAAATTTTAACTTTGGGAACCTTACCGAATACGCATAAAGTTTCATGATAAGCATTCGTAAAACATAGACTCCAACGAGGGCGATGATAAATTGGTCCACTGAGAGCCAATCTAAATTCACGCCAACCAGTAAAAACATAATACAGACTCTATGAAAAATCTCTTTCATCAAGTTTCCAAAAACGGTTTGCATTTGCACTTTGGTCCATGCAAAAAAGATTTCGAAATAAGCCATAGACACCGCCAAAACAAAAATATGCCAAATGTAATTTTCTACGATTCGGTTTTCATTTGAAAGCCATTCTACAATAGTATCATAGGCAAAAAAACCAATAAAAACAGTTGGGATTATAAACAGTAGTGGCAGAAACAACATCAAGGTCAGAAAACTATTGATACTATTTTTTGATTTAAAAGTGGAATAGAACTTTACAATGGCATTATGAACTCCAAATGCCATAAAAGGCATCATAATATTCGCTGCTGAAAGTAAAAAAGCGACCAAGCCATAATATTGGTCTGTTAAAAAATTGGTGTAAAGAAAAAGCGTATTAATGGCTCCAATCCCGAAACCTAAATAGGTGGTTAAGGTGTTTTTAAAAGATTGGTTTAATACGATTCCCATTTTACAAATAACAACTTTAAATTTTCAAATTCCAAAATGACTACGTGAAAATTGTTTCCCTAACCTGCAAGTTTAGATGCTGAATCAAGTTCAACACATGCCTTGTAGATTTTGACAAAAAAACAGCTAAGTATCATACCTACAAGGTTTTAGAAACCTTGCAGGATTACTAACAATGTTTAATCAAATTCGCCAATTTTTCAGTCAATGCTTTTCTACTATAAGGTTGTAAACCTATCGCATTTACGTTTAAGCTGTTGTTTTGAAAGGCTTCGAAATAAGATAAGATTTGTGCTTTTAATTCTACTTTTTGGTTGTAATTAAAATACACTCCTGTGTTGGTGGACTTTATAATTTGTTCCACATCAGCATCTTTTGGGCCAATAGCTAAAATTGGTGTTTCAGAAATCAGATATTCAAAAACTTTTCCTGGTATGATGGCTTTAGTGTCTTCGGAGTCGATTTCAATTAACAACAATAATTGTGATGTCATTTGAAATTTTATGGCTTTCTCATGATTTACATAACCAATTACGTCAACGTGATCTTTCAGTCCATTTTTGTAAATCGATTCTATAACATCATCGCTAACCACACCAATCAATTGTAATTTAAAAGCTTCTGAAAAAGATTCATTCTCCCTTATTAATTCTGAAATCGTTTCCCACAAAACCACAGGGTTTCTTTCAGACAATAATGAGCCAATATGAGATAAGGTAAACAACTCGTCCTTTTTTTCTACGCTAATAGTATGGGAATCATAACCATTGGTAATTACTGAAATCGGTTGCTTGGTTTTGGTTCGGAATTCGTTTTTGGTATGATTACTTGTAACGATGATTTCATCAGCTGAATTTAGAACGTTATGCTCTAATTCCAAATGTTTTGCTTTTGAAACTTCTGTCAATTTTAAATCTTTATGGTAGCCAATGGTTGTCCATGGGTCTCTGAAATCTGCAAGCCACTTCACATCCAATATTGCTTTTAACCGTAAGCCAATTAAATGTAAACTGTGAGGTGGCCCTGTGGTAATTATGGTTTTTATTTCGTGTTCTTTTATATAATTTGAAAGAAATTCAACCGAAGGGCTTACCCAATTTTTCCTCGCATCTGGAATAAAATAATTTCCCCTAATATAGAGCATCGCTTTTTCAACTAAGGTTTGCTTTTTAGCTTGAGGAATAACGCCAGAACTGATTTTTTTAGAACGACCTTTGGACAACCAGCCAGCCAGACTGTAAGGTTCTTTAATATGGTGTTTTAAAATGGTAATGCTATCTGGAATTTCGTTAACCAAACTTTCGTCAACAATAGGATAATTTGGATTTTCTGGACAATAGACAATTGGCTCAAGACCAAACTCTGGCAAGTATTTTACAAATTTCAACCAACGTTGTACGCCAGGACCTCCAGCTGGTGGCCAATAGTATGTTATGATTAGAATCTGTTTTTTGCCCATCCTAAATTCCTGCGAAGGCAGGAATCTCATTAATATTAATAATTAACTTACTATAAAAGAAACACTTCGACTGCGCTCAGTGTGACAGCTAGTTTTATTTTTTCCTAAAAGTAAAATATAGACCCAACAAAACCAAAAGTCCTAATACAACTGAACTTGCCAAAGCCACTTTACTTCCGGTCTCTACAACTTGTGGTTCAAACTTAAATTCTACGGTGTGATTTCCTTTTGGAATCTCTAAAGCTCGAAGCACATAATTTACTCTAAAATGTGGTGTTAATTCACCATTGATATAAGCGTTCCAACCTTTAGCATAGTAGATTTCTGAGAATACAGCCAATCCATTATTGCTATTATTGGTTTCGTATTTTAAGTAATTTGGTTGGTATTCTTTTAACTGAATTGAAGCAGTAGAATCAACTTGATAGGTGGATTTCAAATTATGATCTGTTTGAACCTTTTTTTCTAAAACCGCTGAAGTCTTAGTATTCAAACTATCCAGAGCCAAAATTTCTTGGTTGGCGTCAGCAACAACTTTAAGTTTAGACACAAACCAAGCATTGCCATTGGCTTCTGTATTGGTATATGGAAAAATCTGTCCTTGCTCCTCGGCAATAATGTATTTGGTGTTAAGCATATTGAGGACATTCATGTTGTTTTTATACACATGGAATTCCAACAATTCTTCTGCACGACCTAATTTAGCAGCACTATAACCCATTAAAGAATTATGATAATAAGCCGCTTTTGCTGGCATTCGCTGACCTTCGGAAGACATATCCATCACTCTAAAATGCCCTTTATCTTTTAAAATTTCCTTATCTGCACTGTTAGGCTGATAGGGTTTATCAACTTTAATGGCCGACACAAAATCATCATTATTGACATATTTTTTATCCACGCTGACCAAATCAAAAAGGATTAAAACGGCAAATACAACGACGACTAAAGTTTCTGATAATTTCTTTTTCAGAAACAGGTAAATCGTTCCTGCTGACAATAACACTAAAATCAATGTTCTTAAGGTATCCTTTGTCAATAGGGATTTTCTATCCTCTATAACAGCATCCATAAAAGGTTGTCCGTAGGCTTCAATATATTGGTCGTCCCTTAAGCCTTCAAAATCAAATAATGTGGATTTAAACAGTAAAAAGATGATAGCTAAACCTGCAGTGATTCCTAAGGCATATAATAAGGCTTTTAACTTTTCTTCCTCTTTTTGGAAGTCATTAAATAAGCGAACCAAAGCAAATATGCCCAATACAGGAACGCATAATTCCAAAATAACCTGAATAGAACTTACGGCTCTAAACTTATTGTATAAAGGCACATAATCGATAAAGAAATCAGTTAGAAACCCGAGATTTTTTCCATAAGACAATAAAAGTGATAAAATCGTTCCACCTACAAGCCACCATTTCAATCTGCCCTTTACTAAAAATAAGCCTAGTATAAATAGGAAAATTATTACGGCTCCAACATAAGCTGGTGCTTCAACTATGGGTTGATTTCCCCAATACATTGGTGCATTTCGGGCAGCATCGAGAGCTTCGATTGGTGAAGCTCCTAAATTAATATAGGCTTCGTAGGTTTCGGAATCTTTGCCAACATCCTCATAATTTCCACCTCCCATAAATTTTGGGATGTAGAGATTAAAGGTTTCCAAAATTCCGTAACTGTATTCGGTAATATAATCTTTGCTTAATCCTGAAGTGACTTCTTTTGGCGAACCATCAGGATTAATAGATAAGTCACTTTGACCACGAGCACTTTCTTTTACATACTCTTGCGTTGCCATAATATTAGTGGCATTGAGACCAACGGCTAAAATGGCTGCAACAGAAAGCAACCCAACTGATTTAAAGAAATGTGGCAATACTTTTTTTCTGTAAGCGTCAATAAGATACGCCAAGCCTAAAACCAATACCAATAATAAAAGGTAATAGGTCATTTGGAAATGGTTAGCAACAATTTCTAGCCCCAAAGCAATAGTGGTGAGTAGAAATCCTAATATATAATTCTTTCTAAAAGTGAGGACAATTCCCGCTAAAACCAACGGCATATAAGCAATAGCATGTGCTTTAGAATTATGTCCGACACCTAAAATAATAATGAGATAAGTCGAAAATCCAAAAGCTAATGCACCAAGAGCTGCCAGCTTAAAATCAACTTTTAATGACAACAATAAAATATAAAAACCAATAAAATAAAGAAATAGATAATCTGCTGGTCTAGGCAAAAAACGTAAGGTTAAATCGAGTTTTTTTATGTAATTGTGAGGATATTTAGCCCCTAATTGATAAGTCGGCATCCCGCCAAAAGCACTATTGGTCCAGTACGTTTCTTCTCCTGTGGACTTGGCAAACTCTTTTTGCTGCTGAGCCATACCAATATAATGCATGATATCACTTTGATTGATTTTTTTGCCTTGTAAAACAGGACTAAAATAAGCTAAAGACACGATTACAAATCCTATTAAAATTAGGACATGTGGCAAAAAACGTTTTATTGAAAAAGACATGAAAATACTTTAAGTTGAATGATTCTGAAAAGTAGTTATTTTTATTGAAACAACTTATAAGATTCCTGCCTTTACTTCCACTTCGCTCAGTAACCAAGCAGGAATTGAGTTACTCAATTTCCTCGTAATCGATATACTCGCCTACTTTGTCGTTTGAAGATTTACTTTTATTCGGCATTTTATCGATAACGGTTTCCCCTTCATTCTCCTTTTGTTGTTGTCTTTGCTGATTAGGATTTTGGAATCCACCAAATTGTTCCCCGAATTTCTGTTCGGCTTTTTTAGCCACAAAACGCACCAATAAAGGCGCAAAGAGACGTGCCAATATCTTAAAACCGAAATAAACCAGTAAAATAATTAAAATAGTTCTCAGTAATTGCATGGATCAAGCTAATTGAATAATAAACATTGTAATATTCAAAAATACAATTATCGTCATTTATATTACGTTATTATTCCTTAAAAAAACTATAAAATCTATATATTTGGCTCAAATCTTCAATAGATAGAACGGTTTTAAATCCTTAAACAATGAGAATACTCAAATCGACCCTTGTTTTATTAATTGTAATATCCTTTAATTCTGCTTATGCTCAATATACCGAAGTCATTAACTCTAATCGTCCTGGAGTTTCAAAAAGTGCCTTCTCTGTTGGTACAGGAGTAGTTCAGTTTGAAGCTGGCGCATTCACCGTTAAAGAAGAGCATGCGCTCCGAAATTATGAAGTCTCAGGATTTGGTCTCGATTTTGCGCTTCGATATGGATTACTTTTTGAGCAGCTGGAGCTATCACTTGATGGCATTTATCAAAACGATAACATAACTTATAACAGTGGGACTATAGCTATTGAAGATACACGTTCTAATTTTAAAAATTTCACTCTAGGCGCTAAATACCTAGTTTACGACCCTTACAAAAATGCAGAAGATGCAAAACCAAATTTGTACAGCTACCATGCCAATAGAGGCTTTAGCTGGAAATCACTAATACCAGCTGTTTCTGTTTATGTTGGAGCTAATTATGACACCAAAGACAATCCTTACACAGCTTCTGGCATTGAAGGTTTTAGTCCAAAAGTAATGATTGCTACCCAAAACAACTTTAATGGCGGTTGGGTTTTTGTGATGAACTTAATAAAGGATAGAATTGGTACAGACCAATCCGATTTTTCATATATATTAACCTTAACCCATTCTTTTACACCTCAATGGGTTGTATTTGGCGAAACCCAAGGTATTCAGAGTGATTTTTATGCTGATAATATTTTTAGGTTTGGAGGCGCTTATCTTTGGACCAAGGATTTTCAGCTCGATGCCAATATCGCCTTTAATACTAAGGATACACCTTCCATTTTCAATATCGCTTTTGGAGCCTCTTATCGCTTGGATTTCCATAAGGACAAAAAGATTGATAATGGTAACTCCGCCAAAGACGGAAACGGTAAAATGCGAAAAAAGAAAAAAAAGAAGAAAAAAGAAGATGATTTTGACTCCTAATTTAGCTCTCCTCACTACATGATAACAATCAAAGAAGCCACATCAAAAAAGGATTTAAAGGCATTTGTTAAGTTTCCTTTTGAATTATACAAGGACTCAAAATATTGGGTACCTCCAATTATCAAACAAGAATTAGAAACTTTTAATAAAGACAAAAATCCTATTTTCAATGATGCTGAAGCCCGTTTTTTCCTTGCATACAAGGACAGCAAAATAGTTGGTAGAATTTCTGCGATTATAAATTATTTGGAAGTTGACAAAAAAGGAATCAAAAAAATGCGCTTCGGCTGGTTTGATTTTATTGACGACTTAGACGTTAGTAGACTATTATTAGAAACGGTTGAAAACATTGGAAGAGAACATGGCTTGAGCTACACAGAAGGCCCTGTTGGGTTTTCCAACTTAGATAAGGTTGGTGTGATGACTGAAGGTTTTGACCATTTGGCGACCATGATTACTTGGTACAATAATGCTTATTATGTGAATCATTATAACGTCCATGGTTACAAAATTGAAAAGGAGTACGCAGAAAGCAGATTTCCGTTTAGCAATGTAAAGCCAGAGTTTTTTAAAAAGGCACAGGAACTTATAAAACGTCGTTACCAAGTAAAAGCTTTGTCTTTCACCAAAACTGAGGAGGTAATGCCTTACGCAGACCGAATGTTCGACCTTTTTAACGAAACGTATTCTTCATTATCGTCTTTTGTGGAAATCACGGACATTCAAAAGGAATATTTCAAAAAGAAATTTATCAGTTTCATCAATCCGGAATACATCAAATTTATACTGGACAAAGATGACAAACTTATTGGTTTTGCCATTGTAATGCCAAGGTTTGCCCAAGCCTTACAAAAAGCTAATGGAAAACTTTTTCCTTTTGGATTTACACATATTTTAAAAGCGAAAAAAAATAGCAAAGAAGTTATTTTTTATCTTATTGGCATACTGCCAGAGTATCAAAATAAAGGTGTACACGCCTTGATCTTCAATGAATACTATGAAACGTTTACAGCAAAAGGGATTGAAACCTGCTACAGAACTCCCGAGCTTGAAGATAATGTGGCTATTAAACAAATATGGAAGCATTTTGATCCTAAGATATATGCCAGACGGAAAACTTTTGTGAAGGACTTATAGCATTTAGAAAATGAATAAAAAAAACGGTTATTACTTTTCTTAGTAATAACCGTTTTTTTATATACTAATGAGTTTCTAATTATTCACCCATAGCTGCAATTAAGGCTGCAGACATTCTTTTGTAAGTTCCATTTACTAAACGCTCCCTAATGGCATCAAATGCATCAAGTGTTTCCCTTACATCTTCCAAAGTATGTGTTGCTGTAGGAATCATTCTCAACAAAATCATCCCTTTAGGTATTACAGGATAAACCACTATAGAACAGAATATTCCGTAATTTTCACGTAAATCCCTTACTAAAGCCATCGCTTCAGGAATGCTTCCTTTTAAATATACAGGTGTTACACAACTTTGAGTTGTTCCAATATCGAAACCACGTTCTTTTAAGCCTGATTGTAAAGCATTCACAATGGTCCAAAGGTTTTGCTTTAGTTCTGGCATGGTACGTAACATGTCCAAACGTTTTAAAGCACCAACCACCAATTGCATTTGCAATGATTTGGCAAACATTTGAGAACGTAAGTTATATTTTAAATAATCTATAATTTCTTGATCAGCTGCAATAAAAGCACCAGTACTTGCTAAAGACTTAGCAAAGGTTGCAAAATAGACATCAATATCATCTTGCACGCCTTGTTCCTCACCTGCTCCAGCACCAGTTTTCCCTAAAGTACCAAAACCATGGGCATCATCAACAAATAATCTAAAGTTGAATTTTTCTTTAAGGGCAACAATTTCTTTAAGTCGTCCTTGCTCACCTCTCATGCCAAATACACCTTCAGAAATCACTAAAATTCCACCACCTGTTTGTTCAGCCATTTTTGTGGCGCGCTCCAGATTTTTTTCTAGGCTTTCAATATCATTATGCTTATAGGTGAATCTTTTACCATGGTGTAATCTTACACCATCAATGATACAAGCATGTGCATCGACATCATAAACAATAATATCATCTTTACCGACTAAAGCATCTACAGTAGATACCATACCTTGATAGCCAAAATTCAATAAGTAAGCGGCTTCTTTTTGGACAAATGCGGCAAGTTCATTTTGCAATTGCTCATGTAAATCGGTATGACCAGACATCATACGCGCACCCATTGGGTAAGCAGAACCATAAGCTGCTGCAGCTTCGGCATCCACTTTTCTCACTTCTGGGTGATTTGCTAAACCTAAATAATCATTAATACTCCAAGTAATAACATCTTTCCCTTGAAATTTCATTCTATTAGAAATCTCACCTTCAAGTTTAGGAAACACAAAGTATCCTTCTGCTTGTGCAGCCCATTTACCCAGTGGCCCTTTATCCCTATAAATCTTTTCAAATAAATCCTTCATGCGTTAAAATTGCTATTAATCCTGTCCTAAACGTTAAAAACCCACACTTAAAACACTTTCAACATTAGTTAATTTAATTTAGTTAGTGTCTGCAAAATTAGGCAATAATATGATGACCGCATAATTTATTTATTCTAACTATGATCAAAGTTTTAAACAAAAAAAAACCTATCATAATTATATACGATAGGTTTTCTTCTATTTTTAATCTTTTACTTTATATATTCTATTGTAGCTTGGACTTCAGATTTACTATCAAAAAAGCCTTGATCTTCCATCCACTTATCGTTATAGACTTTACTCATATAACGTGATCCATGATCTGGGAAAA
Organism: Winogradskyella forsetii; assembly: GCF_013394595.1. GTDB lineage: Bacteria > Bacteroidota > Bacteroidia > Flavobacteriales > Flavobacteriaceae > Winogradskyella > Winogradskyella forsetii. The sequence goes on from NZ_CP053348.1 coordinate 2,757,075, forward strand.
TCACTACAATTTTATCCGTTGGTTTAAATTCGCCTTCCTCTTGTAATTGTTTAATCGCTTGCATTGCCGCACCACTCGTGTAACCTACAAAAAGACCTTCAGTATTTGAAATCTCTCTCGCTGTATGTGCACTTTCTTCGTCTGTGACTTTTACAAATCTGTCAATAACATCAAAATCCGTTGCAGAAGGGATTAAGTTTTTACCTAAACCTTCAATTCGATAAGGATAAATTTCTTTATCATCAAACTCACGTGTCTCGTGATATTTTTGCAAAACTGAACCATAAGCATCAACACCAATGACTTTGACATTTGGGTTTTGCTCTTTTAAATACTTCGAAATTCCAGAAATAGTTCCTCCTGTACCACTACATGCAATAAGGTGTGTAATCTCGCCTTCCGTCTGATCCCAAATTTCTGGACCAGTAGTGTAGTAATGGGCATCAATATTCAATTGATTAAAATACTGATTGATATATATAGACCCTTTATTCTCTTCGTGCAAACGTTTCGCCACTTGGTAATAAGAACGAGGATCATCCGCTTTTACGTGTGCTGGACAAACATAGACTTTTGCTCCCATAGACTTTAACATGTCTATTTTATCTGCAGAAGATTTAGAGCTTACGGCTAAAATACATTCGTACCCTTTAATAATACTTACCATAGCTATACTAAAACCAGTATTACCAGAGGTAGTTTCTATAATAGTATCACCAGGAGACAAAATACCTTGGCGTTCAGCTTCTTCAATAATATGTAATGCGATTCTGTCTTTAGAAGAATGACCTGGATTAAACGCTTCTACTTTGGCATAAAAGTCACCATCGAAGTTAGCAGTCATTCTATTTAATTTGATTAGGGGAGTGTTACCGATTAGTTGCAACACATTATCAAATACATTTTTGTTGTTGTTCATAAAATGAAATTTTTCAGTAGTCATTATTTATTAGACACCTAAAACCTCGCAAAAGTAACATTTTTTTTTGAATTAACTGGAAATTCCTTCTAAATCAAGTACAAAAGCAAACTCTTCTGCATCTTCCTTTAGGCTTTCAAAACGTCCCGAAGCTCCACCATGACCAGCATCCATATTGGTTTTTAAATATAATTTATTAGAATCTGTTTTCATATCGCGCAATTTTGCCACCCACTTTGCTGGTTCCCAATATTGCACTTGCGAATCATGAAGCCCTGTGGTAATCAGCATATTAGGATAGTCCTTAGCTTCAACATTATCGTATGGCGAATAGGATTTAATGTAATTGTAGTACAAAACATCGTTCGGATTTCCCCATTCATCATATTCACCCGTAGTTAAAGGAATAGAATCATCTAACATGGTGGTTATAACATCGACAAAAGGAACTGCAGCAACAATACCATTGTATAGTTCAGGTGCTTGATTAATAATCGCTCCCATTAACAAACCGCCTGCACTTCCGCCCATGGCATATAAATGCTGAGAAGATGTGTAACGCTCTTTTATTAAATGAATGGAACACGCAATAAAATCTGAAAACGTATTTTTCTTATTCAGTAATTTACCATTTTCATACCAATCACGTCCTAAGTATTCTCCACCTCTAATATGGGTAATGACATAAATAAATCCACGATCTAACAAACTTAATCTTATCGTTGAAAAATAAGGATCTATAGTAGAGCCATAACTTCCATAAGCGTATTGCATCAAGGGGTTTGTTCCATCTTTCTTTATCCCTTTTTTATAAACCACAGACATTGGAATTTTTGTACCATCCTCTGCAGTTGCCCAAATACGTTCTGATGTATAATTGTCTTTGTCAAATTTTCCGCCTAAAACCTCTTGTTCCTTTAAGACGATTTTTGTTTTAGTGCGCATATCAAATGCAATAACAGATGATGGCGTTGTCATGGAATTGTAGCCATACCGTAAAATTTCGGTATCAAAATCTACATTGGTTCCCGTATATGCTGTGTAAGTTTCGTTATCAAATGGCAAGTAGTAATCTTCACTTCCATCCCATCGTTTTATTCGAATTTCATTTAAACCATTGCTGCGTTCACTTATGACCAAATAGTCTTTAAAAATGTCTATACCTTCTAACAAAACATCTTTTCGGTGCGCAATGACTTCTCTCCAGTTTTCAACTTTAGTATTAGACTCTGGCGTTTTCATTAATTTAAAATTGGTCGCTTTGTCTTTATTGGTAAGTATATAAAAATGATTATCATAATGGGAAATGCTATATTCCAAACCTCTTATTCTAGGCTGAAATACTTGAAATTTTCCTTCAGGATTATTGGCATCAAGAATATGATATTCATTGGTTAAGGTACTATAGCAAGCAATAATGAGATACTTTCTGGATTTCGATTTATAAACCGCAACGCCAAACGTATCATCGCCTTCTTGAAAAACGAGTTCGTCTTCAGTATTATCGCCCAATCGATGTTTGTAAATTTGGAAAGCTCTTAAGGTCACCTCATCCTTTTTGGTGTAAAATAAGGTTTCATTATCATTTGCCCAACTGGAAGAGCCTGTAGTGTTCAGAACTCGATCCAAGGCGACTTCATTTGTTTCTAAATTTTTAACATGAATGGTGTAGTTTCGTCTTCCCGTAGTATCAATACCATAGGACACTAATTTATTATCTGGACTAACACTGATTCCTGCCAATTTAAAATAGCTTTCGCCTTCGGCCATCTTGTTACAGTCAAATAGCAATTCCTCAGGATTTTCTAAGCTCTCCTTTTTTCGTGTATAAATAGGATAATCTTTTCCTTTTTCGAATTTTGTAATGTACCAATACCCATTGTATTTATAAGGTACAGATTCGTCATCTTCCTTTATTCTGGCTTTCATTTCTTCAAACAAATCCTCTTGAAACGACTTGGTATGCGCCATTTCCATATCGCAATATTCATTTTCTGCATTAAGGTAATCTATCACTTCTGGATGCTCTCTATCTTTCATCCAAAAGTAATTATCAATGCGTATGTCGCCATGCTTTTCCAATTGATTAGGAATCTTTTTTGCTATAGGAGGTTTGATTTCTGATTTTTTTATCATTTGTTTTAAGAAAATTTTAGTCTAAAAAGTCGAGCAATTTACTAATTTTACATCTTATAAATTTAAAACAAGAGAATATGTTTGGAGATATGATGGGAATGATGGGCAAATTAAAAGAAGCTCAAAAGAAGGTTGAAGAAACTAAAGAGCGCTTGCACACCGTTTTAATTGACGAATCGAGTAATGATGCTAAATTAAAGGTTACCATAACCGCCAATAGAACTATTAAAACTATTCAGATTGATGACAGCCTGCTTGAAGATAAAGATATGCTTGAAGATTATTTAATTCTTACACTTAATAAAGCCATTGAAAAAGCCACTAACGTCCATGAAGCAGAAGTTGCGGCGGTAGCTAAAGAAGGTATGCCAAATATTCCTGGTATGGATATGTTTAAATAAAAACCCCTTTATTAGTAAAATTTGAATGGCGTTCTCAAAATTGAGGACGTTTTAGATTCCATAATACGTTTTGTGATGTTAATTTTGATTGTTCCAGCAGGGGAAATATCAAAAAAATTGCTTAGAAAAAAAGTCATTTACTCAATTTAATAACAATCACTAGAAAAAAACTATCAAAGTTCTAATTTATTTAATATTGTTAGCAATCTTTCGTGCATTTCATCTGTATAGTCCAAATGAGTGACCATCCGTAATTTATTGCTTCCCATACCAATAATGCGAATATTCTTTTCAAGAAGTTGATCTATAAAAGCAGACTCGTCCACACTATTATCTAATTCGAAAATCACAATATTGGTCTCTATGGGTTCTACCTTTTCAATACATGACAAGTTAGACAAGACCACTCCTATCTCCTTGGCACGTTTATGATCATCAGCCAAGCGTTCTATGTTATTATCCAAAGCATACAACCCTGCTGCAGCCAAATACCCAGCTTGTCTTAAATTACCACCAAATAGTTTTCTTAAACTGAGCGATGTTTTCATAATATCTTCATCGCCAATCAATACAGAACCTACAGGACAACCTAAACCTTTACTCAAACAAACTGAAATAGTATCAAAAATTTCCCCGTATTGAATTGGCGATTCATGCTTTGCAACCATTGCATTCCACAATCTTGCACCATCTAAATGAAGACCTAGGTCATTGGTTTTACAAACTTGTTGTATGTGTTGAAACTCCTGAAAATCCCAACATGCGCCTCCGCCTTTATTGGTTGTGTTTTCTACTTCCACCAAACTGGTTTGACTGTAATAATATTCCGAGGGATTAATCGCATCTTCAACTTGTTTTGCGGTAAACATGCCACGATTTCCATCTATCAATTTACAAGACGCTCCACTATGAAATGCTACACCTCCAACCTCATAATTATAAATATGCGCATATTTATCACAGATCACTTGCTCTCCGGGATTGGTATGTAATTTTATGGCGACTTGATTTGCCATGCTTCCAGAAGGAAAAAATAAAGCCATTTGTTTACCGAACATTTGTGCCATGCGTTCTTCCAATGCATTAACCGTTGGATCTTCCCTAAACACGTCATCTCCAACTTGGGCAGCCTGCATCGCCTCGAGCATGGCTTTTGAAGGTTTGGTAACGGTATCACTTCTTAAGTCTATTATCATGAATCTATTTTTTTGATACGAATTTATAAAATATAAAACTACGCTATTTCTAAAAACAACTCAAAATTATCGTAATCTAATAATGCATCTAAATAGGTCATATAAATTATGCTTTTCGATTTAATTCATGAAATTAGTGGTGACCTTTCTAAAAAACCCATTCAAAATTATGGCACTTTAAATCCACATACTATATTTGTATAAAATTACTTCAAATCATGATAACATCAGATCAAATAAAAGATCTCAATTCCCGTCTAGACATACTTAGACAATATCTTTGACTTAGATGCTAAGCTCATAGAAATCGCCAACGAAGAAGAACAAACTTTCGACCCTAATTTCTGGAATGACTCCAAAGCCGCAGAGATGGTTATGAAATCCATTCGGGAGAAAAAGAGTTGGGTTAATGGTTATAATGCAGCTAAAACCTTATTTGAAGATTTAGAGGTCATATACGAATTCTATAAGGAAGACGAAGCTCCCATGGAAAATGTGGAGAATCGCTATGAAGCCGCAGTTAATGCTATTGAAAAACTGGAATTTAAAAACATGCTTTCTGAAGAAGGCGACAGTCTAAGTGCCGTGCTTCAAATTACAGCTGGCGCAGGCGGAACAGAATCATGCGATTGGGCAAGTATGCTGATGCGTATGTATTTAATGTATGCTGAAAAAAGCGGCTTTAAAGTCAAAGAACTCAACCTGCAAGATGGTGATGTTGCCGGCATTAAAACAGTCACCTTAGAAATTGAAGGCGATTTTGCTTTTGGTTGGCTTAAAGGTGAAAACGGCGTGCATCGTTTAGTCCGCATCTCTCCTTTTGACAGTAATGCCAAACGCCATACCAGTTTTGCTTCGGTTTATGTATATCCATTGGTTGATGATACCATAGAAATTGACATCAATCCAGCAGATATTGAAATCACAACTGCACGATCAAGTGGCGCTGGAGGGCAAAATGTAAATAAGGTTGAAACAAAAGTCCAACTGTTACACAAACCTTCTGGTATACAAATTCAATGCTCCGAAACACGCTCACAACACGATAATCGCGCCAGAGCGCTTCAAATGTTAAAATCCCAATTATACGAGATAGAATTGCAAAAGCAAATGTCACAACGTGATGATATTGAAGCTGGGAAAATGAAGATTGAATGGGGAAGCCAAATAAGAAATTATGTGTTGCATCCATATAAATTGATAAAAGATGTACGTTCTGCGCACGAAACCGGCAACGTTGATGCTGTTTTAGATGGCGATATAGAACCATTTTTGAAAGCGTATTTGATGCTAATGGGACAAAAAGAAGATTCGGCATTATAATTGTAATAAAGAAAAACGTTACTGAAATATTGAAACAAATTTCATTTCTAAATAAATAAGATTCCCGCTTTCTCGGGAAATGCTATGATTAAAATATACCACAACCCAAGATGTTCAAAATCGAGACAGGGACTTTCCATACTTGAGGAATCTGGTCAAAATTTTGAGACTATTAAATATCTTGAAGATCAGTTAACTTCTCAGGAAATAATCACAATCTTAGATAAACTAGGTATAAAACCTATTGATTTAGTCCGAAAGAACGAGTCCATTTGGAAATCGGATTATAAAGGAAAAAATCTTTCGGATACTGAAATCATTGCGGCAATGGTTCATTACCCCAAACTCATTGAGCGACCAATAGTTGTGAACGGAGAAAAAGCAGTAATTGGCAGACCGCCTGAATCTATTAATGACATCATATAAAATAATAAAAATGAAAAAAATAATTTTAATAGCTTTCGCATTGCTTTTAGGTCTAAACATCCACGCTCAAAGACGGAGAAATACCACCAATACTATTCCTCAAACCAACAGGGAACCTACTGAGGAAGAAATTGCAAAACGAGAACGGGAGATTGAAGAACGAAAGGAAGAATATGTTGACAACTTCTTAACGACTTTAGAAGCAGACGAATTTCAGAAGCATATCATTAAACAAAAGATACTTAGCTTTTTTGATGAAAAAATGGTTATTTTCAAAACGGAGTTCAATCATAGTATCGATCGAAAAAGTGCGATAGAGAAATTAGAAAATACACATTTTAAAGAACTTGAAGACCTTATTTCTGAGGACGACATGACTAAGATCCAAGATATGATCAAAGGTGATTTTGACGAAAAAGAGGTCGTAAAAGAAAAGAAGAAAAAACGAAAAAGGAAAAAACGAAAAAAAGATAAAGACTAATTTTAACATCCAAAAAAACACACTTTTCTAATAAATGTGTTTAACAAAAGATTAACCTTATTCGGTTAAACTAAAGGTATTTTTGCAAGTCTAAAGCAGACTAACCTTTAAACTTTTGTAATGCAATTACGTCTTTGTACTACACTATTCTTAGTTTTCACACTAACTCTCTCTTTCGCTCAAAAAGACGTTAAAATAAAAGGAACCGTCCTTGAAAAAGATACCAACATCCCTTTAGAATATGCAACGGTTGTTGTTAAAACAAAAGAAGATAACAAAATCATAACTGGTGGCATCACAGATACCAATGGTAAATTTAATGTCGAAGTTCCTGCAGGAACTTATATTGTTTCCGTAGAATACATATCCTACAAAACAAAGACTTTCCCAGAACAGACTATTTCAAAAGACACCGATTTGGGAACTATTTATCTTGCATTGAATGTTGATACCTTAAATGAGGTTATGGTTGTTGCCGAACGCACAACGGTTGAAATAAAACTAGATAAAAAAGTTTATAACATAGGAAAAGATTTAACCACAGCTGGTGGAACCGTAAGTGACGCCCTTAATAATGTACCGTCTGTTGCGGTAGACATTGATGGCGCCATAAGCCTTAGAGGCAATGGTAATGTAAGAATCTTAATTAATGGTAAGCCCTCTGCCCTAGCTGGTTTTGGGGACACCAACGTGTTGAGTCAATTACCTGCAGAAGCTATTGAGCGTGTCGAGGTTATTACGTCTCCATCTGCAAGGTATGATGCCGAAGGTACAGCAGGTATCTTAAACATCATTTTACGCCAAAAAGAAACGTTGGGTTTTAATGGCTCTATTAACTCCACTATCGGTAATCCCGATAATATTGGTTTGAATGCAAGTCTTAATTATAGAACCGAAAAATATAATTTATTCACCAATTTAGGTTGGAGGTATTTTGATGCACCTAGAAATAGTTTTAATGATGTTACCCGTTTTGACCGTGTAGAAGATGGTGAAATTATTTCGCCTACTTTCCGCAGAATTATTGAAGACGAAGAAGTTGAACGCCTCAATAGAAACTATAATGCAAATGTGGGAATTGAATATTTCCTCAGTGACAAATCTTCCATAACAGGTAGTCTCTTTTATCGATTTGGAAGTGATGCAGATTTGGCTATAAATGAAAGTGAGCGATTTAATGATGGCATTATTGTTGAAGAAACACTACGTCGCGAAAGAGACACCGAACAGGATAATAGCTATCAAATTGCAGTTAATTTTGTTCAACGCTTTGGTGATGATGCTGACCACAAACTGACAGTAGATTTTCAATACGAAAATGATAGTGAAGAAGGGTTTACGTTTTTAAATGAAGATTATCTTTCTACCGACCAAACCGATCCTGAACCTTTTCAGATTGAACAGGAATTTACCAACGAAGATCAAAAGGAATATTTGTTTCAGGCAGATTATGTGTTACCGATTGGTGAAGATTCTCGCTTCGAAGCTGGTTTTAGAAGTAACCTGGAAAATGAAATTACCGATTACAGATTGGAACAGGAAGATTTAGAAACGGGTCAGCTTGTTAGAAATGACACCATTACCAATATTTTTGATTATGATGAGAACGTAAATGCCATTTATAGCCAATATGGTACGAAGTTCGGGAAGTTCTCTTTTTTATTGGGATTAAGATTAGAGCACACACAACTAAAAGGAAATATTGATTCTAGACTATCTGACGAAGATTTAGAGAATGCCTACCAGTTTCCTATAAAAACCGATTTTGACAATAATTATTTAGGGTTATTTCCAACTGTTAATCTTATTTACAACTTAAGTGGAGCTGATTCTGATAGTGAAGAAAGTATTACTTTAGGTTACAACAGAAGAATCAACAGACCAAGAGGTTGGTTCATCAACCCATTCCCAACACGTTCTAGCAGAACGAATGTTTTTCAGGGAAATCCCAACATACAGCCTGCTTTTTCTAATGCTTTTGATATAGGCTATCTAAAACGTTGGGAAAAATTGACATTGACATCTTCTATTTATTATCAAGTTGAAACCAATTCCTTTGAGCGTGTAGAAGAAAATACAGGACAGCAAACCACTGACGAAATTGATATTATTAGAACCATTCCTATTAACCTTTCAACCAATAAACGTACAGGTGCAGAATTAGGTGTTTTATATAATCCTAACAAATGGTTACGCCTCAACTCCAGTTTTAATTTTTTTCAGTTTGAAACTGATGGTGCGTTTAATGGTGTTGATTACAGCGCAAAAAATACGAGTTGGTTTGCACGTTTCAGCTCTAAAGTGACTGTACCTTGGCAAATCGATTGGCAAACAAATGCTTTTTATAGAGGTGCTCAACAAGACGCTCAGTCAGATACTGAAGGTTTATTATCCATTGATTTAGCGCTCAGTAAAGAGATTAAGATTAAAAGCAATAGTCTCACAGTATCCTTGAACGTAAGGGACTTACTGAATTCCAGAAAACGAAAATCTTTAACTACAACAGAATTCTTTGAGCGCTATAGCGAATCCCAATGGAGACAACGACAAATAAATTTATCCCTGATTTACAGATTCAATCAAAAACTAAATAAACGTGAACGCTCTGGAAACGGCGAAAATGGTAATGGTGATGATATGGATTTTGAAGGGTAGTATTTAAGTTTTATGAAGTGTTTATTTTATATTCTGTATTTTAACCGTTAAGATTAAATACGAGCTCAACTTAAACAAAGCATGAAATTGCTAAGAACAATCATTTTATTTCTTACCATAAACCTAGGTTATAGCATTTCCGCTCAAACCGTTTACACCACAAAAACAGGCGAAAAATATCATCAAAGCAATTGTCGTTATCTGAAATATTCTAAGAAAGAAATAAGCTTAGAAAAATCCAAATCTTTAGGTTATCAGGCTTGTAAGACCTGTAAACCAAACACAGATAACACAAGATTAAAATCCAAGTCAACAGCCTTAAGATCAACTCCTCAAGACACGCCGACTTCTTCTAAAAAAGTTACAGCAACACAATGTACAGGCAAAACAAAAGCTGGTGAACGCTGTAAGCGCAAAACTAAAAACACAAACGGCAGATGTTATCAGCATTGACTGACTGAAAAAGCACCCTTATAATTTTAAGGGTGCTTTTTTTTAAATTAAGGTACTGCTCATCAATTTTGACTAAGACAAAACATTAAAATATGTGCTATCAAAATTCAATGAAATCGTTTATGCTTTCAATACCACTCTAAATCGAGCTTTTCCATCATGTAAATGTTTGATGGCCTTATTAACATCTTGCATTTCAAATTCTTCAACTGTTGGATAAATATCATGTCTCACACAGAATTCCAACATTTTTCTAGTTAGGGCTATACTTCCCAACGGACTTCCACCAACGGATTTTTCACCTGCAATCATGCTGAAGGCTGGTATTTCCATCGGTTCTAAAACCGCACCAACGGTGTGTAATTTTCCCTGTGGTGCCAATGTGGTTAAAAAGGCATTCCAATCAAGTTTCACATTTGTGGTGTTTAGGATAAAATCCAATGTTCCTGCTATACTTTCTAAGTCGTCTGAATCTGTGGAGTCCACAACATTATGTGCTCCCATTTTCTTTAAAGCGTCCGTCTTATCTTTATTAGACGTGAAAGCAGTAACCTCGCAACCCCAAGCTTTCAAAAACTTTAACGCCATATGACCCAAGCCACCAATACCAATAACGCCTACTTTATCTGTGGGTTGCACTCCAGACAATACAATAGGATTAAAAACGGTTATTCCTCCACAAAACAATGGACCTGCTTTAGCCATATCAATGCCATCAGGTAATTTAGTTACCCAAGACCAATGCCCACGGACATGGTCTGCAAATCCACCATGACGACCAACAATAGTTCCCTCTGTATCGCTACATAAATGTTGCTTACCATCCATGCACTGATTGCAATGCATACAGGATTCTGAAAACCATCCCAGTCCAACTTTATCTCCTTTTTTGAGCCCTTTCACTTCGCTTCCTAAGGCGATGATCTCCCCTACAATCTCATGACCTGGAACAAGCGGAAATTGAGAATTTCCCCAATCGTTATTAATCATGCTTAAATCGCTATGACAAAGGCCACAATAATGCACTTTGATGTCCACATGCTCTTTACCAATGTCTGGCAAATTATAATCGAATTTTTCTAAATCTGATCCTGCCGAATTTGCTGCGTATGCGTTTACTTTCATAAATTTATTTTTTGGTTTTCTAAATTTAAGTAAAACCAAAAACAAACTATGTTAGTCTGACGTTAATGTTTGAAAAAGTTTTAGTTTACTTTTTTTCCTGGCATACTTCGACCACCTTGGTGCAAAACTAGACCAGTAGTTTCGCCACTGTCATTTGAATTAAAAGTTACGCTTGCTTCTACAACTTTAAGAAAAAATTCATTTTTTGAAGAGGCATATATCTCAAATTCTTGTTGATTGGTTGCTTGCGCCAATAATTGATTACCAACTCTTTTGATGGAAATAAAAAACTCTGGCGCTAACTGATATTTGCCTGTGTAACTTTCCAATAGGGCTTCATCAACTTCAACTATATCAGGAAATTCTCTTTTCTTCGGCAATTCTAATTTTACATCCTGACCCAATACCTTTAACCCAATAGCATCTACCAAAAAAGTTGAATTGGTCAAAACCACAACACCTTCATCCGTATTTTTATTAAATCCAATAAAAGCTCTGTAACCTCCTGTGCCTCCATTATGCCAAATTATGGAGTCATTTTTGGCAAAATGCCATCCCAAACCAATATTAAAATTTTTAGTGGCGTCGGAAAATGCAATTTGATGACTCAATTTCATAGCTTTGTTCAAACTTGAATTGTTAGTTTCCATATTGGCTTTAATAAAATTTACCATATCTCTTGTGCTAGACCTTATGGCGCCAGCGCCTGCCAATGACGTTATATCCCAATTGTTCGTTTGTTTGAGCTCATCATTATAACCGTAAGCCAGCCTTTCTTTCATTCTATCCGTAAATACAATTCGGGTGTCATCCATGTCTAATCGCTTTGCAATTTTTTCAATAACCAAATCCTCGTAGCTTTTGCCAGAATGCAATTCGAGAATATGTCCCAGTAAACCCATTCCAAAATTAGAATATTCATATAAACTGCCAATATCTCTAGTTAACTCGAAAGATGATAAAAATTCATAAATCTGATTTATAGTGTAATCTGCGAATGGATTACTCCTATCTTTAGGCTTAAAATTATCTGGCATTCTTGGCAATCCCGAAGTATGTGATGCCAAATCCTTCAACGTAATTGCTTTCTCATTTCCAGTTGGCACATTCACAAATGAAGGTAAATATTTTGAAATTGGATCTGTTAGTTTCATGTTGCCCTTTAGGACTTCATCAGCCAGCATGATTGTCGTAAATACTTTTGATATCGAACCTATTTCATATATCGTATTTTCATCAACAGGTTGTCCGTTTTCCAATAATGTATTGCCATAATTGAAATAAACAACCTTTTCGCCTTTAATATAGGCCATGGCAATACTTGGATTAAACCCTTGGTCAACTCGTTCTTGAATATGAGTTTTAACATCTGCTGGGATCGTTAAATCTTGTGCAATCGTAAATTGAAATGCGGTTAATGCAATGAAGAATAGATATAAATTTTTCATGATGTGAAGGTTTAGTTATAAGACTACAAAGCTATTTTTAAGTTACATTATTCTTAGTATTTAAGACTACGATTTAAAAAACTTGTCCTGTTTAGAATATGCTATCTCATTAAAGTCTAAAACTACTATGCTCGCCAAGGTATAATCTTGACCAGTTGAATGTTCGCTTTTAAATCCCACACAAAAAATTCCTGCTGAATGTGCGGCTTTTATGCCATTAGTTGAATCCTCAATAACCATACATTCCGATTCATCAAAACCAGTATGCTTTGCGGCTTTGATAAAGATTTCCGGATGTGGTTTAGACTTCTTTAGATCTGCTCCACTAAATTTTCCAACGAAGTATTGATTCAAATCAAAACGATCAAAAATGCGCTCTATATTTGGCATGGAAGCTGAAGACGCCACAACCAATTTTAAACCGTTGGCATGATAATCTTTAATACGCTCTAAAACGCCATCAATTAAAACCAAACCAGAATCATTTTCAAATAAATATTTAAAGTGTTTTCTTTTAATATTGACTAAAGTTTCAGGTGCTTCAGTCAAACTAAAATGATCGACTAAGCGCTTGCAGATATTGATAGTGGATTGCCCAGTAAAGGATTCGTAAAGTGTATCATTGACTTCAATATTTACATCCTCAAACATTTGATAGTAGGCTTTGCGATGCAATGGTTCTGTGTCCACAATGACACCATCCATATCAAATAAAACGGCTTTTAGCATAGGTTTTTTTTGTTTTAGCGAAATTAAAAAAGTATATGCTTAAACCTATTCAAATCCAAAAAAATAAAATCCCAAAATCCAATAATGGGTTAAGGAGTCATAATTGAATTCTTGATTATAATAATGCTTAGCTTTGCATTGTACATATTTATTAACAAATAAAAAGATTACCGCTTTTGCGGCAACTAATGATGGCAAAAAAGGGAAAAGAGAAAAATACCAATAACAAAGCCAAACACAGTAAACTAATCGCTCAGAAAAAGAATAAGATAAAATCAAAAGATGCTGAGCGCAAAGCGCGTTTGAAGGCTATTGTTGAATTGGCTAATGCTAAAAAAGAAAACGGTAATTAGAGTTTCAAAACCCCGTGTTTTTGACTTCGTTATAGCTTAGTTTTTTTTCCTATGTTCATTTTGTGTTGATACAAAACGAACCAAAAAATCAAAACGATTTGTTAGGAAATTGCAAAGCACCATTCGCTAATACTTTAATAATCAGGATTCTTTATAGAATTACTTATCCATTCCTAGATTTAGTAAATCAACACTATTCATTGCTCATTATTTCTGAAAATCGTTGAGTCCGACTTTGTCGGAACTAGGTGCGCGATAGAACCTAAAAATTTGTGAGTACCTTTTTAATATCGCACGAAACTGAAACATTCGTCATTGCCATTGAAGAAGATTCTCTAAGTTGAAGTAAACATAAAAAATGCAAAAATCATAAATCTCAATCAGTTAATACAACATACTAATTTATACTGTTTTGGAATTTAGTTGTTGTAATTTGGAATTTTTGTCTATAGTCTTTATTCAATTCTCTTAATTCTTAATTCTTCATTTTTAATTATTCATTATTCATTTTAATTCTTAGTTTCTTTACAAAACATTATCCATAATATCCTGAACCACTTCAGGATTCAACAAAGTACTGGTATCACCCAGTTGATCAGTTTCATTCGCCGCAATTTTTCTTAAAATTCGACGCATAATCTTACCTGATCTTGTTTTTGGCAAACCTTCCGTAAACTGAATTTTATCGAGTTTGGCAATTGGACCAATTCGGTCCGTGATGAGCTGGTTGATTTCTTTTCTAAGATTGTCATGATTTCTACTTTCCCCAACATCCTTCAACGTGACATAACCATATAGTGCATTTCCTTTGACGTCATGTGGAAATCCAACGATGGCAGATTCCGAAACTGCTGGATGCTCGTTAATAGCATCTTCAATTGGTGCGGTTCCTAAATTATGTCCAGAAACAATAATGACATCATCTACTCTACCTGTGATTCTGTAATAACCAACTTCATCTCGCAACGCGCCATCTCCTGTAAAATACATATTTTCGTACGCCGAAAAATAGGTGTCAATATAGCGCTGATGATTTCCCCAAATCGTTCTTGCCATTGAAGGCCAAGGAAATTTAATACATAATCGTCCTTCTACTTGATTGCCTTTCAGCTCTTTTCCATTTTCGTCCATTAAAGCCGGTTGAATTCCTATAAAAGGCAGCGTAGCATAAGTCGGTTTCGTTGGTGTTGAAAACGGAATTGGAGTAATCATAATCCCTCCTGTTTCGGTTTGCCACCACGTATCTACTATCGGACTTTTCTTTTTTCCTATGTTTTCATCGTACCAATGCCAAGCTTCTTCATTGATGGGTTCTCCAACCGATCCTAAAACTTTTAGTGAGGATAAATCATATTTTTCAACAAATTCCGATCCTTGTTTTGCTAAAGCTCTAATCGCTGTTGGTGCGGTATAAAATTGTGTTATTTTATGTTTTTCAACAATATCCCAAAAACGTCCGTAATCAGGATAACTCGGTACACCTTCGAACATTACAGAGGTTGCTCCATTCACTAAAGGCCCATAAACTATATAGCTGTGACCTGTAATCCAACCAATATCGGCCGTACACCAATAGATATCATCCTCTCGATATTGAAACACATTTTTAAAGGTGTAAGCGGTATAGACCATATATCCTCCAACGGTATGAACCATACCTTTTGGTTTTCCTGTGGAACCAGAGGTATAAAGAATAAATAAAGGATCTTCTGCATCCATAATTTCAGCAACACAATCTGAATAAGCCTCTTCCATTAGTGGCTCTAACCAATGATCACGTCCTACTTTCATGCGGATTTCTGAATTGATTCTTTTCACGACCAAAACAGATTCAATACCTGGTGTATCATTTAAAGCGTCATCCACAATACCTTTTAAATCAATGGTTTTTGCACCACGATAAGACCCATCTGACGTTATGACCATTTTGGCATTACAATCATTAATTCTTGAAGAAACGGCCGTTGAGGAAAAACCAGCAAAAACAACCGAATGAATCGCTCCAATGCGAGCACATGCCAAAACTGAAATTGCCAATTCTGGAATCATAGGTAAATAAATACAAACGACATCGTCTTTTTTTATGCCTTTATCTTTTAACACATTGGCTAACTTGCATACACGTTCATGCAATTGTTTGTAAGAAATATGTTCCGCTTCTTCTTCCGGATTGTTGGGTTCAAACAAGATTGCCGTTTTATCTCTTCTGGTGTGCAAGTGTCTATCCAAACAATTTTCGGTAATGTTGACTTTAGCATCTTCAAACCATTTGAATTTGGCATTTTTGAAATCGTAACTCAACACATTAGACCATTTTTTTCGCCATACAAAATGTTCTTCAGCTATTTCTTCCCAGAATTGTTCTGGATTTCGCACTGATTTTCTATAGACTTGAAAATATTCTTCAAACTGTTTGATGTGATAATTACTCATTTTTTGGATGTTGTTTTTTGAGCTGAAAAAGGTAGTTATTTTGAATTAAAAAAAGAAGCTTCTTCCTCAGTTAATAACCGAGAATGAATCAAAAATCGAAGTCCAAGTGGAATCTCCAATGAAAAGCTCGCACCTCGACCTTCTGTTATATCTACGGTTAAGTGCGTGTGTTTCCAATATTCAAACTGATCTTGGTTCATATAAAAATTCACACCTTCAACTTCCCCTAAAAGAATATCACTTTCATCTAAATACATATCGTCTTTTTCAAAAATCATAGGTGAAGAACCATCGCAACACCCTCCACTTTGATGAAAAATTAAATCGCCGTGCTTTGCTTTTAGTTGCTTAACTATTTCTGCCGCTCTATCTGTAATTTCTACTCGCTTCATAATACAATGTATTAAAAAAAGGTTGAATCAAAAAAAATCAATTCAACCTTAATCCGTTATTTCTAGTTTCTAAAAGAAGCCCAACTTATTCTTGTCATAAGAGATAAGCATATTTTTGGTCTGTCGGTAATGGCTCATCATCATAAGATGGTTTTCCCTACCAAATCCAGATTTTTTATAACCTCCAAATGGTGCGTGAGCTGGATAGGCATGGTAGCAATTTACCCAAACACGGCCTGCTTTTATAGCTCTAGGCATTTGATATAATTGATGTGCATCTCGTGTCCAGACGCCAGCTCCAAGACCGTACATAGTATCGTTGGCAATATCTATGGCTTCAGCTTCATCCTTAAATTTAGTAACACAAACTACGGGTCCAAAAATCTCTTCTTGAAATACACGCATTTTATTATGACCTTCCAAAATAGTTGGCTTAATGTAATAGCCATTGGCTAAATCGCCATCCAATTTGTTCGCTTCACCTCCTGTTAAGACCTTTGCACCTTCATCTTTTCCAATTTTGAAATAGGATTGAATTTTTTCATATTGATCGTTAGAGGCTTGTGCTCCAACCATAGTATTGACATCGTAAGGGCTTTTTTGAACGATAGCTTCTGTTCTCGCCACAACAAGTTCCATAAATTTGTCATAGATATCTTCTTGCACTAAAATCCTGGAAGGACACGTACAAACTTCTCCTTGATTAAAGGCAAATAAAACAGCGCCTTCAATAGCTTTGTCCAAAAATGCATCGTCTTCATCCATCACACTGTTAAAAAACACATTTGGAGACTTTCCTCCTAATTCCATGGTTACAGGATTCAGGTTTTTTGAGGCATACTGCATAATTAATTGTCCTGTTGTGGTTTCGCCCGTAAACGCCACTTTATCCACTTTAGAGCTTGATGCTAGCGGTTTCCCTGCTTCTGGACCGAAGCCGTGAATAATATTTAGAACACCTGGAGGAAATACATCAGCAATTTTTTCCATTAATAAGGTTGCAGATGATGGCGTTTGCTCAGCCGGTTTTAAGACCACGCAATTACCCGTTGCTAAAGCCGGAGGCAATTTCCATGATAACATTAACAAGGGAAAATTCCACGGAATAATCTGGCCAATTACACCAAGTGGCTCCTTAATATTCATGGACAACGTGTTCTCGTCCAATTCCGTAGCACTACCTTCTTCTGCTCTAATACAAGCTGCAAAATAACGCCAATGATCTACGGCTAATGGTATATCTGCATTTAAGGTTTCACGAATTGGCTTCCCATTATCACAGGTTTCTACCAATGCAAATTCTTCTAAATTCTCTTCTATAATATCCGCGACTTTATACAGAAGGGCAGCACGCTCAGCAGCAGACGTATTTCCCCAAGCCTCTTTTGCAGCATTTGCTGCATCAAGCGCATTTTCTACATCTTCCTTCTGAGATCTTGGATATTTTGCAATGAGAGTTCCATCTATAGGAGATGTGTTTTCAAAATAATCTCCACCAACAGGTGGTACAAATTTTCCATTTATAAAATTGGAATATTTCTCTTTAAATTTTGGCTTAGAATAGCTCATATCTTCATGTATTTTATTGTTAATTATTCATTTATATAGCTTAAAATTTAACTATATTGTAATTTTGATAAAGTTATTTTATCATATCCCAAACAAATAGAACATATTGCTTATATTATTGAACATATCTATTATTAACTATTTTTAAGACTATTTTTTCGTAATATTGAATATGAGCAGTTTATTAACGCAGCATAAAAGCCACAGAAAACTATCTACTTTAGTAGAAAATAGGACAACCTATAATGCTGAATATGCAGAGCTCAATATTTATGAAACCCATGCTTTTGCAGAAAAAGTGTCTTTGACGTTCGACTTTCCTATTATTGCAAGTATGCTTTCTGGAAAAAAAGTAATGCACCTTGAGGGTTTTGAAGCTTTTGATTTTTTTCCTGGGGAATCTGTTGTGATGCCAACGAATAAAGAAATGGTTATTGATTTTCCATTGGCCACCAAAGATAAGCCTACCCAATGTCTGGCTTTGGGAATTGATGCTTTTAAGATTGAAGAAGTTGTGGCGAAGTTTAACCATAATGTCGCCATAGAAAATGAAAATAACAATTGGGACTTAGACAAAACTACATCACATCTTATAAATAACGTCGATGTTAATCATTTGATTGAAAGGCTGACTTACACCTTTACAAATAACAATAAATCTAAAGATGTGTTGCTGGATTTAATGATTCAAGAATTAATTGTACGATTACTTCAAACTAAAGCAAAATCTCTAATAATAAATGACGCCAATACTTTTAATGATACCAGAATAGGAACGGTCATCAAATTTATTAAAGATAATTTAACTAATAAAGACATCTCTGTAGATCTATTAGCAAAGAAAGCCTACATGAGTACCTCTCATTTTCACAAACAATTTAAAGACACCTTAGGCATCTCTCCTATTGATTATATTAATTCTGAAAAAATTAAGTTTTCCAAAAAGCTTATTAAACAATACAAAAACTTACGAATGTCTGAAGTAGCCTATAAATCTGGATTCAACAATACAAGTTATTTTAACAGGCAATTCAAAAAAATGGAGATGATGACGCCTCAACAGTTCAAACTTTCTGTAAGTAAATAATACGATTACACGCTTCGTTTACTATTAATGATCAACAGCCTCGCCTGCGCCACTAGGAATTCTAATATTTTCCACCAACTCCTGAACATCTTGAGGAGGCGCCTTAGTAAATTTCATTATCGTTATTGACACTATAAAATTGAATAGCATTGCTATGGTTCCAAAACCTTCGGGTGAAATCCCGAACCACCAATCGGCTTTTTCTCCACCTCCAAACCAGCCAAACTTAAATTTTGTCATGTAAAACAACATGGTGGTTATACCGACAACCATACCAGCTATAGCACCTTCTTTATTCATTTTTTTATAAAATATGCCTAAAATAATAGCCGGAAAGAATGAGGCTGCAGCCAAACCAAAAGCTAAAGCCACAGTCGCTGCGACAAAACCTGGAGGGTTAATACCAAAATAACCAGCCACACAAACGGCAACAACCGCTGATAAACGTGCGGCAATTAATTCACCTTTTTCTGTAATATTAGGATTTATAATTTTCTTGATTAAATCGTGAGAAACTGATGACGAAATAACCAATAGCAGACCAGCTGCAGTAGATAATGCTGCTGCCAATGCGCCTGCGGCCACCAAAGCAATAACCCAATTGGGAAGTTGGGCAATTTCTGGATTCGCCAAAACCATAATGTCATTGTCTACAACCAATTCGTTTTTAGATGTATCCGCTACATACTGAATGATACCGTCATTATTCTTATCTGTAAATGCAATTAATCCTGTAGTTTCCCATTTCTTAAACCATATTGGCATTTCTACATACGGTTGATTTGATACAGTTTCAATCATATTTGTTCTCGCAAAAACTGAAACAGCTGGTGCTGTGGAATATAAAATAACAATAAGCAATAAGGCTAATCCTGCAGATTTCCTAGCATCTTTAACACGTTTTACGGTAAAGAATCGCACAATGACATGTGGCAATCCTGCGGTTCCGACCATTAAAGCTAAAGTGATAGCAAAAATATCTATCGTAGATTTTGATCCCTCCGTATATTCCGAAAAACCAAGATCCGTACTTAATCCATCCAATTTATCCAATAAATACGTTCCTGAGCCATCAGACAAAGTACTTCCAAATCCCAATTGTGGAATCGGATTACCTGTCATTTGAATGGATATAAAAATCGCTGGTACCATAAAGGCAAATATGAGCACACAATATTGCGCCACTTGTGTATAGGTAATACCTTTCATACCTCCCAAAACCGCATAAAACAACACGATTATCATTCCTATAATCACGCCAGTATTAATATCAACTTCTAAAAACCGTGAAAACACCAGACCTACACCTCGCATTTGTCCCGCGACATACGTAAACGACACGATGAGCGCACAAATAACGCCAACTAAACGTGCGGTGTTAGAATAGTAACGATCACCAATAAAATCTGGAACCGTAAACTTTCCGAACTTACGCAAATAGGGCGCTAAGAGTAATGCCAAAAGTACATAGCCACCAGTCCAACCCATTAAATAAACGGCACCATCATAACCTGCAAAGGAGATAATGCCAGCCATGGAAATAAACGACGCAGCACTCATCCAATCGGCAGCCGTAGCCATACCATTGGCCAATGGAGAAACGCCTCCGCCAGCCACGTAAAATTCTTTTGTAGAACCAGCTCTGGACCAAATCGCAATGCCGATATAAAGTGTAAACGTAATGCCAACTAAAACATAAGTCCAAGTTTGAACATCCAATGCGGCTAAGAGTAGTGAATTATTCATCATAACCATATTTTTTATCTAGGTTATTCATCAACTTCACATAAACAAAAATAAGTACAACAAACACATACATGGATCCTTGTTGCGCAAACCAAAAACCAAGTTTAAAGCCGCCAATCTTAATGGTATTTAATTCGTCTTTAAACAATATTCCTGCACCATATGAGACTGCAAACCATATGAGCAGAAGAATTAAAACGTACTTTATATTTTCGCGCCAATAGGCTTTCGCATTATTAGTTTTCATCTATTTTAATTTATAGTAGTTACCTGAATTATACTCGAAATATACAAATAATAGTAAAAGAACTCAGTTTGAATTTTTCTTTTACATCATTGCGTAATGTTATGGACCAATTTTAAGCATAAAAAAATTCTCCGTTCAAAATTGAGAAGATCGAGGCTATTAAATTGAAATTACTTAAAAATAGATTTATAAACACCTAGGCAAAACTGCTTAGAATAAGGTTGGTATACCTCTTGTGTCCAAGAATAGCGCATGGTCTTCAAAAATAGCTTAAGATGGTTTATTAGCATCTTGGTTATTCTCCTTTAGTCTTTTGGTATAACCTTTTAACTCATTTATCACTTTTGGTGCTAAAATAATGGTGGCCAACATAGTCGGAATGGCCATCAATGCAAACACACCATCAATGAGATTAATCATCATGCTTAAACTTGTGGTTGCTCCAATTAGAATACTTAAAATATAGAAATAATTGTAGTAATGTTTTTTATCATCACCAAATAGAAAAGACATGCATTTTGTTCCATAATAGGAATATGAGAACAAGGAGCTCATACTAAAAACCGCAATACAAATCAGCAATAAATACTTACCATAATTAGGCATTACATCTGCAAAAGCAGAAGCCGTAAGACTGACACCATTGTTTGAAGTCGTTTCCCAAACACCAGTGACCAAAATTGCCAAAGCCGTCAATGTACATACAATTAGTGTATCTATGGCTGGTCCAAGCATAGCCACCAAACCTTCACGAATTGGTTCATCTGTTTTTGCAGCGCCATGCGCCATTGGTGCTGTACCGATTCCAGCTTCATTTGAGAACGCGCCACGTTTAATACCATGAAGCATCAACGCACCTAAGACACCTCCTAAAAATGTATCATCCTTTGGATAATAGTTAGCGGCAAAAGCATCCGTAAAAATCAATTGAAGATAATAGACCAATACATCGCTATGTGCGACCAAGATAATAATGATCAACACAAAATATAAGGCGACCATACTTGGCACTAATCGTGAGGCTACAGAACCAATCCTTTTGATGCCACCTAAAATGACCAAAGCTGTTATACCTATCAAAACAACACCTATAATGAGATTTGTTTTTAGGCTTACTTCCACGCCATTCGGAATTAATAAAATATCATTTAAAGCCTGAGTTAACTGATTGACATTGAAAACAGGCAAAGCTCCAATAAGTCCACAAAGACTAAAAAAGACAGCCAATGGTTTCCAAGACTTCCCTAAGCCTTCCATAATAAAATACATTGGACCACCTTGAACTTCGCCGGCACTATCTTGACCTCTATACATAATTGCCAATGTAGATGTAAAGAATTTTGTGGACATGCCAACCACAGCACTAATCCACATCCAAAAAACGGCTCCAGGACCACCAATCGAAATGGCTACCGCAACGCCTGCGATATTACCCATACCAACCGTTGCTGACAAAGCCGTTGTCAAGGCCTGAAAATGGGAAATCTGACCAGGATCATTGGGATCATCATATTTTCCTCGAAGCACATTTATAGCATGACCTAAATATCGAAATGGTAAAAAATGGGAACGAATCAATAAATACAAACCGCCTCCAATCAATAAAACAAGCAAAGGCAAACCCCATGCTAAAGATGAAAAATCGCTGAGTATTTGGTTTAAAAATTCCATAGATTATAAATGTAGTGAATGGATTGAATTTATGGCGACATGTTTATAATTAATTTCTAAATTGGTATTTGGTTGTTGATTTTGAGTTAGAAAGATGTTAAGAATGTCCATCATTTAATATCAATTATTAAAACAATCAATTATCCAATTAAATACCTTACCTTTGCAGCTTGAAAAAATCCACAGTTAGGATTTAGTAAATTCCTCAGAGTGAGGATGTGTTACCTAGAAGTTTAAGTGTTTAGTATGTCGATTCGCTTCTTTTGTAACACCAAAAGCACATAATCGAATACATAACACTCAAGAATGAGCACATTCCAAGAACTAGGTCTTAATGAAGACCTTTTACGCGCTATTACGGATTTAGGTTTTGAAAGCCCTAGTGAAGTCCAAGAAAAAGCCATCCCAATTTTATTAGAAGAAGACAAAGACTTAGTAGCTTTGGCACAAACTGGTACTGGGAAAACCGCAGCCTTCGGATTTCCGATGTTGCAAAAAATAGATATCGATAGCAGAACCACACAAGGTCTCATCTTATCGCCTACTCGCGAACTTTGTTTACAAATTACCAACGAACTAAAGCTTTATGGTAAATACTGCAACGGTTTAAATGTGACTGCAATTTATGGTGGTGCGAGTATATCTGACCAAGCCAGATCTGTAAAACGTGGCGCACAAATTATTGTGGCGACACCTGGTCGTATGAAAGATATGATTAAACGTAACATGGTTGATATTTCTAAAATACAATATGCTGTTTTAGATGAAGCCGATGAAATGTTGAACATGGGCTTCTTTGAAGATATCACTGATATCCTATCGCATACTCCAGAAGATAAAAGCACATGGTTGTTCTCTGCAACTATGCCAAAAGAAGTATCGGTTATCGCCAAAAAATTCATGTATGATCCTACTGAAATTACGGTAGGTAACAAAAATGAAAGTACAAGCAACGTATCCCACGAGTATTATTTAGTTAATGCAAGAGATCGTTATCAAGCTTTAAAACGTTTGTCTGATGCCAATCCAGATATTTTTTCAGTGATTTTCTGTCGTACAAAACGCGATACACAAAAAGTGGCCGAAAATTTAATTGAAGATGGTTACTCTGCTGGAGCCTTACATGGCGATTTAAGTCAGAACCAACGCGATTTGGTGATGAAATCTTTTAGAAATCAGCAAATACAAATGTTGGTAGCCACAGACGTTGCTGCTCGAGGTATTGATGTTGATGATATTACGCACGTTATTAATTACCAATTACCAGATGAAGCGGAAATTTACACACACCGTTCTGGTAGAACGGGACGTGCCGGCAAAACAGGCATCTCAATGGTTATTGTTTCTAAAAGTGAAGTTAGAAAGATTAAAAGTATAGAGCGCATTATTAAAAAGCAGTTCGAAAAGAAAGAAATTCCTTCTGCCAGTGATATTGTCGAAGTGCAATTAATGTCTTTAGCCAATAAAATCCATACCACAGAAACCAACCATGAAATCGATAAGCACCTTGAAAGTATCAATGAATTATTTGTAGATACTGACAAGGAAGAATTAATCAAAAAGTTCTTTTCAGTAGAATTTAACCGTTTCTTTAACTATTATCAAAAATCAAAAGATTTAAGTGTAGTTGAGTCCCGTGGAAGTGATAGAGACAGCGAACGCGATTACAGCAAACAATCTAATGATTCACGTTACTTTATAAACGTGGGTAGCAAAGATGGTTTTGATTGGATGAAGTTAAAAGATTTCTTAAAAGAACAATTAGAATTGGGTCGTGATGACGTCTTTAAGGTTGATGTAAAAGATAGCTTTTCATTCTTTAATACTGAAAAATCCTTGCAGGAAAAAGTATTGGCATTCTTTACGGACTTTAAACATGAAGGCCGTTTTGTAAATGTTGAAGTCAGCGAAGATAAAGGCCGAAGTCGTGGTGGTCGAAGTGGCGGAAGAAGTCGTGGAGGCAACGATAGACGTTCTGGCGGTAAAGGTCGTAGAAGAGACGATAAACCAAGAGGAGAAAGACGCTCTAGTGGCCGACGCTCTGAAGGAGGCGGTAGCGGAAACAGAAGCGATAGACGCAGCAAAAGATCGGACGGTTCAGGAAGCGATCGAAGCGATAGAAAATTCAATGATTCCAGAGGCGATAGACGACCAGAATCAAGTGGATCTGGTTCGGATAGACCCAGACGATCTAGAAGAAGGGATTAAACTGCTAAAAAGCTATAAATTCCAATAAATAAAATAACAAATTCCAAAACTTGAAGTGATACTTTAGGTTTTGGAATTTTTCATTTAAAGACTATTGAAACCAATAAATACAAAATACTTCAAACTAAAGACTGAACACTGAATACTGAATACTGAATACTGAATACTTTAAAAGTTAATATTTAGTCAAAAACAAACCTGCCATATGTTAAATCCTTTTTGTTTATTACCTTTACGACGTAACACAAGTACATGCGCCATTTATTAATCTTATTGTTATGTTTAACTACAGTAAATAGCTATAGTCAAGACAGTACCGCCACAAAAACGCCTACCACAGTTAAAGGAACGCTAGTTAGTGCTTCAACGGATCTTCCTTTAAGTCAAGCTAATATTGTCAATATCAATCAAGTTGTCGGGACGGCAACCAACGATGAAGGTGAGTTTGAAATTAAAGCAAAAGTCAACGACACGTTACATTTATCCTATTTGGGTTATAAATCCATTAGAGTGAGAGTGACCAATGACTGGTTGAAATTTGGAGATACCGAAATACAAATGACAGAATTAGCTTTAGCACTTGAAGAAGTGACTGTAAAGCAACTTAGATTAACCGGTTATTTGGAAGTTGATATGGAGCAGATTCCAATAACTTCGAATAATCGTTACCGTATTTCTGGATTACCAGGTCAAGCCTACGAAGCTGGAAAACCTAATATTGCCACCAAAGTTTTGGGCGCTATTTTCAATCCTGCAGATTTCTTGTATAATATGTTTGGTAGGAAGCCGAACGAGATGCATAAGCTGAAGAAAATGAAGGAAGATGATGAGATTAGAAACCAATTAGCCAAGCGCTTTGATCGGGAAATGCTGCTCGTTTTACTTCAAGTGACAAAATACGATTTGGATGAAATAGTCAATCAATGCAACTATTCAAAAGACTTTATAAACACAGCAAATGATCTTCAGATTTTAGATGCCATAAGTGAATGTTATGAAGAGTACAAAGTGATCAATCGCAGTAAGGATCGAAAGAGTAAGAAGGACTAGTAGAATTCAATTACTTTGTCATTTTTTACTATAGCGCTTTGTAATTAATCTATCAAATAAAGAAAAAAGATTATTGTGCTTAAAATTGCGATATAGACCAAATTCTTTGGTGAGTATTAAAAAACACAAATTATATTTTATAGGTCCTCAAGTTCAAATCGATCTACAATAGCATCATAATCCTTAAGCGTTTTTTTAATCCAATCAAATCGTTTTTCAATAATTTCTTTTTCGGTTAATTGCCACTTTATACTTGATTTTCGTAATTGCGAAGTGACATGTTGCAGAATAATAGCCGCAGAAACCGAAATATTGAGACTTTCCGTAAATCCTACCATCGGGATTTTCAAAAAGCAATCCGCTTCATCGATGACTTGTTGTGACAAACCCTCAGTTTCCCTTCCAAAGAAAAAACAGGATTTTGCTGTAATATCAAAATCGAGTAACTCACAATCATTAGCATGAGGTGTCGTTGCCACAATTTGGTAGCCTTTTGACTTTAAATCCTTGATACAATCCGTAACTGAATTATAACGATTCAAGTCCACCCACTTTTGCGCACCCATTGCAATTTCCCTATCGATATCTTTAGAATTGACTTCTTCTACAATATTCAATTCCTGAACACCAAACACATCACAAGTTCGCATAACAGCACTGGTATTATGCAATTGGTACACGTCTTCAGTAGCCACTGTGAAATGCTTAGTTCGTTTATATAAAACTTTTTTAATACGTTCTGTTCGGTTTTCGGTTAAGAACGTTTCTAAATATTCTAATAATTCCAAATTCGCCATAGGCTAAAAATAAAAAAACCTGATGACATCATCAGGCTTTTCTAAATTGTATAATATTAAATTTTAGATATTACTTCCAGCATTTCCTTGTGCTACAAGTGTACCCAATTCATTAGCGCTCAAATGTACATTGATATAACCATCTACAGAAAGTACATCGTCATAATTAAATGCAGATTCGTCGTCTAACATAGATACATTCGTTTTACTCATTCCGCTTGTACCATCTACAGGGTTAAATGTAAATATAATACCGCCAGGTGCAGTGGCTACACTACCTGCATGAATGTGAGCTGGGTGCATACCACCATCTGGTGTACCCACTAATGATAATGTGGCTAAAGCTTCACCATTAACGCGTTTTGTAAATTCAGCGGTACCACTAATACCTGCAACATCAACCGTGGCCAATGGATAGGTAACTGAATCATCAGTTAACTCGTTTTGTCCAATATCGCCTTGAGCTACAAGTGTTCCCAGATCGTCTGCACTTAAGTGTACATTAATATAACCGTCATAGTCTAATAATTGCTCGTAGCTAATAACACTACCACCATTTAAGGTATTTGTTGTTATTGAACTAAAACCTGTGTTACCATCAACTGTACCTAAGGTTAAGGCTATATCACCACCTTCGGCAGCAGTATTAAAATGAATATGCGCAGGATGCATTCCTCCGTCTGGTGTACCATTAAGATCTAATTCAATAGTAACCGAATTATCTGTGTTCTCAATAAATGTTGCAGTTCCTGAAATACTAGGATCGGCAACGGAACCCAATGTATATATTTTACTTTCACCTGTTGGTCCAATTAATAGTCCTAAATCATCATCGTCGCTACAATTTACCAGTGCAACAGAAATAAATAACATTAAAACTAATTTGAATGTCTTTGTCATATTTTTTTATTTTTTAAATTAGACTTGCAATCTAAAAAAATCATTAATTTACGATTTGCTTAAACAGAATTGATCTTAACGCATATACAATAGGAGTTTAAAGAAGACTGATAAATGAAACACATCGTCGTATTAACAGGAGCTGGAATGAGCGCCGAAAGTGGTATAAAAACATTTAGGGATGCAGACGGACTTTAGAAAAAGGACATGTTGAAGAATAATAGCTACTGAAACCGAAATATTGGGTCTTTCAATAAACCCTCCCATCGGGATTTTAAAAAAGTAATCAGCTTCCTCCATGACTTGTTGTGACAGACCGTCAGTTTCCCTTCCAAAGAAAAAACAGGATTTTGCTGTATTGTTAAAATTTATTACCTCACAATCATTAGCATGAGATGTTGTTACCACAATTTGGTAGCCTTTTGACTTAAAATCTTTAATGCCATCCGTAACTGAACTATAATGATTCAAGTCCACCTAATTTTGTTTACCCATTGCGATTTCCCTATCGGTATCTTTAGAATTGATTTCTTCTATAATATTCAATTTCTGAACTCCAAACATATCATAAGTTCGCCTAACAACACTAGTAACATGCAATTAGTACGTGTCTACACTGTCAACTGTTTTTAGTTAAGAAAGTTTCTCAGTACTTTCAAGTTTTAAATCTCGCATAGTCTAAAAATAGAAAAACCTGATGAAATCATCAGATTTTTTCTCTAAATGCATTGCAAATTCTTAATACTTTCAAAAATTAGATTTTACAATTAATGAAAAAGCTCGATGAAAAAGTCACTAAAGCCTTTTTTAAATCGAGGAAAATCTTTAATCTATTCCTAACTCATTCTGCCCAATATTCCCCTGTGCTACGATTGTTTCTAAGTCATTTGCGCTTAAATGGACATTGATATATCCGTCGAAATCTAAAAATTCCTCATAATTAATTGGTGTTCCATCATCTAAAGTACTTGTAGTTATAGAACTAAAACCTGTTGCCCCATCAACAGTTCCTAAAGTTAGAGCAATAGCACCACCTTCAAAAGCTGTATTAAAATGAATATGAGCAGGATGCATACCTCCACTAGAGGTCCCACTTAAGTCTAATTCAATTGTTGTTGAATTGTCAAAGTTCTTTATAAATTCTGCAGTTCCAATGATATTTGAATCATTTAATGATCCTAAATTATAGGTTTTACTTTCTCCAGTTGGACCTGTTGCTCCATCATCATCACTACTGCAATTAAATAGAGTCGCAGTTATAAACATTAAAAGAACTAATTTGATAATCTTTTTCATATATTTTAAGTTTTTAATTACGACCTTAATCTAAAATAATTTCTAAAATCTATCTTGCTTTTTCAAAACTTATATTAACTCATTTACATTAAACACTTTTAAATAATGAAACACTGGAATGTCTAGTTTAGCTGGGACGAATTTTTACGGTCATAAATTATATATTTGAATTATGGCAAAAAGATATGACAATGAATTAAAGGTTACAATAGTAGAACTATTGCAATCAGGAATGAAAGCAAAACAAATAAGTGAGGATTATGGTGTTGCTACCAGCCTTATAAGTCGCTGGAAAAAGGATTACGAGGCTAAATCTGGAGACTTTTCCAAGAAAAGAGAACTTACTATGGAAGAGCAAGAACTTAAATCGTTACGTAAAGAATTACGAGATGTAAAAATGGAGCGTGATATCTTAAAAAAGGCAGTAAGCATCTTTTCCAAGAGCGACCACTAAAATATCAATTCATTTTATCAAATGAATCAGATTTTGTGGTTGAGAAGATGTGTAAATGTATGCATGTCAGTAAAAACGCATATTACAATTGGCGTAAGAATAGGGATTTAGTAAGGACTAAAGACTCTGTAATATTACTAAAGGAAAGGATTAGAGCTATTTTTGAAGATAGTAAAGAGATTTATGGAAGCTGTAGAATACAGAAAATGTTAGAACGAGAAAACTTGAATTATTGCCGTTCCTATATTGCAATATTGATGAAAGAAATGGGGTTAAAAAGTGTTTTAAAAAGAAAGTTTGTAAATACAACAGATTCCAAGCATAACTTTCCATTGGCTAAAAATGAGCTAGATAGAGAATTTTCAAGTTCAACAATAGGAGAAAAATGGGTGTCTGACATCACTTACATTAGAGTAAATGACAACTGGAATTATCTAACAACTATTATAGATTTAGCAGACAGAAAGGTTGTAGGATGGGCGTTAAGCGAAGATATGACTGTACAGAATACGGTGTTAAAAGCTTGGATTCATGCCAGAAGAAATCGAACTATTTCAAATAATTTCATATTTCATTCCGATAGAGGCGTTCAGTATGCAGCCAATACAATGACAAGTATTTTTTCTTTCAATAGCAATATAACACAATCCATGAGTAGAAAAGGGAACTGTTGGGATAATGCAGTAGCAGAAAGCTTTTTTAAGACCATTAAGCACGAATGGCTATATCGGTTTAAGTTTACGTCATACTTACAGTTATTTGACAAAATAAGCCAGTACATTACTTGGTATAATACTAAAAGAATTCATTCAAGCTTAGATTACTTAACACCACTTGAAATGGAACTTAAATTAAAACGAATTATTAACAATGCGGCCTAAAAAATTAGTCCCATTTTTATTAGGTAGTCCACACATCGTCGTATTAACAGGAGCTGGCATGAGTGCCGAAAGTGGTATAAAAACATTTAGGGATGCGGATGGACTTTGGGAAGGCCATGATGTTTTGGAAGTCGCTTCTCCAGAAGGTTTTGCGAGAAACCCTGAATTGGTCCTAAATTTTTATAACGAAAGACGACAACAATTAAATGAGGTAGAGCCCAACCAAGCACATAGAGATTTAGCTCAACTTGAAAATGATTATAAAGTCACAATTATAACCCAAAATGTTGATGACTTGCACGAAAGAGCTGGTAGCTCTGATGTTGTACATCTTCATGGTGAATTAAGAAAAATACGAAGTACAGTAAACCACAATGACATCCAAGACTGGACAGAGGATATTAATCTTGGTGACTTGTGCGACAATGGCCATCAATTACGTCCGCATATTGTGTGGTTCGGAGAAGCCGTTCCTGAAATTGAAACCGCTATTAAAATTTGCTATGCCGCAGATATTTTAGTCATTATAGGTACAAGTATGCAGGTCTATCCTGCGGCAAGCTTAATTGATTACGTGCAACCAGACACTCCGGTTTATTATATAGATCCTAAACCAGCTATTGGCAGTGGTGGCATGATAACCGTTATTGCCAAATCTGCTACGGAAGGCATGAAGGAACTCTTAAATATTTTCCAACGAAAAAAGCCATAAGGCTAAACTAGTCTACGGCTTTTCAACTAACTAATTAAAATAATCAACTTTTTATATAAACTAAGGTCACATCCTCTGCAACATCAAAATAGTCTGTACCATTATACATTTCTATTTCAAACAAATCAGGAATAACAACAGTCAATGTATTGCCAGAAATTGTGCCTACAGCCGTTCTACCTTGTAATTCTAAGGACAATTGACTTCCGTTTTGAGTAAATGTTGTCTGTGTATCAAAACCATTAAGGCATTGGTACTGATAGCTATAATCGGTTGGACTATTGACCTCTGCTGAAATATAAGTCAATGCACTAACTAATCTAGCACTACCATCAGCGTCGAAACTTACATAATCGTCATCATAACATGGTGTTTCTTTAAATAAATTTTGGGTTGCAATTCCGTCTTCATTGAAATCGAATGCAGTTTCTATACTCAGTGTTGTTAATGTCCATATACCTTCAGGATTTGCATTTGAGCTAGAACCATCATCATCCGATGAACAAGACAGCAGATATAAGGCACAAGCGATAACAAGAATGTTTTTAATTTTTGTTTTCATAATAGTGTTGATTTTTATAGTTCACTATTATATCGAAGAACAGTTAAAATGTCAGCAAAAAGATTAAAATACGAGATGAATTATAATAATTATGAGTTGGAGTCCTCATTAATTATATGCACTTAAACACTTAATTAACAAAAGTCTTAAAAGGTTTTCTATATACATAAGAAAGCTTTAAGGCCAACTCCAGATCACCTATTCTTTGCCTCAATCCACTTACTCATATATTTTGAACTTTGCATACTTTGATGCATCAATAACTGACCAATAAAGTTATTTTCACGATAGGCTTTTAAATTCTTTAAAAGTTCAGACATGTGAAGAGCAAAATCAGATTCAAATTCAGTTTTCTCAAAACGTTTTCTCAAAACTTCAAAACCATTTTGTTGTTTTTGTTCCCAGATTTCAGAATTGTTATACAACAAAATGACTTTCTCAACAAAAGCTTCAGCATCAACATTCACAAACCCATTGGTTTCCAATTCACCAAAAATACCTTCAGCGGCTATCTCAGTCATTACGCAAGGTGTTCCATTTTGCATGGCATCAATTAGCTTACCTTTTAATCCTGCACCAAAACGCAAAGGAGCCAAACAGACTTTTGCATTTTGCATTACTTCGTTCACATCTTGCGCAAAGCCTTTAATGAAAAAGCCTTCTTTTTTATTATTGAGTTGTGATACTTTTTGAGATTCGTAAGCACCATATATGTGTATTTCAGTTTTAGGTAATTGTTTTCTAATCAATGGCCAAATGGTTTGCTTCAAATATAAAATGGCATCGTAGTTTGGTGCATGAAGAAAATTACCTATGGTTATAAAATGCTGTCGGTTTTCAAAATTTGGTAGTTTTTCTATGTTATCTTCAGAAATGGGATCCAGCAAAAAAGGCAAATAATAAAGTAAGCTTTTATCGATTTTAAACTGACTTATTAAAATATCCATTTCAGCCTCAGAAATAATTAAGCTCAAATCGCAACGATATATACTTGCTATTTCGCGTTTGGTAATAGCGTTCTGTAAGTGTGCTGTGGAAACAACTTCATTTTGTTTTAATGCCACTTCCCTAGCCTTGCGTAACCCATGAAAATCTTCGGTATCTAAAATTCTTAAAGCGTCCGGACAATGTTCTGCTGCGCGCCAACCATATTGTTCTTCGGTCATAAAACGATCAAACAATACCGCATCTGGACCCAAGTCTTTTATAAATACATCGAAAGAGGAATCATTTAACAGAATAGGCTGTTTTTCAACATTAATTGAGCTTAAATCATAGGTATTAGGCGAAGTTTTAGCAGCCGAAGAAAACGTAATTACATATCCCTGATTTTGAAATTGTTCTACCAACTGAAGCATACGACTACCAGCTGCAGAACTTTTAGGCTCTGGCCAAACTAGACCAATAATTAATAATTTTTTTTTCATTCAAAAATAAAAAATCTCAAAAATTTAAATCCCAAATTCCATTGAGCATCTTTTTGGAATTTGGGATTTAGAGATTGACAATTGCTTTTTTACTGAGGTTCTTTTAAAAATGCATATTTCAAACGCACCGTTTTTGCCCAAGAAACCACAGCATCAATTTGCTCTTGCGACAGATCTGCATCTCCATGTGTCCATGTGTAACTTGGTAATGGCATTTCTTTTTCTTCAACCATTTCAATTAACTCGTCCAGTTTATGGTCTTTTTTCTTGTCGGAATAGTCATTCCATTTGGAGATATTAAAATGTTTCTTTCCATCTTCCACATGTTCTGCCAACCAATAATTGACTGGTGTAATTTTATCGTACCAAGGATAACGCGTATGGTCACTATGGCAATCATTGCAGGTGTTTTTTAGAACTAACTTTACGTCTTCCGGCGGATTTGTATCTGCATAAAAAGCTTCAACTGAAGTTACATCACCATCGTTTTTCTCTGGCCCAAAAAACTGGGCAATAATAAATACCACTAAAAGTAAAAGTCCTATTTTTTTTAAAATCTTCATTTTTATTTAATTTTAGACCTCTAAATTAATCATTTTCCATTGACCAAGGCAGAACTCTACCAAGAATTAAGTTACGTGAATCATTCACGCGAAAAACGATTGCAATATGCCAAGCTGGTTATTGATAATCCTGAATTGATTCCAACTCTTTTAGACATTCTTTTTGATGTGGATGATAAAATTTCGTGCAGAGCGGCATGGGTTTTCGAATTTATGTGTGGCGAAAAACTCGAAGCTATTGTTCCATATCTTAACACATTTACCGAAAACCTTTCAAAAGTTCATTTAGATTCTGCGGTTAGACCTGTGGCAAAGGTTTGCGAATATCTCGTTAAAGCCAATTATTCCAAAACAGACAATGCTATTAAAACACATCTTACAGAAACACATAAAGAAAAAATTATAGAAGCTTGTTTCGATTGGATGATTAATGATGAAAAGATTGCTCCCAAAGCCTACGCCATGAACGCTTTGTTTTTATTGGGACATGAATATGACTGGATTCACCCTGAATTAGCCATTATTTTAGAACGCGACTTTCAGATGCAGAGTTCTGGGTTTAAGGCCCGTGCTCGACATATTTTGAAGAAGATAAAATAAGCACGATGACTGAAGAATTAAGATATAAAGCCTCATGAAAAATATCATCACGCAAAGACGTAAATCAGGATTCGTATTAAAAAAATAATTTTCAAATTCTTACTTCACATTTACCTTACGCTAACTACTTTACACTTCTTCCTAAATAATGCCAACTGTGTACTGTGGACTGTGGACTGTGGACTAAACAATAAACGCTATTTCGTAACTCTAAAACTTCCTGTAGAATTATCAAAAGCAATCAAATCCTTTGGAAAAAGGGAATCAAAAATACCTTTGGAAATTAAATTACAAGGTTGGTCACAAACCGTTTTATCTTTTTGCATCACAATCATGGTGTCACACAGTTGAATTGCCAAATCTATTTCATGGGAAGAAAACAGAATGGTTTTACCCGTCTCCTTAGTTAATTTTTGAAGTAACTTTAATATGTAAGCTTTATGATACATATCGAGATGCGTAGTGGGTTCGTCTAACACAATAATGGCTGTATCTTGGGCTAAAGCGCGTGCTATCATTACTTTTTGTAATTGGCCATCACTAAGTTGATAACATCTTTTATCCTTTAATTCTGAAATATTAACCTGGTTTAATGATCTATTTACTATGCCAATATCATCATTTGTAAGATTTCCAATCCAATTGGTGTAAGGATGTCTCCCTAAAGCTACCAACTCAAAAACTGAAAGGTTTTTAGAAATTAAAGGTTCAGTTAAAACAATACTTAACTGTTTGGCAAGTTCTAAATTTGAAATTGAATTTATAACCTTTCCATTAAGTAATATATGACCCGATAAAGCGGATTGCACATTAATCAATGTTCGCAATAAAGTGGATTTCCCGATGCCATTAGCGCCAACCAATCCGATTAATTGTCCTTTTTGTAATTCAAAATTAATGTTTGAAGCTACAACAGTTTCAACTTTTTTGGTTTTGTAACCAATGGAAAGTTGCGTTGCTTTTAGTATGGTATGTAAGTTATTTTCTTTCATTAATTAATTTTCAGACCTGTCAGGTTTTGACTTCGACTCACTTCGACTTCGCTCAGTGACCAAAACCATTTAGTCTCCACTTTGCAAACTTAACTTCGTGTTTCCTATTTCTAAAACATCATTTTTCGTTGTCTAACTAACAACCAAATAACAACAGGAGCACCTACTAATGCCGTAATCGCATTAATTGGTAATGTATAGTCACTTGTCGGTACTTGTGCAATACTATCGCAAACCAACATCACTATGGCGCCAAATAAAAATACGGCAGGCAATAATATTTTATGGTTAGAGGTTTTAAAAATCTGGCGTGTTAAATGCGGAATTGCCAAACCAATAAAAGCAATTGGTCCTGCAAAAGCGGTAATAGTTCCGGCAATTAAACTTGTTGCCAAAATAATTATGAATCGGCTTTGTTTCAAATTTAATCCCAAACTTTTAGCATAATTATCGCCAAGTAATAAACTATTCAATCCTTTTATTGAAGCTATGCTTAATAATAATCCCACAGCATAAATTCCGAAGAAAATCAATAGCTCTTCCCAAGATAAATTGCTCAAACTTCCAAATCCCCAAAAGATATATTGCTGTAATTGTTCTGCGGAACTAAAATAAGATAGTACGCTCACAACAGCAGCTGTAATACTTCCGAACATAAGTCCTATAATCAGAATAGCCATAGTATCTCGCACTTTACTAGAAACCGCTAAAACAGCCAAAAGCACTAAAAAACTGCCCAAACTTGCGGCAATCACTATACTCCATTTTGAAATTAAAGCCGTTGCAAAAAAGCCACCAAACAGGCCTGAACCTAAAATGACTATGGCAACGCCCAAACTAGCACCAGAACTTATTCCTAAGACAAAAGGACCAGCCAATGGGTTTCTAAATAAGGTTTGCATCAATAAACCTGAAATTCCCAGACCAGAACCAACCATTATCGCGGTAACAGCCTTTGGTAATCTAACCTTTGTAATTATAATTTCCCAAGTTTCGTTTTTACTAGTTCCAAATAGGATTTCAAACACTTCAGAAAACGGAATGTTTATAGAACCCAAACTAATGTTAGTCACAAAACATAGCAACAAAATTACCGTTAGAATTATAAATGAATATGTGTGATTGGTTTTCATTTGAAATCAGATCCTTCAGGGTTTTGACTTCGACTACGCTTAGCCACCAAGAAACCTAAAGGGTCTAGGTAAATTATATGATTATTTTAATTTTTCAAAAAAATACGGTTCATGTGCCGGCAACAATTCGGGATGTGCAATTTTAATCAAATCTTTCAATACCAAATCTGGTCTTGTTGTGCCTAATTCATAATACAAAACACCTCCTGTTGCTCCAGTTTTATTGGCAAATGTATAGATGCTTTTGTCTTTAAAAGCCTGGAAATTAGTATACAGTGAATTGGCTTTTTCTAATTGGTCTAAACTACTATAATATGATGGACTTAGCCAAAGCTCGGCATCTTTGGCTTTTACCAATACCGCTTCAAAGCTTAATGCCAAGCTTCCATGGCCTGTGGTTTCGCTCCACAGATAATTGACATTGGCATCTTTTAAAAACTGGGCTTCTGCGCTAGAACCATTTGGTAAATACCACACATCTTTTTCCATGGCACCACTTAAAACTGTGGGTTTACTTTCCGCTTTTTTGGCCATCGTTTTTGCAGCCAAATAATCGGATTCAATTTGATTAAAAATAGAATCGGCTTCCTTCTCCTTATTAAATAATACGCCAAAAAATTTAATCCATTCCGCCTTTGCCAAAGCCGAGGATTCTACCCAATCGCCATTATAAATTACGGGAATACCAGCCTTTTTAATAACTTCAAAAGTTTTATTTACGCCATCCACGCCAAAACCAACTACCACATCTGGATTGAGGTCAAGTAAAACTTCTGTATTAATACCTTCATTTTGCCCAAGATCCCTAACCTTTTTTTGGTCAATTCGAAGTCTCGTTTTTTCGGAAGAAATATAATCTGTACCAGGAAAACCGACTAAAGTTTCTTCAACATTCAATAATTCCAAGGCAGGAATATGAGTCGTTGACGTCACAACAATAGTTTCAACCGGATTCACAATGATGGCATCATACTCATTTCTAGCAAACGTAGTTTTTGCCATGTTTTCTTTTGAAATAAGAACGTAGCGGTAAGATTTTTCAGCTTTTGGCCATGGTTTTGTGATGTTCAAAACTTTATAGTTTTCATAATAATCTACCGAAAAACCTTCAGCATATTTTAATGCCATCTGATTGACTTCAATAGTCTCGGGCAATTTAGACTTTGGTTCATTTTTACAAGAAACAAAAGTAAGTATCAATAAAAAGTAAATAGATAATTTCATTTTTAATTTTTTAAATGCCCATTATGAGCTCAAAAGTAATATTATTTAAAGTTTTGAATGAATCATTAAACAAAATGTTTAGTTTTGCGCTCGAAATTAGGTTTCATTCGTTTAACCGAATGGATTAAAAGGGAATCTGGTGCAAATCCAGAGCTGTTCCCGCAACTGTAAGTTTTATGCTCTTCCGATAACTATCGGAATTAATTGGGCATCTCTTAAAAAAGTTGTTACTCACTTCAAAACCACTGTCCCGTCAATTCGGGATGGGAAGGTAGTGTAACAAAAAACGAGTCAGGAGACCTGCCAATTTCAACATAGA
Organism: Winogradskyella forsetii; assembly: GCF_013394595.1. Lineage (GTDB taxonomy): Bacteria > Bacteroidota > Bacteroidia > Flavobacteriales > Flavobacteriaceae > Winogradskyella > Winogradskyella forsetii. The sequence continues at coordinate 2,794,983 of NZ_CP053348.1, forward strand.
AGTCAAACTTTCGGGATAAAAGTTTACATACTAAATTACGGTGTGTTCTCGAGCAATTAAAAATTAAAATGAACAAAACAAAACTGTTTTGTAGCATCCTTTGTACTGGTATGCTATGTGTTGGTAATGCGCAAAAAAAACAAGATTCGCTTACCACAGAACAATTAGATGAAGTTGTAGTAACAGATTCTAGATTCTATCTTAAACGTGAAAATTCAGGTAAAGTAATTACCAAGATTACATCCAAAGATTTAGAAAAACTACAAGGGCAATCCATTGCAGAAATCATTGGTAGAACGGCTGGAATTGAAATCAATGGTGTACGAAGTAATGCCGGTCAAAATTTAAGTTATTTTATTCGTGGTGGTCGTAATCGTCAGGTTTTGGTGATGATTGACGGCATTCAGGTCACAGATGCCTCCCAAATTGCGAATGATTATGATTTGCGATTATTGAACCCAGACCAAGTTGAATCCATTGCAATTTTAAAAGGTGCATCGAGCACACTTTATGGCACTGGTGCCGCAACGGCTGTGATTAATATTAAATTGAAGGAAGCTTCAAAAAAAGCATTTAATTTGAATTTAAGAAGTACACTCGGCACCAATCAGTCTTCAGATGAAAATAACTATGCCTTTGAAAATTTTAGAAATAGTATTTCCGTGAACGGAAGTACTGGCAACTTTAATTATTTGGCCAGTTTTGGACAGCAATTTACGGATGGTTTGTCTGCAATTGAAGCCGGAACTGAATCTGATACTTACAATAGCTACAATACAAATATTAAATTGGGATATAAATTCAGTAATGCGTTCAAACTTAATGCTTATGCCAATTATGATAATTTTAAAGCCGACTTTGATGATAGTTTTGCCATGCTTGATGCTGATAATGTGTCGTATTCAAACCAATATAGAATCGGATTGTCGCCAGAGTTTAATTATAAAAATGGAAGTTTAACTATTAATGCTGCTTATAGTGATGTGGAGCGTGAGATAGCGTCTAGCTTTCCAACTCAGTTCAATGCGCAAAATATTGTGATAGATGCTTTCAACCGTTATAATTTTAATGATAAATTTTATACGGTATTGGGTGTTAATTATCAAGATAATCAGATGGAAAGTTTTACTATCCCTTTTGGCGAGTCGGGCTTTAGCCAAGCTATAAACCCTGAAAATGCACAATTTACAATTACAGACCCTTATGCGAATGTAGTTTATAAGTCAGATTTTGGATTCAACCTTAATGCCGGAATACGTCTGAATAACCACAGTGAATATGGCAGTCATTTTGTATATGGTGTGAATCCTTCTTATAAAGTGGATTTTGATTTTGGTTATCTGAAAGGTTTAACAAGTTATAGCACAGCATTTATTACGCCATCGCTTTATCAATTATTCGAACCTAATTACGGAAATTCCGATCTACAACCGGAAGAAAATGCAACCATAGAAGTTGGTGCAGAGATTTTGTTAAAAAATAGAGCCACTTTTAGTTTGGTTTATTTCAACCGAAAAGAAACTAATTTTATTGATTTTGTCGATACTGGAAATTTTGTGTTCCAATACCAAAATACGGCATCATCCTTTACAGCAAGTGGTTTAGAATTTGTGGCACAGGCGAAACTTTTAGAAAAATTAAACCTGAATCTCAATGCGACTTACACATCGGTTGATGAAGATTTAAGTTTAAGAATTCCAGAAATTAAGATAAATACCAGATTGGATTATGATCTATCTGATGCTACAATTCTAAGTTTATCCTATCAATATAATGACGATAGAGAAGATTCTGTTTACAATCCTGACACCTTTCAGAACGATAAAATCACATTAGAATCTTATGGATTACTTGATTTTTACATTAGCCATAACATCATTAATAACAGAATGACTGTTTTTGGAAATGTTACTAATATTTTTAATGAAGACTACCAGGAACTTTTTGGTTTTACTACCAGAGGGCGAGGTGTTAATATTGGGTTTAATTTGAATTTGTAATGATTCAAATTAATATAGTTATAAAAGCCGCTCAATACATTTAGTATAAAGCGGCTTTTCTCATTAAATCTTCAAATTTGTTAGTCGATAAACATATCTTGCTCCAAAGGTGAAATTATAGTTGGTAATGGCCTGGATACAATCTCTTCATTTGGTAAATTAACTGAACGATCTGACAGTGTAATATTCGCAATAGCAGCAGCCAATAAAGGCTCATTTACATCTCCTAAAGTACCTAAAGTATGCGCTCTTTCTGTCAATTGAATATCTGGTTGCAAACCATTTGACGGCACCAATTGGTCATTTACATTCGTTGAATTTGCAATTAAGGGTTGCATGGCGTAATTATGACTAGGATTCGCATTTTCAAAAGAAAAATCGGGCGAATCGTATATGGTTCGTGATGCTTGAGTTTTCCCAACGGTATTTTCCCCAATTACAACCACATCTATATATGAACTTAAACTATTAATAACCAATTCACTCGCAGAGGCTGTTCGTCTCTCAGTCGTTAAAACATAAACTTTAGAAAGATTAAGACTGTTAATGGCACCAACACCTTCAATTGAATTGGTAAACAAAAAGTCTTGATTATTGTTACTTAGATTTTCATTATAAAATAGTTTTGAATAGATTTCTCCAGTAAACTGACCCGTAACCATACTTCCCAAATAAGCTGCAGTCTGCACAGAGCCACCGCCATTATAACGTAAATCTATGACCAATTCAGAAACTCCTGCAGCCTGAAATTGTGCAAAAGCATCATTTAATGCCGCATCAAAATCCCTATTGAATCCGTTATACATTAAATAACCAATATTATCATTACTAACATTTAAAACTTGGCTAATATGAACTGGATTTTCGGTATAAACAACTTTAGTTAAATCTGCGCTTTCTCCATTTAGAGTTATCGTGTCATCTGTAGATTCTGGGGTGTTATTATCGTTATAATCTGCAAAATTCAATGTATAAGAATCTTGATAAATCGGGTCACTTAAATCATCTATGCTAGAGTCATTTAAGGGTTCACCGTTTACAGCTCTAAAAATCATACCACGCTGTAAACCTAAATTATCTGCAACACTATTATTGAGAACTAGAGTAATAGCACCATAAACTTCAGTTTGACTTCCTGGTACTCTATACAAATTGAATTCGATTCCATTATTTAAAGTCGTACCCGATAATTGATTTAGTAAATCAAAATAGTTATCATAGATTCTACTAAATCTATCAACAGTTTCTGGGTTATGCTTTAGGGATTCGAATAACTGCTCAGGACTGTCAAAATCATTTAAGTAGTTATTGTATTCTTCATCTGTGGCAAATCTATTATCCGCTAAATCAGGAATTTCGGACTTATATAAATAGAAAACATTCATCCCTTTCCATACAAAATCATTAATTTCTAAAGTGGAAGCTGGAATGATATTATCATCCATATCATCAAAACAGCTTGTTAATGCCAAAGCAGCAAAACAAGCAAACAGTAAAACCTTAATATTCTTCATAGTATATTTTTTCTTATTGCAGAACAATTTCTTTCTTTAGTCAGTAAAACTCTAAATTTACTTACATTATTGTGAAAAATAAAAATCTTTGTAACAAAATGTAAAGTGTATCGTCGTAATAATAGAAGGCAGTAATATTGTTTTCGCCAACCAATCAAAAAAGTAATGAAACAGGCAGATTTTGTAGATATCGTGATGCCGTTTAAGGATAAAGTATTTCGTTTAGCAAAACGATTATTAGTGTCTCGTGAAGAAGCGGAAGATGCTACCCAAGAAATACTATTGAAATTATGGAAGAATAATAAAAAGATTGGTGACTATAAAAATGTAGAGGCGTTTTCAATGACCATGACCAAGAATTTTTGCTTGGATCGTTTAAAATCGAAACAAGCCCAAAATTTAAAAATTGTTCATAGTAATTATACGGATAACAATGCGTCATTACAAAAACAAGTTGAGGCAAAAGATAGTGTGGATTGGGTGTCTAGAATAATGGAAGACCTACCAGAGCAACAAAAAATAATAGTGCAATTAAGAGATATTGAAGAATATGATTTCGCAGAAATCGCCAAGATGCTAGACATGAATGAAACAGCGGTACGCGTCAACTTATCAAGAGCAAGAAAAACAATAAGAGAAAAATTAACTAATACACATCGACATGGTATTAAATAATATAGAAAAATTAATAGAAAAGTATAACAATGCGGAGACAACGCTACAGGAGGAAGCGCAATTAAAAGCGTATTTCCTAAGTGATGAAGTAGCACCACATTTAGAGCATTACAAACCGATGTTCCAATACTTTTCGCAATCAAAAAAAGAGCAGTACACCAAAGACGTTCCATTAAAAACTAAAAACACAAAATTGTATCAATGGATTTCTGTCGCAGCTGTTGCCGTTCTTATGCTTGGTTTAATTGTACCAACTTTTATCGGTCCTACGGAAGAAGAAAAGCAAGAAGCACTATTGGCTTATAACCAAACCATAGATGCTTTTAATTTAATCTCTATAGGTATGAATGAAGGCAAACAACAACTTAATTCGCTGATTTTAGTTTCGGATAATTTAAATGAAGGCATTGAAGAAGCCGGAAGATTAAGTGAATTTACAGAAACAACAAACAAAATTTTTAAAAACAAGTAACACACAAAAAATTAAGAAATTATGAAAAATTTAATTGTAATAATCGCGCTAATTGTAGCACCATTTATGTCTGGAGCACAGAGTATTTTTGATAAATACGAAGATATGTCTGAGGTCGCCTCTGTAATTGTTAATCAGAAAATGTTCAGCATGATTGCCAGCATAGATATTGACATGGACGATCCTGAAGCTCAAGAATATATGAATATGGTTAAAAAAATCACTGGACTTAAAGTTTTCACAACTGGTGACAGTAAAGTTTCAGCAGATATGAAAGCAACCGTTGATAAATATTTGAAATCATCTCAACTTGAAGAGCTCATGCGTATCAAAGATGGCGAACAAACCGTAAAATTCTATGTCAAAGAAGGCAGTGACGATAACCATGTAAAAGAATTATTAATGTTTGTTAGTGGTCTTAAGGAATTAACAAAGGATCAAAACATTGAAATCAATGGAAAAAAACGCGAGTTTGAAACCGTATTGCTATCATTAACAGGTGATATAGATTTAAGACAAGTTTCTAAAATCACTAACCAAATGGATATTCCAGGTGGTGAGCAGTTAAAGAAAGCTGGAGATAAAAAACAATAGAATCATGATACAATCAATCAAAAAATCAATAGTAGTGTTGTTTTTGGTTGCCGCTTTTACTAGCTGCAACCAAGGACCAACATTGCAAACCTATTATGTAGACAACGAGTTAAAACCTGGTTTTGCTTCGTTTGATGTCCCAACCAGTTTTGTTAATGTTGAAAACATTGATATGACTGAAGAACAGAAAGAAGCTTATAATTCTGTTGATAAGTTGAATGTACTCACTTTTATGAAAGAAGATACAGAAGCTGAAGATTATAAATTAGAACTAGAAAAGGTGAAAACCATTCTAAAAGATCCTAAATACGAAGAGTTAATGCGAGGCGGCAACTCTACCGATGGAAAATTTGTCATTAAATTTTTGGGTGATGTAGACAACATTGACGAACTCGTCATCTTTGGAAATGCCAACAATAAAGGCTTTATGATCGCAAGAATTTTAGGCGATGATATGAATGCCGGTAAATTGATGTCTTTGAGTTCTGTATTACAAAACGCAAAATTTGAAGATACCAATCTTGATGGTCTCACAGATTTTTTTAAATAAAAAAGACGCAATGAAATTTAAATAAACTGACAGTTATTTAAATGTTAATATGAATCGTCTTGAAGCTTGTCTTCAGGACGATTTTTTTTAGCATCATTCCTTAAACCGTATATTAGTGCTAAAACAAATAAAACTCCAAAACCTAAGAACAAAACACCTTTTATAATAATGTAATCGAGCACATCACACAAACCTGCAATGAACCAAGTTAAGGCTATGGTAACGGCACTTGAAAGTGCTATAGCGTCTTTGGTTTTCGGAATGAATTGTTTCAAGTTTTGAAAATTTTATATTCCTGTATAATTACTTGGTGTAATCTTTTTAAGTTCAGATTTAATAGCATCAGAAACATCCAAGGTATCAATAAAATTTGAAATCGAACTTTGTGTAATCGCTTCGTTGGTTCTTGTCAATCCTTTTAGGGCTTCATAAGGATTGGGATAACTTTCGCGTCTTAAAATGGTTTGGATCGCTTCTGCGACCACAGCCCAATTGTTCTCTAAATCTTGTGCAAATTTAGGCTCATTCAACAATAATTTACCTAAACCTTTTACTGTAGATTTAAATCCAATTATGGTATGTCCAAAAGGTACACCAACATTTCTTAAAACGGTACTATCGGTTAAATCGCGCTGTAATCTTGAAATTGGCAATTTAGCAGACAGGTGCTCAAAGATCGCATTGGCAATACCTAAATTACCTTCACTATTTTCAAAATCGATAGGATTTACTTTATGGGGCATCGCAGAACTACCAACTTCGCCCGCTTTAATTTTTTGCTTAAAATAATCCATAGATACATAGGTCCAAATGTCCCTATCCAAATCAATGATAATGGTGTTGATGCGTTTTAAAGCATCAAACAGGGCAGCTGCATGATCGTAATGTTCTATTTGCGTCGTTGGAAACGAATGTTGTAAACCTAATTTTTCTTGAACGAATTGGGTTCCAAAAGCCTTCCAGTCAATATTTGGATAAGCGACTTTATGGGCATTAAAATTTCCTGTTGCTCCACCAAATTTTGCAGCACTTGGCACATCATTTAATAAGTTAAACTGCTCTTTTAATCTTACTGCAAAGACCTGTATCTCTTTTCCTAACCGTGTTGGTGACGCTGGTTGTCCATGCGTTCTAGCCAACATTGGGATATCTACCCAATCCTTTGCCAAGCCTTCAATCTTTTCTAAAAGTGACACATATTCTGGCATATAAACATCATTCATCGCTTCCTTAATACTTAAAGGAATTGCCGTATTGTTAATATCTTGGGAAGTAAGTCCAAAATGGATAAATTCTTTATAAGCCGATAACTCTAAAGCATCAAATTTTTCTTTAATGAAATATTCAACTGCTTTTACGTCGTGATTGGTCACTTTTTCAATCTCCTTTATGGCAGAAGCATCCACAGCCGTAAAGTTTTTGTAAATCGCTCTTAAATCCTCAAACACGGAACTTGAGACAGATTCTAATTGTGGCAATGGCAATTCACATAAGGCAATAAAATATTCAATTTCTACTAAAACACGATATTTAATCAGTGCTTCTTCCGAAAAATAATCTTTTAATTTTTCGACTTTAGATCTATATCTACCATCAATTGGTGAAATTGCATTAAGAGGAGAAAGTGCCATTTATATTGGTTTTTTTGAAGCATCAAATATACTGATAAGTTAAGAGTTTAGGGTTATGGATTCAAGGTTTTTAAAGTTTTGTCCTAAGTCCAACTTTACACCTTTACAACGTTAGGAGAAAACTTCAAGTTTCAAGCTAAAAATGTATCTTTGATAAATTTCTCTTTTCAATATGAACGACACTATAATTCTATTCATTTCCATTATCATTTCGGCAGCTATTGGGGCTTTTATCGGACTAAAATTTGCACAACTAAAAAGTAAAAGTGATAAAAGCACTTTAGAGGAGCGCAATGCTAATTTGCAACAACAGTTTCATGAATTCAAACAATTTTCTGAAGCTGAAAACCAGAAACAAGATCAGTACTTTAATCAGCAATTACAGGACTTGAAAGAAAACATTTCTAAAATTGAAACGGAACGTGAAGCCATAAGACGAGAAAAAGACTTATTAAACTCAGAATTGTCGAGACGTAATTCCGAATACGAAAATCTTGAAAAGGCAAACTTAAAGCGTGATGAAGAATTAGCTCAACAACAAATTCAACTTCGAAAAGATTTTGAATTGATGGCGTCAAAAATATTGGATGAAAAGTCCGAAAAATTCACGCTTCAGAATAAAGAGAACATCAAGAATATTTTAAATCCGCTTGAAGAGAAAATAAAAACTTTTGAGAAGAAAGTTGAAGACACCCAAAAGGAAAGCATCAGTATGCACTCGGCTTTAAAAGAGCAATTATTAGGCTTAAAAGACCTGAACCAACAAATGGCATTGGAAGCCACAAACTTAACTAGAGCCTTAAAGGGCGATAGTAAAATCCAAGGTAATTGGGGCGAATTGGTTTTGGAGCGTGTGCTAGAAAAATCTGGTCTAGAAAAAGATAGGGAGTATTTTGTACAACAAAACTTTCAACGTGAAGATGGTTCGCGTGTGATGCCAGATGTGGTGTTGCACCTTCCAGATTCCAAGAAAATGATTATTGATGCTAAAGTCTCATTGACCGCTTATGAACAATTTGTCAATGCCGAAGAGGAACAACGACCGTTATTTCTAAAGGCACATGTCAATTCTATCAAAAAACACGTGGATCAATTATCTGCCAAGAATTATCAAGATTTATATGATATTGAGTCACCAGATTTTGTATTGATGTTTATTCCTATTGAGCCTGCTTTTGCGGTGGCGATTAATGAAGATAACTCGCTTTACAATAAAGCTTTTGAACAGAACATAGTTATCGTCACACCTTCTACCCTTTTAGCTACATTACGCACTATAGATTCTATGTGGAATAACGAAAAACAACAACAGAATGCCTTGGAAATTGCAAAGCAAGCTGGAGCACTCTATGATAAATTTGAAGGTTTAGTAACCGATTTAACTGGTGTTGGCAAAAAAATAGATGCCGCGAAAAGTGATTATTCGTCTGCTATGAACAAGTTGGTTGACGGTAAGGGTAATTTGATTTCACGTGTTGAAAAGATTAAAAAAATGGGTGCGAAAGCAAAAAAAGCACTTCCGGAAAGTATTATCAAACGTGCAAATGACGATGATCTCTAACATATTCCATAAAAAAGGCATAATTAATAATATTCCGTTTTAAAGGCATATATTTGGTTATTCCGTTTTAAAGGCATATATTTGTAATGAAATATAAATGCTATGACCAGCGTAATAACAGGCGACATTATAAAATCTAGAGAAGCCATCAGTGAAGATTCATGGCTTATTCCCTTAAAATCGGCATTATCTAAATTATCCAATGATGCCTCATTTTATGATATCTATAGAGGAGATAGCTTTCAATTAGAGTCTAATTCCATTGAGGACAGCTTTAGAACATCTGTATATATTAAAGCATTTTTAAAATCCATTAAAGGTATAGATGTCCGAATGTCAATTGGCATTGGCACAAAAGATTATGAAGGCAATTCTGTAAGTGAGTCTAATGGTGAAGCCTATATATTTTCTGGAGAAACCTTTGATAACCTCAAAAAAGAAAAACAAAATCTAAAAATAAAAACCAGCAACAATACACTAAATGAAGAATTAAATCTATATTTTAGGTTGGCATTAATTGCAATGGATAATTGGACGGTTAATTCAGCAGAAATTGTAAAATTAAGTTTAGAATATCCTGATATGATTCAATCTCAATTGGCTAAAATAATCGGCATTAATCAAGATGCTGTAAGCAAAAGGCAAAAACGTGCTTACTTAGATGAAATTTTAGAATTAGATGCCCTTTTCAGAAAAAAAATAGCCACACTACTATGACCCTTATTATTTTAAAACTCATTTTGGCGCATCTTATAGGTGATTTCTTTCTACAACCTCACCAATGGGTTAAGCATAAAGAAAAAAAGAAACTAAAATCAGTTTGGCTTTATGTGCACGTTGCTCTGCATATTGCATTGATGTTTTTGCTGATTTGGGATTTATCTTATACGCCGTTAATATTAGGAATTGGTCTATTACATCTTATCATTGATGGTTTAAAACTTATTTTACAGCGCAAAAAAACAAAACGATTGTTCTTTTTTATAGATCAGGTATTGCACATTATTTCCATAATAGGATTAACGATTATTCTTTATGGTACTGATTTCAATTTTACTGTAGATTTAAGTGACCACTTTATCTTATTGATTATTTGTGTGGCATTTCTAACACAGCCAACTTCCATTTTCATGAAAACTATTTTTTCTAAATGGAACATTTCTAAGCTTACAAAAGACAACGAATCGCTAAAAGATGCCGGTAAATATATTGGGATTTTAGAGCGTCTTTTGGTATTTATATTTATCATTGCAGGCCATTGGGAAGCTGTTGGTTTTTTAATAACAGCAAAATCCGTTTTTCGATTTGGTGACTTAACTGCTTCCAAAGAACGAAAATTAACGGAATACATATTAATAGGCACATTAATCAGTTTTGGTATTGCTATAATTACTAGTTTACTATATTTAAATCTTTTAACATATGTTTAAAACCACTGAAGATTCCAGAATTCAGATTTCAGAATTAATGAAACCACATCATGCCAATTTCGGTGGAAAAATCCATGGTGGTTATATTTTAAGTTTAATGGATAATGTGGCTTTTGCTTGTGCTTCAAAACATTCCCGTAGTTATTGTGTCACGGCATCCGTGAATAAGGTCAACTTCTTAAATCCTATTGAAGTTGGTGAATTGGTGACCATGAAAGCTTCGGTTAATTATGTTGGTAAGTCGTCCATGGTTGTTGGTATTAGAGTGGAGTCTGAAAATATAACAACAGGCGAAAAGAAACATTGCAATTCGTCTTATTTTATAATGGTCGCAGTGGATGAAGCTGGGAATACTTTAACGGTTCCAGGTTTAATATTAACCAATAAGTTAGCTGCAAAGCGTTTTATTAAATCCATAATCAGAAAAGAAAGTGATAATAAGCGAAGTGAAGATCTAGAAAGTCTTTATAAAAATGTAGATGAGCATTTGGAACAGCTTAAAAACTATAATGTAAAAATTGACTTTAAGTAAAAAAAGTCATTTCTAACGATAGCTATCGCAAGAAATGACTTTAACTTAAAATATATTAAATGTCTTTATTGTTTAATAAATCGTTTGGTCTGTGATTCGTTTTCGTCCGAAACTTTAACCAGATACACGCCAGTTTTCCAACCGGATACATCTATAGAAGCTTCCAACTGTGAAATGGTACTTTTATGAATTCGCTTTCCTAAAACATCAAAAACTTCAAGTGTCATATTATCAGATGACCTTGGTAATTTAATGTTTAACTTGTTTTTCGATGGATTTGGCGAAATCTTAAAACTTTCATCTTGAAACAAATCATCATTCAATTCAAGATTTAAAAAACATTCAGCATTCTCTGTTACCGAAGAACCAATAATATCTTTGTTTTCTATAATATCAATAGCACTATTTTGATACGAAGCCGTATGGGCAATCAAAGTACCAAAGGTAAATATTGATGTAAGACTGAGTAATATTTTTTTCATACAATTTGGGTATTGTTATAGCTAAGTTAGTAAATATTAATGAATAACACTTACACTTCATCGAAAACTATGCCAATTATCTACTCAAATACATTTTTCTTCTCGCATACAAATCGTAAAACTGATCGTCCTTTAAACTATCGATAAATAAAATACTTTCCCCAGTACTTTTCATTTCTGGTCCTAATTGTTTATTTACATTAGGGAACTTGTTAAATGAAAATACCGGTTGTTTTATCGCATAACCTTCTAACTGAGGATTAAAGTCAAAATCAGTCACTTTTTTATCGCCCAACATCACTTTGGTTGCATAGTTTACATAAGGTTCTTTATAGGCTTTTGCTATAAATGGAACGGTTCGGGATGCTCTTGGATTGGCTTCAATGATATAAACAATATCATCTTTTATAGCAAACTGTATATTTATTAAACCAACGGTATCTAAAGCTCTAGCGATTGTATGGGTGTGGTCTATGATTTGCTGCATTACTAAATCACCTAAGTTAAAAGCAGGTAACGTCGCGTTACTATCACCTGAGTGAATACCACATGGCTCAATATGCTCCATAATCCCAATGATATAAACATTTCCATCTGCATCACAAATCGCATCAGCTTCGGCTTCAATGGCACCATCTAAATAATGATCCAATAACAATTTATTGCCAGGAATGGATTTCAATAAATCAATAACATGAGATTCCAGCTCTTGCTTATTAATTACGATTTTCATCCCTTGACCACCTAACACATACGAAGGTCGTACTAAGATTGGAAAGTCCAAAACGTCCGCAATCGCTAAAGCTTCATCCGCAGATTCTGCTACATCGAATTCTGGATAAGGAATATTATTTTCTTTCAATATGTTTGAAAAACTTCCTCTATCCTCAGCTAAATCGAGGGATTTGAAGCTGGTTCCCATAATCTTAACGCCCCATTTTTCTAATTTTTCGGCCAATTTTAAAGCCGTCTGCCCTCCTAATTGAACGATGACACCTTCTGGTTTTTCATGTTGAATAATATCATAGATATGTTCCCAGAACACAGGTTCAAAATAAAGTTTGTCTGCAATGTCAAAATCGGTAGAAACGGTTTCAGGATTACAGTTAATCATGATGGTTTCGTATCCACATTCGGCTGCAGCTAAAACGCCGTGCACACAGCAATAATCAAATTCAATACCTTGACCAATTCGGTTTGGCCCAGAGCCTAGAACGATAATTTTCTTCTTATCGGTTACGACACTTTCATTATGTACATACCGTTTTCCGTCTGGCGTCTCAACTTCACTTTCAAAGGTTGAATAATAATATGGTGTTTGTGCTTTAAACTCTGCAGCGCACGTATCTACTAACTTAAAAACACGGTTAATATTAAGTTCCATTCGTTTATTGCGAACCTCACTTTCCAAACAACGCAGCATGTGCGCGATTTGCCGATCTCCATACCCTTTTTGTTTTGCTTCAAGTAATAATTCGCGCTCAATAGTATCAATCGAATATGTAGAAATTTCTTTTTCAAGTTGAAATAATTCCTCATACTGTCTTAAATACCACATGTCAATTTTTGTAATCTCGTGAATTCGGCTCAACGGTATTCCCATTGCAACAGCATCATATATTACAAATACGCGGTCCCAACTTGCGTGGGTCAATTTCTCAATTACGGTGTCATAATCTTTATAACCTTTACCGTCGGCACCAAGTCCATTACGCTTAATTTCTAGTGACTGTGTGGCTTTATGCAAGGCTTCTTGAAACGAACGACCAATGGCCATCACTTCACCAACAGCTTTCATTTGAAGGCCCAATGTTCTGTCAGAGCCTTCGAATTTATCGAAATTCCAACGTGGAATCTTAACTACTACGTAATCCAAGGTTGGTTCGAATAATGCCGAAGTAGATTTTGTGATCTGGTTATTTAATTCATCTAAGGTATAACCCAACGCTAATTTCGCTGCTATCTTCGCAATAGGATAACCTGTCGCTTTACTTGCCAAAGCAGAAGAACGGGACACACGAGGGTTGATTTCAATAGCTATAATATCTTCCTCTTCATCTGGACTCACTGCGAACTGAACATTACAACCACCTGCAAAATCACCGATACTGCGCATCATATGAATGGCCATATCCCGCATTTTTTGCTGCGTTTTATCAGATAAAGTCATAGCTGGTGCTACAGTTATGGAATCACCCGTATGAATTCCCATCGGATCCATATTCTCAATGGTACAGATGATTACAACATTGTCGTTTTTATCTCTTAATAATTCTAGTTCGTATTCTTTCCATCCTAATAATGCTTTATCAATCATTACCTCGTGGATAGGGGAAATTTCCAATCCTCGTGTTAAGGATTCATCAAATTCTTCTTCATTATATACAATAGCCGCTCCTGCTCCACCTAAAGTAAAGGATGCCCTGATACATAAAGGAAAGCCGAATTCTTGAGCTATTTCCTTTCCTCTTAAAAATGAGGTTGCCGTTGCTTGAGGTGCCATACCAACACCTATTTTTAGCATCAACTCCCTAAATTTTTCTCTATCCTCAGTGATATTTATTGCATCAATATCAACACCGATGATATCCACACCAAAATCTTCCCAAATGCCTTTCTCATCAGCTTCGATACAAAGATTCAAGGCTGTTTGTCCTCCCATTGTTGGTAGAACCGCATCAATTTGAGGATGCTCTTTTAAAATCTGAATTAACGATTTAGTTGTCAATGGCAGCAAATACACATGATCTGCCATTTGTGGATCCGTCATTATGGTTGCAGGATTGGAATTGATTAAAATAGTTTCAATTCCATCTTCCCGTAAAGATCGTAAAGCTTGAGATCCTGAGTAATCAAATTCACAGGCCTGCCCAATAACGATAGGCCCTGAACCGATTAGCAAAATAGACTTTAAGTTTTTATTTTTTGGCATGAGTCGTTCTATTTAGTATTATGCGATTTTATTTTTATTGATTTGGCTGTGCAAAAATAAGTAACAATAGGATACAAAAAAAGGCGTTACACCTAAGTAACGCCCTTAATATATTAACAATTGTTAATCATTATTTTTTATGTCTTGATTCCGTTGAAACTGACAATTTTTTCCTTCCTTTAGCTCTTCTACGTGCTAAAACTTTTCTTCCGTTAACAGAAGCCATTCTTTCTCTGAAACCGTGTTTGTTTCTTCTCTTTCTTTTTGACGGTTGAAACGTTCTTTTTGGCATGTCTTATATTTTTAAAAACTAATATTCTTTTTAATGGGTTTAGAGCTATCTCAAAACTGCGTGCAAATATACAACAAGTTTTTACTTTAGCAAATAGCAAAAAGAAAAAAATTATAATTGTTTTTATTACCTTTGCGCTCTGCAAAAATACACAGAAATATGTTTCATAAAAATATAAAATTAGTCATTGCTGCTTTAATTATTGGTTTTGGTATCTATCAATTCACAGAAGGTTATATTGGTAACGGCATTATGTATATCCTACTTTCTACCATTTTTATTTTCCTTTATTTTAAAAATGAGTTTATCTTATTGGCTTTTTTAAGATTAAGAAAGCAAGATTTCGAAGGTGCTAAAAAATGGCTTGATAAAATAAAGAATCCTGAAGGTGCTTTGGTAAAAAAACAGCAAGGGTATTTGAATTACCTCAATGGTATTATGGTCTCCCAAACCAATATGAATGAAGCTGAGGGTTACTTTAAAAAAGCGATTAATTTAGGATTATCAATGGATCATGATTTGGCCATGGCAAAATTAAATTTAGCAGGCATCGCATTCTCTAAGCGACGAAAGCCTGAAGCCATGAAATTATTAGCTGAAGCTGAAAAACTGGACAAAAGAGACATGCTTAAAGATCAGATAAAAATGATGAAGCAACAGATGAAAAAAGCTGTAATTCCTAAACAACAGTATGGACAGCCAACTTCGGCGCGACAGAATCGTAGAAGTAGACGATAATTAGAGTAATGGCGCCATTAGACGTGCAACGGCTTCAATAAATTTCGTGCGTTTAGAACGGTTTTGCCAAGATTCTAAATCTAACTGTTCGCAATCTTTTAAGTCATCATTAAAAAACCCTGTGAGTTGACCGCTAATTTCTTTATCGTAGATTAAAGCGTTCACTTCAAAATTAATATTGAAACTTCTATAATCCATATTGGTCGTTCCCACTGTGCTAAAAACTCCATCGACCACCATAGTTTTAGCATGAATAAATCCTTTTGTATAATGATATACCTCAACGCCTGCTTCTAATAACATTTCCAAATATGAATTGGTTGCATATTCCGCAATCCAAGAATCTGACTTTTTTGGGACTATAATTTTAACATCCTTGTTACTTCTGGCGATGACTTGAAGCGCTGTTATAATCTCACTATTAGGTATAAAATAAGGTGTTGTAATATACACATGATCATCTGCATTGGTAATGGCTACAAATATGGCTTCCATTATATTAGACCAATCAGTATCTGGGCCGCTTGCCGCAATCTGAACTGGAATGTTTTCTTTACAATTATGTTCAGGAAAATATGTTTTTGTTATTTCTAATTCTGAGCCACTCACAAAATCCCAAGATGTAAAAAATAAAATCTGCAGCGGTTTTACAGCTTCACCAACGATACGAATGTGTGTATCTCTCCAATATCTATCATTATTTGCATTGACATAGTCGTCTGAAACGTTAACACCTCCAACATAGCCAATTTTCCCATCAATAACCACGATTTTTCGATGGTCGCGATAATTCATTTTACCTGTTGAATTTGAAAACCAAACAGGCATAAAGGGATACATTTCTATGCCACAATCTTTTAATTGGCGTTTCATTTTAGAAGATATTGAACTCCCTACATCATCAATTACAATTCTAATCTCTAAACCCTCTTTTGCTTTTTTACACAATAGGTTAAGTAATTCTGTCCCAATTTTATCATCATTAATTATAAAATACTCAAGATGAATGTGATTTTTTGCTTCCTCTATATCTTTAAAAAGCATTTTAAACTTTGCGTCACCATTTTTAATGAGTTTCACATCGTTATTAATAGTCAGTTTCGATTTTTCATTATTATAAAGTAAAGGAATGAGTTTTGATTTTTCTTCAAGAAGATCATCAATTTCTTCAATCTTTTTGGTGTTGAGTTCTAACTGATCTTGAATTTTTTTTACCCTAGATTGATTTAAAACATTTTTCCTGCTAAATAGTTTTGTCTTTCTATATTCTTGACCAAAAAGATAGTAAAAGATTAAGCCCAAGAATGGCAAAGCCAACATCCCAATAATGTAACTTAAAGTCTTAGTAGGGTGTAATTTTTTATGCAAAATTGTGACAACCGCAGACAATGCGATCGTATAATTGAGCACAAATAAAATTTGCCAGATATGGTTTCTAACAAATTCCAAATATTAAGGGGCAGAACTGTAATATCCTTTTTCAGGAATATCAATTACATACGTTTTACGAGTTTTATTATTTAAATGTGGCTCTCTTAACCAAGGATTATGAAGTTTTAAAATTTTATAGTTTATTCCGAAGTGTTTTGCAAACTGTGCAAAATTAGTAACTGCTGTATCCACTTCCACTTTATGGGTTGGCACTGGTTTATACAAATGACTTTTGTTAAAGTTGAATCCATATTTACTTGGATTTGAGAGAATTTCTTTTAATGCTACAATTCTGAACACATAACGGCCAGTTTCCTCTCCTAATAACAAATCGTAATACCCAGTAACATCCTGTTCCTTCAATCGTCTGGAAACACCATAGTTGCCAGCGTTGTAAGCTGCTGCTGCTTTAGTCCATGATCCTAAACTTTCTTTTGCTTTCTTTAAATAATCACAGGCGACTTCTGTAGCTTTTTCTAAATTATAGCGTTCATCCACATTATCATTGACCTCTAAACCATTTTCTCTTCCCGTAGCAGACATAATTTGCCAAACTCCACTTGCGCCTGCAGGCGATTTTGCCGTTTGGACTAATCCACTTTCAATTACTGCTAAATATTTAAAATCATCTGGAACTCCGTTTTTTTTCAAAATTGGTTCTATAATCGGAAAGTACTTTTGAGCACGTTTAAACATCAACAAGCCATTTGATTGCCAATAAGTATTAACCAATAACTCTCGATCCATACGTTCGTAGATGTCTGGATTTTCGATCGGCACGGGCTCACCTGCAAAATTCAAATTTTCTGGCATTTCAAGAGCATACACATTGTAGTTATTCACCATCGGCTCTTCTTTTCCTAATAAATTATCTGAAGGTGCTTTTTCTTCTGGCGATTTTTGCATCGAGAAGATAAACAAGCCTGATATACAGATCACTCCTATTAGTGCTAAACTATTTTTTATGATTTTCATAATTCTATTTTTTTAATTCTTTTTCTTTTTATAAATGTAATCAATATACGGACAAGTTTCAAGTTCAACTTTCAATAAGTTTTGGTAAATTTTCGTTAAACCATTTGTACTTATTAATCACCATAATGTGTGTTCCGCCTTCAACAACGATACAATTTCCTTCACAAGAATAGGGGAAAATAGCGTCATTGTCTCCATGAATATATATGGCTTCTGGGTGTGCTTCTTCTTGATCCCAACAAACCACTTGCTTTATGGCCCAATCGAGATAGGTTTTATCATTTACGGAAAGATATTTTTTGTAGAGATCCACACGTTTTTTTATGGTTTCCCCAAAAGCATATTTAGCCAATAAATCAATATTACTTACTAATTGGGTAGGTAAAATCTTATAAGCTTTGGTTACTTTAAGTAATTTTAACCGTTTTGGTAATTCGTGATGTGATTTTACACTAGAGACCACAAACAATTTTTTAAGCTTTACATATTTACTCATTTCCTGAACCAAAATACCACCGAACGAAACGCCTAAAAGTACCACATTATTGTGCTCAATAAATGTACACATACGTTGGGCATATGCGCTAAGCGTTTCCGTTTTATCAGGAATTTGCCATTCCAACCAATGGATTTTGTATTTATCTTCAGGTAGTTTGATATGCTCAAATATAGAGGGATTGGCAGCCATGCCAGGCATTAAATATACATGAGTCAACTTGGGATTCATAGGTCATTAAACTTTTTAATCGGGACGTCTTAAAGATTTACAATTTAAGGTTTTAACAATAATATCCTAATTTTTTGGATGATTTTTTGTACCTTCGCACAGCAAAACTATATAAATTATAGTATCTACCCTACCGACCGCTGAATTTAATAAAGAAAAATTATGACAGAAACTGCTGAACTAATTGACAATGATTTTCTACGTCAATTTGAATTTAAGGTTGAAAACGACATGGCTATTATTGAGTATTCTTTACAGGAACGTAAGATATTCTTAACAAAGATGATTATTCCTGACGCCTTAAGAACAGACGAATTTGAATTGGATTTTATTGATTTGGTATTCTCAAACATTAAGGAACGAAACATTAGTGTGGTACCAACAAGCCCTGAAATCGCAAAATTTGTAAGACGAAACAGAAAGTATAAACGAATGTTGCCTGTAGGTATTCGTATATAATTTTAGACGTTAGACGTTAGACGTTAGACGTTAGACGTTAGACGTTAGACGTTAGACGTTAGACGTTAGACGTTAGAAAAATAAAAAATCCGAAACTTTGAAAGCTTCGGATTTTTTTTGTTTTAGAGAATGTAGGATTTATATTTTAGTATAAACAAATGTAAGATCTTGAGCTACGACGGCATCAAAATTACTATCGGTAATATACAATCCTTCTTCTATGACAAATGACATCGAATTACCGTTTAATGTACCTACTACATTATCCTCGTAAACCGTACCATCTTCTTCGTATGTTGAAGTGACTGTAATGGTATTTCCATTTACTGAATAAGTGGCAACATCAGTACTTACTTCATTTTCACACTCTATTGTATACATATACTCTGAGGTAGATCCCACTTCCAATTCAGCATAAATATCAGCATAAGAGGTAGACATAATTGTTGCAACGTTATTATTAAAAACAATGGTTTCATTATTATAACAATTCATTTCCTCTAATAAATTAGTACTCACTGTACCATCGTTATTTAAATCATAGGAAGTCCCTGAAACATTCCAAGCTGTGAGTTTCCAAGTACCTTCAATATTACTAGACGTGTTATCATCATCGTCACTAGAACATGAGGTTGTTACAGATAAACTGGTTAAAATAAATAAACCTAGGATAATTTTTTTCATAATTAATATAATTTTTTTGAATTTAGCTGCAAATATAACAGAAGAAACAGATTACACAATCAAATTAGTGTACGAGATGATTTATAAACTCAAACCGAACCAAACCATCTTCATCTATGCTGGTAAGACTCACATTATGAAGCGTATTTACCAATTCCGGGTTCCAAGGTGCCTTTACTTTAACGTAGTTCTCCGTAAATCCATGAATGTACCCCTCTTTGTTCTCGCCTTCAAACAATACAGTTCTTTCCGTGTTTAATTGCTTTTCATAAAACGCACGACGCTTTTTAGCCGATAATCCTCTCAGCATCTTACTGCGCTTGGCTCGTACATTCTTATAAACCGCACCTTTCATTTCTGCCGCTTCTGTATTGTCACGTTCAGAATATTGGAACACATGTAAATATGAAATATCCAAATCATTCAAAAAATTGTAAGTTTCTAAGAAATGCTCATCAGTTTCTCCTGGGAAACCAACTATGACATCCACACCAATACAAGCATGAGGCATCACTTCCTTTATTTTTGACACTCGATCGGCATACAATTCCTTCATGTAACGACGTTTCATTTTTTTTAAGATGTCATTGCTTCCGCTTTGCAATGGAATATGAAAATGTGGTACAAATGCTCTAGATTTTGAGACCAAATCTATGGTTTCGTTTTTTAATAAATTGGGCTCTATGGATGAAATTCTTAGTCGTTCTATGCCATCCACTTTATCAAGTTCAGTAACTAAATCTAAAAACGTATGTTCGTGTTTTTTATTCCCGAATTCCCCTTTTCCGTAATCGCCAATGTTCACTCCCGTTAATACTATTTCCTTAATATTCTGTTCTGAAATTTCTCTGGCATTCTTAAGAACATTCGCCATAGTATCACTTCGGGAAATACCTCTCGCCAACGGAATAGTGCAGTAGGTGCATTTATAATCACAACCATCTTGAACCTTCAAAAACGCTCTGGTTCTATCACCAACGGAGTAACTGCCAACATAGAAATCAGCTTCTTCAATTTCACATGAGTGCACTTCTCCGAAGTCATTTTTCGTTAAGTCGTTTAGATAATCTGTAATCTTGAATTTCTCTGTCGCTCCCAAAACCAAATCTACGCCGTTAACATCTGCTAATTCTTCTGGTTTTAATTGGGCATAGCAACCAATGGCGGCGACAAATGCATCAGAATTATTTTTTTGAGCTTGTTTTACAATGGACTTAAAACGTTTATCCGCATTTTCGGTTACGGAACAGGTATTAATTACATAAATATCTGCCTTTTCCTTAAAATCCACACGGTCAAAACCTTCATCTGTAAAACCTCTGGCAATTGTTGAAGTTTCAGAAAAATTAAGTTTACAACCTAGTGTATAAAATGCGACTTTTTTTGTTGGATTCATTCTTGTACTTTTACCAAGTTGGCAAATTTACAACATATAAGTTATATGCTAAAACTCGCACCATTCTCATTCCATAGATTTCTTTTTGGTACATTACTTTTGATAATATGTTCTTGTACGTCTATAGATAACATTCAAAACGATGATCTCGTTTTTAGATATAACGAACACAAAAACATCGGCTCACTCGATCCTGCCTTCTCAAAAGACCTGGCTGATATTTGGGGAACACATCAGTTATTTAACGGGTTGGTGCAGATGGACGACGCATTAAACGTTAAGCCGTGTATTGCCAAAAATTGGACGATAACCGATAGTGCAAAGACCTACACATTCAACTTGAGAAAAGATGTTCTATTCCATAAGCATGAATTGTTCGGACAAGATTCCACAAGAAAAACAACTGCTTCAGACTTTGAATATAGTTTCAACCGATTGAGAGACAAATCCATTGCATCGCCTGGAAGTTGGGTTTTAAATAAGGTGGACGATTTCTCAGCCCTCAATGATTCAACATTTCAAATTAAATTGAAACAACCTTTTCCTGCATTTCTGGGATTGTTGACCATGAAATATTGTTCCGTCGTGCCAAAAGAGATTGTAGAACATTATGGCACCGATTTTAGGTCGAATCCAATTGGAACAGGCCCTTTTAAATTTAAGCGTTGGGAGGAAAATCTGAAATTGGTCTTTAGACGCAACAATCATTATTTTGAAACCGATTCAACAGGCCAACCACTGCCCTATCTTGAAGCAATTTCAATTACATTTTTACCAGACAAGCAGAGTGAATTTCTTCAGTTTGCACAAGGTAATATTGATTTTGTTTCGGGTTTGGACGGTTCCTATAAGGATGAAATTTTAACGGCTGAAGGAAAATTGAGAGCAAGCTATTCAAATAATGTAAAAATGATTCGTGGGCCATATCTCAACACGGAATATTTGGCGTTTTTTATGGAAACTGAAATAAACACCATTCAATCCAAAAAATTGAGAAAGGCCATTAACGTTGGTTTTGATAAAAGTAAAATGATGACGTATTTAAGAAACGGCATCGGCATTCCTGCATATGGCGGTTTTATCCCAAAAGGATTACCAGGTTTTGATGCTTCTATAGGTTTTACATATCAACCCGAACTAGCCAAACAATTAGTATCTGAATTTAAATCTGAAACGGGCATACAAAACCCTGAAATTACCTTAACCACAACAAGCAATTATTTAAGTTTTTGTGAATTTATTCAGCGTGAGCTTCAAAAAACAGGATTAAACGTTAATGTTGATGTGATACCAGCTTCAAGTTTAAAAGATGCCAAAGCGAATGGCCAGCTCGATTTTTTTAGAGCGAGTTGGATTGCAGATTACCCTGATGCTGAAAATTATTTATCCTTATATTATAGCAAGAATTTTGCACCAAACGGCCCAAATTATACGCATTTTCAAAGCGAAGCCTTCGACCAAATGTATGAAGCTGCATATTTAGAAACTGATCCGCAAGTGAGAGCGCAACTTTATACCAAAATGGATGCTCTAATTATGGACGCTGCACCAATCGTGCCTTTATTTTATGATGAAGTTGTTCGGTTTACGAGAAAGAATGTAGAAGGCTTGGGAATTAATGCTACTAATTTATTGGAATTGAAATTTGTAAGAAAATCAGTTAATATGACGGAAGTTGAATGACGGAAGACGGAAGACGGAATACGGAATACGGAATAGCTAATAGCTTGGGCACAAAGTTCCACAACAAAGGCATAAAGATTCACAAAGAAATGAAGAATTCACTTAACAAATAAATTCTTTTATGTATGGTTAAGTCGAGACGTGACCCTAAAATAATCATTTACCAGAAAATCCCGAGAAATAATACAAATCATCACCACCTTCTCCTCTCAATCGTCTTGAGGATAAATAGCCTGTTGTTAAATCTTCATTTAAGAAAAATGAAAAATCATCTCCACGATCGTTAATTGGTGCATCCAATGAAACTGGTTTTTGGTCGTCATCATTGGATTCCAAATCGTAACTATAGATATCTATACCTCCTTTTCCACCGCGTCTATCGGAAGAGAAGTAAAGCTTATTATCTGCACTGACGAATGGAAAAATCTCAGTTCGAGAGGAGTTAATCTTTTCGCTTAATTTAGTAACTTCACCATAGGTTTTATGGTCCGAAACCGATACTTTATATAAATCTGATTTCCCTTTCGTGCCTTTTACATCGGCAATAAAATATAATGTAGAACCATCAGGGCTTAACGCAGGATGTGCAAAATTGTGATCTGGATCGCAAAATGGCAACGTTGTAAAGTTAGTCCAGCCTATGCCTTCTTCATATTCGGCACGCTGGATCAATAGGTTGAACGTATTCTTATCTTGTAATTTATTCTCTCCTTTTTCCGTATGGTTAGATGTGAAATACATGTACTTTCCGTCTTTGGAATAAGTGGCTACCGACATATTAGACATGCCAACCTCAGGTCTTTTTATAAGCTCCACATTTTTAATTTCACCATTCTCATCTACTGTACCTTCGTAAATACCAAAAAGTTGTTGAGAAAATCCATCTAAAATAGCACGACCTCTCTTAGTCACTAAGTTAGAGCTCAAAAGGATTTTATCATTAACAACCCTTGCCGCAAAATGATCAAGTTTATTATTAATTTTAAGATTTTTAATCTCAACCTCTTGAGAAAATCCAAGGCTTATAAAAAATAAAAAAAGTAGGGTGAATTGGGGTAATCGTTTCATGTTAGTCTCTTCTATAGTGTTTTGTTTCTTCAAATATGTGTTCTAATATAGCTTTGTCTTGTTCCGTAAATTCTTCTTTTCGTCTAGCCATAACCACTTCAGCAACTTCAAATGCTTTATTGGTTTTATAGGTTACAAATCCTTTACTCCCACCCCAAGAAAAACTTGGAACAAAATTCCGTGGAAATCCACTTCCAAAAATATTAGCACTTACACCGACAACGGTACCAGTATTGAACATGGTATTGATACCACATTTACTATGGTCTCCCATCATCAGTCCACAGAATTGTAATCCGGTTTTTGCAAAGCCCTCGGTTTGATAATCCCAAAGTCTGACTTCAGCATAATTATTTTTTAAATTACTATTATTTGTGTCTGCACCAAGGTTACACCATTCGCCTATAACCGAATTTCCAAGAAAACCATCGTGTCCTTTGTTAGAATACCCGAATATCACCGAGTTATTGACCTCACCTCCAATTTTACTATGCGGCCCAACCGTTGTTGGTCCATAAACTTTAGTACCTAATTTTAAAGCTGCATTATTACAAAGTGCCAAAGGTCCTCTAACCATAGAACCTTCCATAACTTCCGCATCTCTTCCAATATATATCGGACCTGAACTTGCATTTAAAGTCGCAAAGTTTAGGATCGCTCCTTTTTCAATAAAAATGTTTTCAGGGTTTACGGTATTTACTGTTGCAGGAATAGGCTGTGACTTTCGATCTTTTGTAATTAAGTTAAAATCCTCAGCAATGGCGTCTCCGTTTTTAGAAAAAATATCCCAAGTATGTTCAATCTTTAAAATATCTCCCTGAAGTTCTATAGCTTCAAATGTTGAGAAATCAGAATGTTCCTCGCCTTCTTTTGCATAAAACGCAATCACGTCTTCATCTTTAAACAATGCCTGATTATGCTCCAAACTCTTTACAATTTCAGCAACCTCATAATTGGGAAGAAATGACGCATTAATCATGATATTATCATCCATTTCAACCATAGGAAACTTATCAGCCAAATAATCTTCCGTAATAGTCGTGGTTGTATATTCTAGATAGGATTCCCATTTTTGACGAATCGTTAAAATACCAACTCTAATATCGGCAACCGGTCTTGTAAAGGTAAATGGCAACAAATTGTTGCGATATGGCCCATCAAATAGTATATAGTTCATAAAAGATTGCTGTTAGAAGCTTGAAAATAGAAGTTATTACTCTAAGTTCCACTAATTAGTGCATCAAAAGTAATCGAATTATAGAAAACAAAAAAGCCTTTCTGTTCTTAGAAAGGCTTTTTTAATTATCTGTGGGCTTCGTTTATTTTTTAAACTTAGCGTATTTGTTTTTGAACTTATCAATACGACCAGCTGTATCTACCAATTTAGATTTACCTGTGTAGTAGGGATGTGATGTTCTAGAAATTTCCAATTTTACTAATGGATATTCAGTACCATCAACGTCAATAGTCTCACTTGTATCTGCTGTAGATTTTGTTAAAAACACATCTTCATTAGACATATCTTTAAACGCTACTACTCTATAATTTTCTGGATGTATTCCTGCTTTCATCACTAAATGCTTTAAATGTATTCGATTTTTCGAGGTGCAAATTTAAGTAATTTTTATAAATGTACAATCTTTTTGATAAATTTTATTTCATAAAAATATGTAACATTTCTCTATCTTTGGATACTAACTAATCAATTAACTACAAAATCAACTAATAATGGAAAAATCTTTAAAATCGTCGGCTACCTCCTACGGAATTTATTTAGCATTAATTTTAACTTCACTGACTATAATTGGCTACGCTGTATATCTCGATCTATTTACCAAATGGTGGTTTGGAATTAGCCAGATGATACTCGTGATTATTTTTGGAATTGTTTCTTCCGTTAAGGCAAGAAAACTTTCAGGAGGATTTATCAGTTTCAAAAATGCTTTTACAGCTTTCTTTATAACTATCGCCATTGGTATCGTAATACCTGCACTTATTGGTTTAGTCATTTTTAATTTTGTTGATCCTGATGCAGCAGCATTATTACAAGAAAAAATAATTCAAACCCAATTGTCCATGATGGAAAATTTTGGGGCTCCTCAATCCGCTATTGACGAAGCAATGAAACAAGCTGAAGCCCAAGGAAGCTTTTTCTCCATTAGTAATTCATTAAAATCTATTGCCTACCAACTTGTCGGCTTTAGTATTGTTGGCTTAATTGTGGCTGCAGTAGTTAAACGAAATGATCCTGACCTTGCTTAAAAATTTTCTCTATTTTTGAAGTCTAGAAATTAGACTACAACTCTATGGACATATCAGTAGTAATACCACTACTTAACGAAGAGGAATCTTTAAAGGAATTACACGATTGGATAGTATCAGTGATGCTGTCCAATCAGTTTTCTTATGAAATTCTATTTATAGATGATGGTAGTACTGACAAGTCTTGGCACATTATTTCCGAACTCGTGGAAATAAACCCGAATGTGAAAGGGATACGGTTTCTAAAAAACTTTGGGAAATCACAAGCCTTGCATGCAGGGTTTGCGCAAGCCAAAGGCGATGTGGTCATTACCATGGATGCTGATTTACAAGATAATCCAGAAGAGATTCCAGAACTTTTCAAAATGATAAAGGAAGAGCATTTCGATTTGATTTCTGGCTGGAAAAAGAAACGTTACGATTCCTATTTTTCTAAAAATTTACCTTCCAAATTATTCAATTGGGCAGCAAGACGAACTTCAGGAGTTAAACTCAATGATTTTAATTGCGGTTTAAAAGCCTATAGCAATACCGTTGTAAAACATATCGATGTTTATGGTGAAATGCATCGCTATATTCCTGTGTTGGCAAAAAATGCAGGATTTACTAATATCGGCGAGAAAGTAGTACAACATCAGGCACGCAAATATGGCCGCACTAAATTTGGCATGAATCGTTTTATCAACGGTTTTTTAGATCTTATCACTATTTGGTTTATTTCGCGCTTTGGTAAAAGACCAATGCATTTGTTTGGTGCTCTTGGCGTAATGATGTTCATTATTGGTTTCGGATTTGCATTCTATTTGGGCATTGACAAATTATTTCTCAATCCAACCGGAAGACTTATCACTGATCGGCCGCAATTCTACATTGCACTATCTACAATGATTATTGGTTCGCAATTCTTTATCGCAGGCTTTCTGGGCGAACTTGTTTTACGTTCTAAACGGGATCAACAACGTTATTTTATTAAAGAAAATTTGAATCTGAAATAAGGTTCAGAATTTATAAGCTTGTTAGTCGGTTTCAAATTGTGAATTGTTTATTTTTGTTAAACAAATTATTCAGCTAATAAATTCTTACAATCATGATTCACATTAAACCAGAAATTTTAGATCGTGTAAACGCTTGGCTAACGCCTACTTTTGACGACGAATCCCAAAAACAAATTAAAAATATGATGGCCTCTAATCCAAAAGAAGTGGAAGAGAGTTTTTATAAAAATCTTGAATTTGGAACTGGTGGAATGCGAGGAATAATGGGCTTGGGCACCAACCGAATCAATAAATATACTTTAGGAAAAAACACGCAGGGCTTAAGCAATTATTTAAAAGAATGTTTCCCAAATGAAGCTATAAAGGTCGCGATTGCCTACGATTGCAGACATAACAGTAATACTTTTGGCAAACTAGTTGCAGATGTTTTTTCTGCCAATGACATCAAAGTTTATTTATTTGAAGATTTAAGGGCTACACCAGAATTATCGTTTGCCTTAAAACATTTAAACTGTCATTGTGGCATTGTGTTGACGGCATCTCATAATCCGCCAGAATATAACGGTTATAAAGTGTATTGGCAAGATGGAGGTCAACTGGTACCACCACAAGATTCAGCTGTAATTGCTGAAATTAATAAATTGGATTATACTGAAATTAAGTTTGAAGCTAATCCAGATTTAATTCAATACATAGGAAAAGACGTTGATGATGTTTTTATTGATGCCTCTGTAAAAAATGGAAGTTTTGACACCTCTGCTGAAGCTAAAGAAAACTTAAATATTGTATTCACATCTCTGCACGGCACCTCAATTACAGCGATACCGGAAACACTAAAACGAGCGGGTTATACTAACGTAAATATAGTTGAAGAACAGCGATTACCAAATGGCGATTTCCCAACGGTAGTTTCTCCAAATCCTGAAGAGCCAGAAGCTTTAAAAATGGCTATGGAATTAGCAGAAAAAGTGGATGGCGATATTGTTATAGGAACCGATCCAGATTGTGACCGCTTAGGTGTGGTGACACGAAATTTAGAAAACGAATTGGTCATCCTTAATGGTAACCAAACCATGTTGTTAATGACCGATTTCCTTCTGAAACAATGGAAAAAGTCAGGAAAAATCAATGGGAAACAATTTGTAGCTTCTACTATTGTTTCTACACCAATGATGACCGTTTTAGCCAATGCTTACGATGTAGAAAGTAAAATTGGTCTGACCGGTTTTAAGTGGATCGCAAAAATGATTAAAGACTTCCCTGAACTGGAATTTATTGGAGGCGGCGAAGAGAGTTTTGGATATATGGTGGGTGATTTTGTTCGAGATAAGGATGCTGTAACTTCCACGCTATTAGCTTGTGAAATTGCAGCACAAGCCAAGGCAAAAGGTAAAACCATGTACCAAGAATTGATTGATCTTTATGTGGAACACGGTTTCTTCAAAGAACGACTAATCTCTTTAACTAAAAAAGGAATTTCTGGTGCAGAGGAAATTAAGCAAATGATGATTGATGCCAAAGCTAATCCACTAAAAGAAATCAATGGTCAAAAAGTGGTTTTGATTGAGGATTATGATTTATCAATTTCAAAAAATCTTCAAACTAACGAAGAAACGACCATAGATATTCCTAAGTCCAATGTATTGATATATTACACAGAAGATGGCAGTAAAATAGCATTGCGACCAAGTGGCACTGAACCAAAAATAAAATTCTATATCAGCGTCAGCACTGATCTTGACAATAAGGCAGACTTCAAAAAAACGGAGCAATTATTGGACGACCGAATTGATGCTATCCTCAAGGATATGAATTTATAATTAATGGATTATATAAAAAAGTTATCACGGTTTATTGTTCCGTACAAAAAGTATGCGTTTTTAAATATTTTCTTCAACGTATTATATGCCCTTTTTGGAACATTATCCTTTGTTTCATTAATGCCGATGCTAAAGGTTTTGCTGAAAACAGCAGAACCTATTGCAGAAAAACCGCAAAGATCTAATTACGATGGTATTTTAGAATATGGCAACTATCTTGAAGATTCTCTTAACTTTTTTATTACCCAAAAAATTGAAGCGGACGGTCAATACAGCGTATTGATAATAATGATCTGTGTGGTATTGGCTACTTTTTTACTTAAAAATGCAGCTGGTTACTTTTCAAATTTTTTTTTAGCCTATCTTAGAAATGGTATTTTAAAAGATATTAGAAATGAGCTGTATCAAAAAACTGTTAGCCTTCCTGTATCCTATTTTTCAGAAAAACGAAAAGGCGATATAATCGCTCGAATATCGGCTGACGTTAACGAAATACAGAATTCATTGTTGGCTATTTTAGAGTTACTAGTAAGAGAACCGCTAACCATCATTTTCACAATTATAGTGATGTTTACAATAAGCCTAAAACTCACCATTTTTGTATTCATATTTATTCCTATTTCTGGTATAATTATATCTAGGGTTGGTAAAAGTTTGAAAAAACATTCGCAACGTGTACAAGAAGAAAATGGCGCATTTTTGTCGGTTTTGGATGAAACTTTAAATGGTCTAAAAGTCATCAAAGGATTTAATGCTGAAGGAAAATTTACGTCAACATTCAAAAACTCAACGTCTAGATTATACAAGTTTTCAAATGATTTAGCTCACAGACAGAATCTGGCGTCGCCAACTTCAGAATTCCTTGGTATTGTAGTAATCGCAGTTATTCTATTGTATGGAGGGCAAATGGTTTTGGTCGATAAAACCTTGACGTCAGATCAATTCATTACATACATGGCTTTGGCCTATAACATTTTAACACCAGCCAAAGCAATAAGTAAAGCCACTTACAAAGTGAAAGCAGGCAATGCATCTGCTGATCGTGTATTGGATATCTTAAATACAGAATCAAGCATTCAAGATGTTGAGAACGCCAGCGTAAAAACCGACTTTAATTCCGACATAAACCTTAATAATATTTCGTTTAAATACGAAGATGACTTGGTTCTTAAAAACTTCACACTTCAAGTCCCAAAAGGAAAAAGTATTGCCTTAGTTGGGCAATCTGGAAGTGGAAAAAGTACCATCGCCAATCTGGTAACCCGTTTTTACGATGTTAATGAAGGTAGTATTTCCATTGATGGCGAAAACATAAAAGACATCACAAAACATTCGTTGCGGCGCTTAATGGGATTAGTGACCCAAGATTCCATTCTGTTTAATGACAGTATAAAAAACAACATCCTCTTAGGAAAGGAAGATGCTACAGATGAAGAAATTGTTACGGCATTAAAAATTGCCAATGCTTGGGAATTTGTAAAGGATTTACCCAAAGGCATTGATACTAATATTGGAGATTCTGGAGGTAAATTATCTGGCGGACAAAAACAACGGTTGAGTATTGCAAGGGCTGTACTTAAAAATCCACCTATCATGATTTTGGATGAAGCGACCTCAGCTTTAGATACTGAAAGCGAACGTTTGGTACAAGATGCGCTAGAAAAGATGATGAAGAATAGGACCTCCATTATTATAGCGCACAGACTCTCAACAATTCAGAATGCTGATGAAATCGTGGTAATGAGCAAAGGCGAAATTGCAGAGCAAGGTACACATGCCGAACTTATTGCAAAAAATGGGGTGTATAGAAAATTGGTTGATATGCAGAGCTTTGATTAGTGCTTGAGATGTTTTTTCTCTCCGAATTCAAAATTTTCCAGATTGGAATTAGAACATTGCTTAACTTGTTTGCGCTTCCTAAGAGTTATTGATTATAATGAAAATAAATTTTAATGTAATAACGCTCAGAAAAAGTTCCAGATTAAACTTTCGTAACCCAATAATTTTCAAAAAAAGGATGCATAATTAAATACATCCTTCTCTTTTTGTTATCAGATTTGGGGAACTGATAACGAATAATAGGTTAAGCTGAGGCAAACATAGATTAAATAAATCTCTTACGCAAGAAAAATGCGTATTTTATCGTGTTTTTTTGCATTTAATCGAAATTATCCTTTTTAAAGTATTGAAAATCAACAAAACGAATTGAGACTATTTTTAAACTAAAATTTGATTAAACTTTTTGTACTTTAACCAGTCTTAGTACCAAAGTAAAACACTTGATTGACGAATCAGAATTTATAGAGCGTTTACAAAATCCTTTATCTAAAGAAGCGGCTTTTAGAGAACTGTTACAACTCTATAAAGAACGTTTGTATTGGCATATAAGAAAAATTGTATTGAATCATGATGATGCTGACGATGTGCTTCAGAATACATTTATAAAAGTCCATCGCAGTATTGACAATTTTAAAGGCGAGAGTAAGTTGTTTTCTTGGTTATATAGAATAGCAACTAATGAATCCATTACACTTATCAATAAAAATGCTAAACGCTTACAGATTACAAACGAGGAGCATCAAAACAGGGCCATAAACAATTTGACCTCAGATGTTTACTTTGAAGGTGATGCCATTCAACTTAAATTACAAAAAGCAATAGCAACCTTACCGCAAAAACAACAATTAGTTTTTAACATGCGCTATTTTGAGGAATTAAAATATAAGGACATGGCAGAAATTTTAGATACTAGTGAAGGCGCCTTAAAGGCCTCCTATCATATTGCCGCAAAGAAAATAGAAGCCTATTTGACTTCAGATTAAACCATTATAGTAATTTGAAGTCTAAGAAATAGAAAATAAGAGATTCCCATTTTCGTGGGAAATGAATATGAAAAAAGAAAATATACATAGTATTACATCACCAGGTTTTAAAACACCTGAAAATTATTTCGAGGCGTTCGAAGGACAACTTCTTGAGAGACTAAATAAAGATGCATTGATTGAAACCGAAGTAACTCATGGTTTCACAGTGCCAGACAACTATTTTGATTCGGTTGAAGAACATATTTTAAGTCAACTTCATACGGAAGAGAAACCTGTTATCCATTTAAAATCTAGAAAAACGTTCTACTATGTTGCTGGTATTGCCGCAAGTTTTGTATTGTTGTTGAGTTTGTTTTTTAACAATGACGAAAAAATTAATATCAATACTATAGAAACGACGAGTATTGAAAATTACTTATACCAAGAGGATTATTCAAATGATGATTTGGCGTCGCTGTTCATTACAGAAGACATCTCAGAAACAGATTTTATTGATGTGAACATTTCAAACGAGACAATCAATGAATATTTGGAAAACATAGATACAGAAGATTTTATTTTAAATTAAAAATCCATGAAGACATTTCATACTTTACTAATAACCTTATTCATTTCTGCTAGTGTATTTGCACAACGACCAGATAGAGAAAAAATAAAAGCTTTAAAGATTGCCCATATTACCGAGCAAATGGATTTATCCAAAAAGGAAGCGCAAAAATTTTGGCCAATTTATAATGCCAATGAAGACGCTGAAGATCAACTTAGGGAAAAGTTTAGCGCTCTGCGCAATGAAAAATCCGCAAATGAATTAACCGAAAGTGAAGCGAAAACCTATCTTCTTAACCTGATTAGCATAGAACAGGAAAAAACAGAATTACGTGCCAAATTGCTCAACGATTTATTGGAAATTTTACCAGCGAAAAAAATTGTTGCCCTTGTACAAGCAGAAAAATCATTCAGACGTAAAATGATTGAAGAATACAAAGAGCGTCATCGAAAAATGAAACAGAACTAGGTCATAATACCGGGAACATTTGTAGTAATCTTTGTGATTTTAAATCATCTTAAAATCCAATAACAACTCGTCTTCTATAGAAGCTTGTAAATGATCACCTTTAAGGACCAAACCTGTTCCACTTGCTGGAGTTCCCGTAAAAATCAGATCTCCTTCTTCCAAGGTCATAAAAGACGACACGTAAGCAATGATTTCGGCAAAACTATAAATCATTAAACTGGTCGTCCCAATTTGTTTTTGTTCGCTATTTATTTTCAAATCGAAATTAATAGCGCCTAAATCCAAAAAGTTTGAAACCGTCTTAAAATCTGAAACTGGCGAAGCGCCATCAAAACCTTTAGCTAAAGCCCAAGGCCCTTTATGCTCTCTACTGGCAGCCAATACATCTTTAGCTGTGTAATCTATACCAATAGCAATTTCAGATATAAAGGAATTGGCATCCTCAAGGCTAATATCTTTACCTCGTTTGCCTATTTTCACCACAAGCTCAACTTCGTAAGCTAATTGATTCGTTATTTTTGGAAAGTCAATGTCATTATTACCAGTTACCAAACTCGATTCTGGCTTTGTAAAAATTGTTTGTGCTCCTGTTTTTATAGCTGTTATTTCTGATTTATCGTTGACGTAGTTTTTGCCTATTCCTATGATTTTCATGAATTCTTTAAATTTAATTTACTACCACTGAAAGTAATGAAATTTTGATTGTTTAAAGCTGTAAATTCAAAGTTTTGTAGCACACAAAACATCAATATCAAAACACCTTAAACACATACCCCAATAACCAATACAAAATAAAAAACACCACAATTGTTCCAATACAACCGCATTTACCGCCTCCAATCTTTTTTGCGCCCCAAGCTGCGCCTATAATTCTTAGTAATTTTTCCATAATCGGTTATCTGTTTTTTTGATTTGTAAAGTAACAAAACTAACTTAAACATTCTAGCAAAGTTGCTCATAAAAAAGCTATTGTTAATCCATTTACAAAGTAATGCTTACTTGTAGTTTGGATTCACAGTACGCTCTATTATCCTTTGGTAACGATTGAATGCTTAGCAGAACTGTGACTGCGACCATAACCGAGACTGTGACTGAGACTGAGACTGAGACTGAGACCTATATTAATAAATCCAAATAAACGTTCACATTAAATTAACATCTAAAATCAGTACCTTTGCAGAATTGCTAAAAATAAAAGAAGGATTTAATCATTTATGAGCCAATTCAACGATTCCATTGAAGTAAAAGGAGCACGCGTTCACAACCTAAAAAATATAGATGTCACTATTCCAAGAGAGAAACTAGTGGTAATTACTGGTCTTTCGGGAAGTGGAAAATCATCATTAGCTTTCGATACTATTTATGCCGAAGGACAACGTCGCTATATTGAAACCTTTTCGGCTTATGCACGTCAGTTTTTAGGGAGCTTAGAGCGTCCTGATGTAGATAAAATCGATGGTTTGTCACCCGTAATTGCCATAGAGCAAAAAACGACAAGCAAATCACCACGCTCTACTGTTGGCACGATTACTGAAATCTACGATTTCCTGCGTTTATTATATGCCAGAGCAGCGGATGCTTATAGCTATGAAACTGGCGAAAAAATGGTAAGCTATAACGATGAGCAAATAAAAGACTTGATTTTAGAAGCCTATCAAGGCAAACGTATTAATATTTTATCTCCTGTGGTGCGTTCGCGCAAAGGGCATTATCGTGAGTTGTTTGAGCAAATCGCTAAGCAAGGCTTCGTCAAGGTAAGAACAGATGGCGAAATTGTGGATATTGAAAAGGGCATGAAACTAGACCGCTACAAAACCCACGATATCGAAATTGTCATCGATAGATTAAAGATTGACGAGAACGAAAACAACGAAAAGCGCTTAATGGAATCCATCAATACAGCGATGTATCATGGCGACGATGTTCTAATGGTTATTGACCAAGACACCAACGAACCTCGTTTTTTTAGCAGGAATTTAATGTGTCCTACCTCTGGAATCTCCTACCCAAATCCGGAACCAAATAACTTCTCATTCAACTCACCAAAAGGCGCTTGCCAAAATTGTAACGGCATTGGCGAATTATACGTGGTCAATGACCGTAAGTTAGTGCCAGATGAATCATTGTCCATAAAAAATGGCGCATTAGCACCACACGGTCCTCAAAAGAAAAGCTGGATTTTTAAGCAATTTGAAACCATTGCGCAACGTTTTGAGTTTTCATTAAGTGACCCTTGGAAAGATATACCAGAAGACGCCAAACAAATTATTCTTCATGGCGGAAAAGATAAGTTTACCGTTGAAAGCAAATTGTTAGGGGTTTCACGCGATTATAAAATAGATTTTGAAGGCGTTGCCAATTTTATCGAAAGTCAGTTCAATTCAGACTCAACTAAACTAAAAAGATGGGCAAAAGAGTACATGGATAAGATAGAATGTTCCGTTTGCGAGGGTTCACGATTACGAAAAGAATCGCTATACTTTAAAGTAGATGGCAAAAGCATTGCAGAATTGGTAATGATGGATGTGGTGGAATTAGGAGCGTGGCTAGATGGACTAACGAATCGATTATCCCAAAAACAACAACAAATTTCGGCTGAGATCATAAAGGAAATAAGAAATAGAGTCCAGTTTTTACTCGATGTAGGACTTACTTACCTCAGCTTAAACCGAAGTTCGAAATCGCTTTCTGGTGGCGAAGCTCAACGCATAAGGTTAGCGACTCAAATTGGTTCACAATTGGTAGGCGTCTTATATATTCTAGATGAACCAAGTATTGGTTTACACCAACGTGATAACGAAAAATTAATCAATTCCTTGCTGTCTTTAAGGGATGTTGGTAATTCCGTAATTGTCGTAGAACACGATAAGGATATGATAGAACGTGCCGACCACGTGATAGATATCGGTCCTTTCGCTGGTAAATATGGCGGCGAAATTATCAGTGAAGGCACACCAAAAGAATTGCTAAAACAGCATACGCTAACGGCAGCATACCTCAATGGCGAAAAGGAAATTGAAGTCCCAAAAACCAGACGAAAAGGCAATGGAAAAAAACTGGTTTTAAAAGGTTGTACAGGTAACAATCTGAAGAACGTCGATGTGGAGTTTCCTTTAGGGAAAATGATTGGTGTTACTGGCGTTTCCGGAAGTGGTAAATCGACCTTAATTAATGAGACCCTCTACCCTATTCTCAATGCACATTATTTTAATGGCGTTAAGAAACCAATGCCTTACAAAAGTATAAAAGGTTTAGAGCATTTGGATAAAGTGATTGACATTAACCAATCACCAATTGGGCGCACACCTAGAAGTAACCCAGCAACCTACACCAAAACCTTTGATGAAATAAGAAGTTTATTCTCTAAGATTCCTGAAGCAATGATTCGTGGTTATAAACCAGGGCGTTTCAGCTTTAACGTGAAAGGTGGACGTTGCGAAACCTGCCAAGGTGGCGGTTTACGTGTGATTGAAATGAATTTTCTACCAGATGTTTATGTCGAATGTGAAACCTGCCAAGGCAAGCGCTTTAATAGAGAAACTTTAGAAATACGATACAAGGGAAAATCCATTAGTGATGTTTTGAATATGACGATTGAAGAAGCCGTTAATTTCTTTGAAAACATCCCAAAAATTCATAGAAAACTAAAAACCATTAAAGATGTTGGTTTAGGTTATATTACTTTGGGTCAACAAAGTACCACACTTTCCGGTGGTGAGGCACAACGAATAAAGTTAGCGACTGAACTCAGTAAGCGCGATACAGGAAACACCTTTTATATTCTAGACGAACCTACCACAGGTTTACATTTTGAAGATATTAGGGTTCTGATGAAAGTCCTAAATAAATTAGCAGACAAAGGCAATACCGTCTTAATTATTGAGCATAATCTCGATGTGATTAAAACCGTGGATTATATTATAGACATTGGTTACGAAGGCGGTAAAGGCGGTGGAAAAGTCGTTGCGAAAGGCACTCCGGAGCAAATCATAAAAGATAAAAAGAGTTATACTGCTCAATTTTTAAAGAAGGAGTTGGCTTGAAGTATGAGAGCGTTATCCTGAAAAATCTTTCATATGTTTTAATGTCTACGTCTTACTAAAAACGGTCTTTGAGCACCCCAAACTAGCCTAAAAAAGCTATTTGTAGCGTATTTACTTCTAATATTAACGCAATTGAATAAATACTATGGTTTTCTTCAAAATGTTGCTTATCTTGTATCAACTAACAAAAAACATCAAACATTATGAAAAGTATTCTTTGGCTTGTAGCAGTAATCGCAATCGTTGTATGGTTATTAGGACTATTAGGAATCGTTCCTGGATTAGGATCGAGTAGTTTAATTCATATTTTACTTGTAATCGCAGTCATTATAATCCTATACAATATTATATCTGGTAGAAAACCTTTATAAATACATTAAAATTTAGAATTTTAAGCGTATCGATTCATTTCGATACGCTTATTTTTTTGCTAATATAAAGACCTAGTTCCCTCAATTTAACTTAAATTTGCTAGTCTTTAAATTTAGACAAGGCCATATATTTAATATGGCTTTTATATTGTTATAAAAATTTATATCTCTTATATGCGAAGCGAAATCAAAAACAAAGGCTGGAATGAAATAAAAACAAATGATTCTTGGGCGATTTTTAAAATCATGGGAGAATTTGTAAACGGTTACGAAAAACTGAGCAAAATAGGACCATGTGTGTCTATTTTTGGATCAGCCAGAACCAAACCAGACCATAAATATTATAAACTAGCTGAAGAAGTTGCCACTAAAATTGTAGATCAAGGTTATGGCGTTATCACAGGTGGTGGGCCAGGTATAATGGAAGCGGGTAATAAAGGTGCTCATATTGCAGGTGGAACGTCTGTGGGTCTAAACATCGAATTACCCTTTGAGCAACATGACAATCCATACATAGACAACGACAAGAGCTTAGATTTTGATTACTTCTTTGTTAGAAAAGTAATGTTCGTAAAATACTCTCAAGGCTTTGTGGTAATGCCAGGAGGTTTTGGAACCTTAGATGAATTGTTTGAAGCAATCACCTTAATACAAACCCATAAAATAGAATCTTTTCCTATCATTTTAGTAGGTAGAGAGTTTTGGGGAGGTTTAATGGATTGGGTAAAAAAGACACTTATAGACGCTAAAAACATTAGCGCAAAAGATCTAGACTTAATTCACTTAGTAGACACTTCTGATGAAGTCATAGAAATTCTAAACGACTTTTATAAAGAGTACGACCTTAGCCCTAATTTTTAGGAAAACCATAATTTTTATTCAACGCTATGAAAAAGAAAATTCTAGGTTTTTTTACGCTAATATGTCTTGTTTTTTTCCATGTTTCTGCTCAGGAAACAGTTAAAGTGATGTTCTATAATTTATTGAATTATCCGCTTGAAGACGCTGTCCCAAATCGGATTGATGATTTATCTTTTATTCTCAATGACTATCAACCCGATTTATTCTTGGTCTGTGAACTTAATAACATTTCTGGAGCCATAGATGTATTAAATACCGCCAAGTCTGTGATTAGCTCTAATTTTGAAATGGCCACTTATGTATCCAATACTTCAGACGATAATTTTGGAGATCAAAATGATTTACAGAATCTACTGTATTACAATAGCTCAAAATTTACCTTAGAAGAAGAAATTATAGTGCCTACGTATTTAAGGGATTTTAATGTGTATCGCGTTCAATTGAACACCATAAACCAGATTTCAGACCCTATAGAAATTTATATTATTATTGGACATTTAAAAGCGTCTAGCGGAACTTCTAATGCACAGAAACGTTTTGAGATGATTCAGGATTTAGAGACTTACTTAGATACTTTACCGACGAACACTAATGTCTTGTTTGGAGGTGATTTAAATGTATATACGAATAGTGAGGACGCGTTTCAAACGTTAATAAGTAGTAGCAATTCGATTACCTTCGTAGATCCAGCAAACCGAGTTGGCAGTTGGCACAATAATCCTAATTATGTAGATGTTTTTACCCAATCAACACGCACCCAAAACGGTTTCGGCGGCTCAACAGGAGGTTTTGATGACCGATTCGATTTTATACTAACTTCCGAAAACATGACGAGTGCGTCAAATGTAACTTACGTTCCTAATTCTTATAAGGTCTATGGCAACAACGGTTTGGCTTCTTGTTGGAATAAATCCATAAATTCTTCCGACTGTGAAACCACGGACTCTCAATTTTCGTATGAATTAAGGAATGCATTGCACAATTTTAGTGATCATCTTCCCGTTACTGTGTCATTGGAAACGGATGCCACTTTTTTAAGTATTGAAGATGTTGATCCTTTATATGTAATGCACTTGGAAACTACGGTTATTCATCAGAACTTGACGTTAAATATTGATCACTTCGATTTATACAATGAGCGCTTAAACATTTATAATAATTTGGGACAAAATGTAAAAACATTTCAATTGAATTCTGATCACAAACAAGATTTTAATGTTTCCGATTTAAACAATGGCTTGTATTATTTAAATGTGTCCAATACCCTTTCTAATCCTATTAAATTTATTATTGCTAATTGAATAGAAACTTTTTTATAACAGTCCTTTTAATTGTTTTTGGCTTTACTATAAAGGCTCAAAACGCAATGGACATTGATGCCAAGGTAAATGTAGAAAGCAAAACTATTTCTATTTCCCAAACTATTATTTATAAAAATGAATCCAATGCTGTGTTAACGGAAATTTACCTTAACGATTGGAATCATAGCTACTCTACAAAATCAACACCTTTAGCCAAACGTTTTGAAGAAGAATTCAGTACAAAATTTCATTTGGCTAAAGATGAACAACGTGGTTTTACGGTCATAACTTCAATCAAAAACGAGAATGACTCCTCTTTAGAACACAGTCGTTTAGATGCGCATCCAGATGTTATAAAAGTTAAACTGGAAAATCCC
Source organism: Winogradskyella forsetii (assembly GCF_013394595.1). Classification (GTDB taxonomy): domain Bacteria; phylum Bacteroidota; class Bacteroidia; order Flavobacteriales; family Flavobacteriaceae; genus Winogradskyella; species Winogradskyella forsetii. The sequence goes on from NZ_CP053348.1 coordinate 2,834,679, forward strand.
CTTCTACCAAATGAGGCTTACACATTAAAACTCAATTATCAACTTAAATTACCAGACGCTACTTTTACAGATTATGGGTTTACTAAAACTAATGACTTCGACTTAAAATATTGGTATATCACTCCTGCAGTTTATGACGGCGAATGGCAATATTATAGCAATAAGAATTTAGATGATATGTTTGTTCCCAAATCGGATATTACTATAACTATCACGCATCCAAGAAACTATAGAGTGACCTCTGAGTTAAATTTTAGTGCTGTGGGTTTTAACAAAGGCGATAATACGCAAACCACAACTCTAACTGGAAAAGACCGCATCGACACCTATTTATCATTACATAAATTTCCCAACTATGGTTTTGTGCAAACAGATAATTTTATTCTAATTTCAAATATTAGCGAAAAAGGTTTACAAGGTCCCGAAAAAGCACTTATAACGGACCGCATAACGAAATACCTATCGGAACAATTAGGTGATTATCCGCATAGGCAATTGTTGGTTTCTTCTATTGATTACAGGAAAAACCCACTTTATGGACTCAATCAATTACCGTCTTTTTTCAGACCTTTTCCAGATGATCTTCAGTACGAATTAAAATTGGTAAAAACCGCTTTAAAAAAATATATCGATAATGTGCTTTTGCTAAATCCACGAAAAGAACACTGGTTAAGTGAAGGGCTTCAAATCTATTATTTGGAAAAGTATGTAGACCAGTATTATCCAGACTTGAAACTATTGGGAACCTTATCTGATATTTGGGGCATAAAGGCATTTCATGCGGCTGATCTTAATTTTAACTTTCGTTATTTTCTATATGCTATGGAAATTGCTCGGAAAAACAAAGATCAACCTTTGAGCATGTCCAAAGATTCTCTCACAAAATTCAATTCAAATATTGCAGGAAAGTATAAAGCAGGCGTCGGACTTAACTATTTAGATGAGTTTGCAGAAGATATCAACTTATCTCAATTAATTACCGAATTCGTAGAAACAAATCAATTAAAACAGATTAAAATCAGTGATTTTGAAACTTTTATAACCTCAAAAACAGATAAAGACCTACGCTGGTTTTTTACAGATTATATCAATACCAGAAAGAAAATAGACTTTAAGATTGCGGATTTGGAAACTACCGAAGATTCTTTAAAATTAACGATAAAGAACAAAAGGGATAACACCATGCCTATTTCAGTCTTTAAGATGAAAAATGATTCAGTAATAGGTAAATTATGGGTGGAGAACATAAACGGAACCAAAACCATTTCAATACCAAAGGACAGTACCGAGAAGTTTATATTAGATTATGATAACGTGATACCCGAATTTAATCAACGTGATAATTATAGATCGGTAAAAGGTTCTTTTCTGAACAACAAACCTTTACAATTCCGGTTGTTTAAGGATATTGAAGACCCTAATTACAACCAGGTGTTCTTAATGCCTTTGGTGGAATTCAACAATATTTACGACGGATTGACATTAGGCGCAAAATTCTATAATAAAACCATTTTAAGAAAACGGTTGAATTATAAATTCTCACCACAATATGGCACACGGTCTAAATCCTTTACTGGTGGTTTTAGTGTTTTCTATTCTCACAATTTAGATGAGAAGAAACTTTACGATATCTCTTATGGTCTCTCAACCGCCTATCAGTCATTTGGGGAAGATGCTTTTTTTACAAGAATTCGTCCTTCCATTTCGTTCAGTTTTAGAGATAATTCTGACTTAAGATCCAATAAAACGAGTCATATTAATGCCAGATATGTGAGTATTAAAAGGGAACTTGGAGAAAACGCCACTGTTATTGTAGATGAACCAGACTACGGTGTTTTCAACCTAAGATACGTTTACTCAAATCCAGGCATTATTAATTATTCCACATTTAGAACAGATTTTCAAATTGCAGATAAATTCAGCAAATTATCTGTTAATTATGAATATAGAAAATTAACAAAAAGCAACCGAAATATCAGCTTCAGGTTTTTTGCAGGTGCCTTTTTAGAAAACAACTCCGATTTAGCGTCCAATTATTTCAGTTTCGCTCTAGACAGACCAACGGATTATTTGTTCGACTTTAACTATTTGGGACGCTCTGAAGCCACTGGAATATTTAGTCAACAAATCATAATCGCAGAAGGTGGATTTAAATCTAAATTAGAAACACCGTTTGCTAACCAATGGATGACTACAGCTAATTTCAGCACGTCTATTTGGAGATACATACAAGCCTATGGTGATGTTGGTTTGGTAAAGAATAAATATGAAAACACGAAATTTGTTTACGATTCCGGTATCCGATTAACGCTTGTCGAAGATTACTTTGAAATCTACTTCCCGGTATATTCTAATCTTGGCTGGGAAATTGCCGAACAAGATTACGACCAACGTATTCGATTTATGTTCACTGTAGATCCACAAGTACTTTTAGGATTATTTAGAAGAAAATGGTATTGATCTGGTTTCAACCTTTTTAATACGCTAAAACTCAAAAAGCTACAATGGGATTATTAGCAAATTCTTATTGAAAAGTTAAATTTCTGATTTTATTTAAACAATTCTCCGTCTTTAGTTTGTTTTTTTGAGAATAATTCAAGATTATAAATTTCTAAGCTATTGCATAAAAATTTTAATTTTTGTACTTTCGCAAGACCAGTGAGTTCTTAAAATAATTACTAGTATTATTTTGGAATTTATTTGGTCCTAGATTTAAACCATACTTGCATGAAGACCAACCCTGACACTAAAACAGAAATTACATTTGAAGATTTTAAAGCGGAAGTTTTAAATGATTACAAACTGGCAGTAACCAGTAGAGAATGTAGTTTGTTGGGGCGTCGTGAAGTGTTAACAGGAAAGGCAAAGTTTGGTATTTTTGGGGATGGAAAGGAAATTCCACAGATTGCTTGGGCAAAAGCTTTTGAAAATGGCGATTTTAGATCAGGTTATTATAGAGATCAAACGTTTATGATGGCCATTGGTGAATTGACCATTGAGCAATTCTTCGCAGGCTTATATGCCAATACAGACATAAAGGACGAGCCCATGTCAGCCGGTCGCCAAATGGGAGGTCATTTTGCCACGCATAGTTTAGATGCCGACGGGAATTGGAAAAATCTAACAGAACAGAAAAACTCAAGTGCAGATATATCGCCTACTGCAGGACAAATGCCTAGACTTTTAGGGTTGGCACAAGCGTCTAAAATATACAGAAAAGTAAAAGGTATTGATAGTACAAATTTTTCTAAATCCGGAAATGAAATTGCTTGGGGAACTATTGGTAATGCTAGCACAAGTGAAGGATTGTTTTTTGAAACCATCAATGCAGCTGGTGTTTTGCAAGTGCCAATGATCGTTAGTATTTGGGATGATAATTATGGTATCTCTGTACACGCCAGACATCAAACTACAAAAGAAAATATTTCTGAAATTCTAAAAGGCTTTCAACGTAACGAAGACGATAAAGGTTATGAGATTTTCAGAGTCGATGGTTGGAATTATCCTGAATTAATGGACACCTACCAAAGGGCTGCTAAAATCTCTAGAAAAGAGCATGTACCTGTAATGATTCATGTTCAAGAATTAACACAGCCACAAGGGCATTCCACATCTGGATCCCATGAGCGCTACAAGGATCAGGAACGTTTAGCTTGGGAAGCCGAATACGACTGTAATGCACAAATGCGCAAATGGATTATTGAAAATAATATTGCCACGACCGAGGAATTGATTGTTTTGGAACGCAGCATTAAAAAAGACGTTAGGGCAGCTAAAAAAGCCGCCTGGACCGCATTCCATAATCCTATTTTATCCGAACGTAAAGAAGCACTTAACTTGCTAGAGAAATTAGCAGCTTCTAGTTCAAACGGCGTTTTCATCAAAAAATTCAAGAACGATTTAGAAGCTTTAGATGAGCCAGTACGACGCGATATACTGTCTGCCACACGAAGAGCATTACGCTATGTGGTTTCAGAATCATCTTCTGAGAAATTAGCACTTCAGAATTGGATAAATAATTATATCAGTAACAATCAACCTAAATACAGTTCACATTTATATAGCGAATCAGAACACAATGCTTTAAACCAATCTCAAATTATCCCAACCTACGACGATGATGCCAAAGAAGTTGATGGACGCGTCGTTTTAAGGGAAAATTTCGATGCCATTTTCAACAGGTATCCAGAAGCTTTAATTTTCGGGGAAGATGCTGGTTATATTGGGGATGTGAATCAAGGGTTGGAAGGGCTTCAGGAAAAATATGGAGCGCTTCGGGTTTCTGATACAGGAATAAGGGAAGCCACCATTATCGGTCAAGGCATTGGGATGGCCATGCGTGGTCTGAGACCTATTGCTGAGATTCAGTATTTAGATTACATTATGTATGCACTTCAAATCATGAGTGACGATCTGGCAACGGTACAATACAGAACTAAAGGTCGCCAAAAAGCGCCATTAATTGTAAGAACCCGTGGACATCGTTTAGAAGGCATCTGGCATTCTGGGTCGCAAATGGGAGGCGTTTTAAATTTGGTTAGAGGCATCCATGTGTTAGTCCCAAGAAATATGACAAAAGCCGCTGGTTTTTATAATACTTTGTTAGACAGTGACGAACCAGCTTTGGTCGTTGAATGTCTAAATGGTTACCGACTTAAAGAGAAATTACCTAACAATATTGGAAAGTTTAAAACACCAATTGGCGTGGTTGAAACTATTAGGGAAGGCGACGATATTACCTTAGTCTCTTATGGCTCTACCTTGCGTTTGGTAGAACAAGCGGCAAAAGAACTCCAAGTTGTTGGTATTGATGCAGAAATTATTGATGTTCAGTCTTTATTACCGTTTGATGTAAACCATGATATTGTAAAAAGTATAGCTAAAACCAGCAGAGTCATGGTAATTGATGAAGACGTCAAAGGTGGTGCTTCAGCTTATATTTTAGATCAAATATTGAATGTGCAAAATGCGTTTCAATATTTAGACAGCCAACCAAAAACTTTAGCAGCCCAACCTCACAGGCCAGCTTACGGAACTGATGGCGATTATTTTTCAAAACCTTCTGTAGAGGATATTTTTGAAGCGATTTATGGTGTGATGCATGAATTGAGTCCTGATGATTTTCCAAAATTGAGATAAGAAAAGTTTAAAAAAAATTATATTAAAGCTCTAAAGCAGTCAATTAATTTATAGTTGACTGCTTTTGTTTTTATATAAACCTTTATATTTAAATAACCACACAATACCTATATTTATCCTATGAAGATTGAATCCATAGTCACTATAAAAAAAGAATTAAAACACCTGTCGCAGGAAGAACTTCTGGAGCTTTGTTTGCGCTTAGGGAAATTCAAAAAAGAAAACAAAGCGTTATTGACCTATTTGTTATTTGAATCCCATGATGAAGATGGTTACATAGCAAGTGTAAAATTAACCTTAGACGAAATGTTTGAAGGGATCAACTCAGACAGTTATTTCTACATGAAGAAAACGATTCGAAAGATTTTGAGACAGATTCGGGTTTATAGTCGGTATTCATTAAAGAAAACAACCGAAGTTGAACTCCTACTCTATTTCTGTGAACGTTTAAATGAATTAAAACCATCAATCCATAGAAACACCACGTTGAGTAATCTTTACGAACGGCAGGTTCTTTCCATCAAAAAGAAAATTAGTGTGCTGCATGAAGATTTACAGTATGATTATAATTTAATGTTAAAATCTCTAGAGTGATTATTTCATAAATACAGTTCTTATTATCTTTAAAAGAAAAATAATTATATGAAAAAGATAAGCTTTTACTCACTTTTAATAGGTTTCATTCTTTACAGTAATCTTTCCTTTGGTCAAGACGAAAATGAATCCACATATTCAAAATTTAGCTTAATTACCTATGGAACTATTGGTTTTGCTAAAGTAGAAAACGATAATCAAGCGAATTATAACTTGGATGCCAACTCTGCTGAGCTGCTTCTAAATTATAAATTCAATAAAAAATATGGGATTTTTACTGGAGTTGGAATAACAGAACTTAGTGGTTCGGGATTTAATGACGAAAGTATCTTTTATCACGAAAGAAGTGTTATTAAAATTCCGTTAGGGCTTTCTATTAGCTATGACCTATCGGATAAGCTTTCAACTTACATGGGTATTGCTGCCTACGGACAAACCATAATAAGTGATGAGTATAGGTATATCGATAGAACTGTAGAAGATTTATACGAAGGTTGGAATTTTGGTGCGCAATTTAGTCTTGGGATTACACATCAAGTTGACGATTGTCTTAGTATTGGCTTAATTTATTCTGGCCAATCGGACTTTACCAAGTTAGAAACAACAGACAATGCCTCTTTTAAGGATGAACAAAAAATAACAGATTTAAATACCTTAGGTTTATTATTAGAGTGGACGTTCTGAGATTAATTATCTTGCTTACTAGCCCTTCGGCTACCTCCATACATTTCGTATGTAACTAATCGCGCTACAGGCTTAGCGTTGATAAGATTGCTAATATTTCATAATACCTAGTAACACCTTTCTATAATCTCCACAAATAGTACCCTTTACATTTGAAATCGCAGGTTTACATTTTTGCAGATTCTACAACCTAAAAATGTTTCCACAAACATTTAGTTCGTTTTGTATCTAAGTTATAAGTTAAGGTGACGTTAAACCGCAGAATTTTTTTTGACTTTGCTGGATTAACTTGTAACTTTAGTTTATAACCAAAATAAACATATTATGACTTATAAAGAAAAAGCACAAGATATTTACAATCAATTAGGACAAGGAAAGCTATTAGATGCCTTCGATCAATACTACGGTGACAATGTGGTAATGACAGAACCAACTGGCACTAGAAAAGGTAAACCCGAGTGCAGAAAATATGAAGAAAAATTTTTAGAACATGTAAAAGAATTTCATGGACTGGAAGTCCATCATATTGGAGCCAACGAAAATGATTCGACCTCATTTGTAGAAAGCACTATGGATGTTACCTTTAATGCTGGCAACCGAGAAAAATTACGTCAGGTTGCTGTTCAACAATGGAGTGGTGATCATATCACACATGAACGTTTCTATTACGATAATGAAAATCTTAACAAACCAAAGATTGAGATTTAAATAGAAAAATTTTTGGCTGTATTATCAACAAAGACAACTCGTGAGTTGTCTTTATTGTTTACTAGCCTTCCGGCTACCTTCATACATTTCATATTTTACCAATCGTGCTTCAAGCTTAGCGTTGAATACCTTAATTTTTCGTGATGGTCTTAAGCCCACTGATTTTAACGCTTCAAGATTAGACGTAATGAGCCATGCATTGGTTCCTGGATAACCATGTTTTAAGGTGGTTCCAATATTCCCATAGAATTCTTCCACATTCAAGTTTTCTAAACGCTCACCATAAGGTGGGTTAAAAACCATATGCAATTTCTCATTGCCTGATTTTTGGGTTTTAAAGAAATCTTCGTGCTGAATATGAATAAATTCATCCAAATGCGCATTCTTTATATTTTCCTTTGCTTTGGCAATGGCTGAAGGCGACTTATCATAACCTATTATTTTATGATGAAAGTCCCTCGTTTTCTTCAAAAGGGATTCCTCAATAGTCTCAAATAAATCTACATCCCAATCCGTCCAACGTTCAAAGGCAAATTCCTTTCGCATTAAATTTGGAGGAATATTACAAGCAATCATAGCCGCTTCGGCCAGCATAGTGCCACTACCGCACATTGGGTCCATAAAATCGGTTTGGCCGTCCCAACCACTCATCATAATTAATCCAGCGGCTAAAACTTCGTTAATTGGCGCAATATTGGTGGCTGTTTTGTAACCACGACGGTGTAAAGATTCGCCCGAAGTGTCCAAGGAAATGGTGCAACGTTGTCTATCTATATGTACATTAATCTTTAAATCCGGAAATCGTAAATCCACATCTGGTCGTGTGCCATCAATATCCCTAAAACGATCTACAATCGCATCCTTGGTTTTTAGAGCTGTGTATTGCGAATGTGTAAATACACTATTGTGAACCGTGGCATCAACCGCCAAAGAACCTGTGGGTTTTAGGTAATCTTCCCACTTCATTTGCTTTACATTCTTATAGAGATCCTCTTCCCTAGCAACCCGAAACGAATGAATGGGTTTTAATATTTTGATAGCTGTTCTTATCCCAAGATTGGCCTTGTACATAAAGCCTTTATCGCCAACAAAACTTACATTTCTGACCCCTTTTTCCACTTCCATAGCACCAAGCTGTGTCAGTTCCTTTGCTAAAATATCTTCGAAGCCAAATAAAGTCTTGGCTAACATCTTATAATTATTGTCCATAAGTTCCGCTTAATAGATTGCAAAAATACAGTATTTTTGCAGGACATTTAATGTTATGACTAAATCTACAAAACAATGGTACGCATCGTGGTTTGACACACCATACTACCATATTTTATATAAGGACAGGAATTACGATGAAGCCCAAGGGTTTATGGATAATCTCACCAACTATCTCAATCTGCCCGAAGGCGGTAAAATCCTAGATTTAGCTTGTGGCAAAGGTAGGCATTCGGTGTATCTTAATTCTTTGGGTTACGATGTTACTGGAGTCGATTTATCGGAACAAAGTATTGCACACGCCAAACATTACGAAAACGAAACCCTGAAGTTTAATGTTCATGATATGAGCAAACCGTATCCCGATACTTTTGATGCCGTTTTTAATCTTTTTACAAGTTTTGGCTATTTTGATGATGACAGTTGTAATTTAAAAACCATAACATCCATTAAAGCAGAACTAAATGAATTTGGCTTTGGTGTCATCGATTTTATGAACACCAATCATGTGATTGAAAATTTAGTAGCTGAAGATGTGAAAACGGTTGAAGGCATCGATTTTCATCAGAAACGCTATGTAAAAGATGGTTATATTATAAAGGATATAAGTTTTGAAGTGCCTGCTGAGGAAAGTCGAACTATGGATGGCGAAAAATTCGAATTTCAAGAACGGGTTAAAGCCTTTACTTTAGAAGATTTTGAAATACTGTTTGAAAAGGCAGGCGTTCATTTGTTAGATATATTTGGTGATTTTAAATTACGAAAATTCCATGCTAAAACATCCGAACGCTTAATCATGATTTTTAAGTAAACCCATACATGAATAGCTATTTACTACCATTACTAGCCGTTGTCATTGGTGTTGTTATTGCTTTATTGACCAAAAAGCAAAAGTCAATTTACACCAAGTTGTTGTTATCTTTTAGTGGTGCTTTTTTATTGGCATTGACACTTTTCGATTTATTACCAGAAGTCTATCGTCATATCGATGCCAAACTCACAGGTTTGTACATTATGTGTGGTATTTTGCTTCAGATTATTTTAGAGTTTTTCTCAAAAGGTGCCGAACATGGCCATGTGCATATTCATAAAAACGATACCCAATTTCCTTGGTTGCTATTCATCAGTTTATGTATCCATAGTTTTTTGGAAGGATTTCCTATTCATCAACACAACGATATGGTTTATGGTGTGCTGATTCATAAAATCCCCATCGCTATTTTGATCACGTCTTTTTTATTACAATCTAGTTATAGCAAATTACAAATGGTAAGTTTCTTGGTGGTATTTGCAGTTATGACACCAATGGGTACGTTTATTTCCAACCATTCTAGCGTTGCGACTAATTATGTCGATGTCGTCAATGCGATTGTGATCGGTATCTTTTTACATATTTCTACTACGATTTTGTTCGAAACCGGCGAAGGGCATAAGTTTAATTTATCAAAGTTGGTGGCAATTTGTTTAGGAATTTTGATTGCTTATTTTATTTAAATTCCGGCGACCACAGGAATCTCAAATAAAGTCTTATCAATGTTTTTTATCCATATTTAACTGATAATCAAAACGTACCGTCATTGCGAGGACGAATGACTGCCTGTGCTGAGCGAAGTCTAAGTATGGCTATCTGTTTAATATGAATTCCATCCCGAATGAGTTTGCAACCCATCACATTCTAATTTTTTTAACGTTCATTTTGCCTTGATGCAAAACGAACCAATCCCGATAGCTATCGGGACAAAACGATTTGTTAGGAAATTACTCATTCATTCCTATTGTTTTAATTTTGTTTACGTGAATGCTGCGCATTTGCAAAGCACCATTCGCCAATACATTTATAATTAAGGATTTCATTAAACAAAGAATTTCAATCCTAGATTCATGTCAAAACAATCATTTTGCTCATTATTTCTGAAAATCGTTGATTCCAACTTTATCGGAAATAGGTTTGCGACATTGAGTTTTTCAATGTTAATTGAATTGTCAATTAATTCCTATCCTCCAGCAAGACATGAACTAAGCAATTTCAATGACTTACATAACTGTTATTAACTGTTAGAATCCGATTAAAATAATTTGTATTCGATTAGAGCATTCTTATTGTCGGGTTTTTGAAAAGTTTTGAAACTATGAAAATTTGTTTTTTTTCGTACAGATTATGAATTATTAAAAGGCATAATAATTATCATTCTGTTTCTTAGTTAGTTAGAATTTAGTCTATGTTCCCTGCCTCGCCGTCAGGCAGGTTGATTCTAGAAGCGCAGCGGTCTTTTGTCTTTTATCGGACAACATTGAATATTATCACTAAATTTGAAACCAAAAACAAAACACATTGTTTTCAAAAGAAGAATCTAGACAACTCAGACAAGAATTTTGGACCAGCTTCGGAAAGTCATTTCCACGTAAATGGCTTTTATATGATACCAAAATCAAAGGCGTGGCTTTCAAGTTTCATTTCGATACCAAGCAAGCCTTAATCGCTTTAGACCTTGAAGACGTCCCGAAAGCTATCGGGATGGAAAACCGCATTAACTGTTGGGAAAAGTTAGTGGCCTTAAAGGGCATATTTAAAAGCGAATTCTTACCAGAAGCCATTTACGAAGAAGAATATTTCTTAGAAAACGGTAAAGAAATCTCACGCATCTATTTAGCGTTAGACCAAAACGTATCTATACACAACAAAAATACCTGGCGCGATGTGATGGAATTCTTTAACAAAAACATGAGCCTATTTGAAGCTTTTTTTGAGGAGTATAAGGATTTGATAAAGGGATAATTTTGCAAGACTATAGGATACATAAAGTGTTGATATCCCGAAATTAATAGGTTTAAATAACTATATTTGTTTTGATATAACCAGTTACCCAACATTTGAAAACCGTCACGAAAAACAACCTCGAACTGAATTTAAAAGAAGCCACTTCTTCTCTATTAGAAATGGCGAGAAATTCTTGTTGGAATAAAATTTCGGATAATACGAGTTACATAATTTCAGAAATAAGAAATGACGAACGGAATTTTTTTGATAAGCGAATTGAACGTAAAAAAGTAAATGAAAAGAAAAAACCCAAATCGCTTGAGCAAATAACGGCTGAATTAAAAGACATTTATGAAGATCTGTACGATATAAACTTGTATGTATATAAAAGCAGAAAGGAAAGTACAATAATTGAAATTCAGTATTATCCCAAATCATCGCTCGAACCTGACTTTTACGAAACTGTAAAAGAAAATAATCCAATGCTACATTGTAAAGTTGGACTTCCAAATTATCGAAGAAATGATACAGACAAATTTGATATTAATTGGGAACTGGGTGGAATTCGTCACGAATGGAATAGTTTTCTAGGTAAAGTTAGATTTAAGGTTTGGGGATATAAACGTGAAATCAGAAAAAAATTAAGGAGAGTTTAATGAACATAAGTTTTGACCTTGATAGCACATTAATTCCAAACGGAAAGGAATTTGAAACTGAAAAGAGAAGCGGAATTGCAAAACTGTTTGGAATTGAGGAAATTCGGAAAGGCACTCGTGAATTGATTTCTCATTTACAAAATCACGGTCACAAAATTCATATTTATACTACATTGGAATGTCTAGTTTAGCTGGGACGAATTTTTACGGTCATAAATTATATATTTGAATTATGGCAAAAAGATATGACAATGAATTAAAGGTTACAATAGTAGAACTATTGCAATCAGGAATGAAAGCAAAACAAATAAGTGAGGATTATGGTGTTGCTACCAGCCTTATAAGTCGCTGGAAAAAGGATTACGAGGCTAAATCTGGAGACTTTTCCAAGAAAAGAGAACTTACTATGGAAGAGCAAGAACTTAAATCGTTACGTAAAGAATTACGAGATGTAAAAATGGAGCGTGATATCTTAAAAAAGGCAGTAAGCATCTTTTCCAAGAGCGACCACTAAAATATCAATTCATTTTATCAAATGAATCAGATTTTGTGGTTGAGAAGATGTGTAAATGTATGCATGTCAGTAAAAACGCATATTACAATTGGCGTAAGAATAGGGATTTAGTAAGGACTAAAGACTCTGTAATATTACTAAAGGAAAGGATTAGAGCTATTTTTGAAGATAGTAAAGAGATTTATGGAAGCTGTAGAATACAGAAAATGTTAGAACGAGAAAACTTGAATTATTGCCGTTCCTATATTGCAATATTGATGAAAGAAATGGGGTTAAAAAGTGTTTTAAAAAGAAAGTTTGTAAATACAACAGATTCCAAGCATAACTTTCCATTGGCTAAAAATGAGCTAGATAGAGAATTTTCAAGTTCAACAATAGGAGAAAAATGGGTGTCTGACATCACTTACATTAGAGTAAATGACAACTGGAATTATCTAACAACTATTATAGATTTAGCAGACAGAAAGGTTGTAGGATGGGCGTTAAGCGAAGATATGACTGTACAGAATACGGTGTTAAAAGCTTGGATTCATGCCAGAAGAAATCGAACTATTTCAAATAATTTCATATTTCATTCCGATAGAGGCGTTCAGTATGCAGCCAATACAATGACAAGTATTTTTTCTTTCAATAGCAATATAACACAATCCATGAGTAGAAAAGGGAACTGTTGGGATAATGCAGTAGCAGAAAGCTTTTTTAAGACCATTAAGCACGAATGGCTATATCGGTTTAAGTTTACGTCATACTTACAGTTATTTGACAAAATAAGCCAGTACATTACTTGGTATAATACTAAAAGAATTCATTCAAGCTTAGATTACTTAACACCACTTGAAATGGAACTTAAATTAAAACGAATTATTAACAATGCGGCCTAAAAAATTAGTCCCATTTTTATTAGGTAGTCCAACATCATTTAGAACTAAAAGAAAAATAAGATTGACTTTAAAATATTACGGAATAAAAGTCAACCGAATTGTAAACGAAAAAGAAAATCGAAAAGTTTTAAAATCTCGAAATATTAACTCATCCAAGTTTCCACCAGCATTTGATTTTGACTTACATATTGACGATTTAAAAGGTGTTGGAATTGAGAGTGAAAGATTAAATTTTAAAGCAATTATTGTTGAACCAACTGACAAAAATTGGATTGAAAAAATAAAAAACGGAATAAAAAACGTTGGGTAACACCGTGTATAATTCATTGCTAGTTATAGCCTACTTACGAAAGTCCTCGCGGACTTTCTATCTGTGATTTATTTGCTAACTTTAGTGCTTAAACACGCAACGAAATCATACACAAACACGTTGTACACCATTTGAGAAAGCATTTGTAATCATATTGACCTTTATCGGATTTTTGTCATTTGGACAAGAAACGGAACTGAATTCGATTGAAAAAAGCGAGTTGGACAGTATTTATGTCAGAGCATTAAATAGCAGATTTGACCTTTTACTTTCGAGCGGTTGGAAATATATTGAACTCAACGAAAATGGACAGCGGATTTCCAAACTGAACGTATCTGACCGATACAAGTTTTTGACCAATGAGGAATTAATTGACTTGTCAATAAAAGAAAAAAAGACAATTCGGGTTTTACGTCTGACTCACAAAATAATCGGAATTGACACAGTTGACGTGAATTTTGGAATTATAAATGTTACTGGAAAGCGTAAGATTCATTTTAACAATGGACTGAAATTTAAAAAAGCGGATTTTGCATTAGATTGTGGCGGAACAAATGGCTACGTTCCTGATATGAGATTTGTGTTTGACCAAAAGAAAAATAATTGGGAATTAATTGATGGAACGTATAAAATACCAGCTGAATAATATATGAGATATGTTATTAAAATTTGGTTATTTACAATAATCGTTTCGCCTCTTTTATTAGCATTAATATTAGGTGCTATTATAAATGATTCGAGTTTTACGAGCATATTAAATTCTTACGAAATAATATTTGTAATGATTATTGTCGGCTTTCTTTCGTCAATTCCTGCAATGGTATTATTTTGGTTAATTAAAAGGTTTTTGAAAAATAAATACTCAACCCTAAACGAGAAGATTATATTATCAATTTACAGCTTTCTATCGGTTTGGATTACGTTTTTCATCGTAGATAGCGGATTTATTACAAGATGGTCTGAACAGACAATTTGGGTTTTGATATATTCGCTAACAATAGTGATAGGAGTTTGGATTTTTAAAAACAATAATAAAGAAATAACTGAATAAAAAACGGTGTACAACAATGGCTATAAGTAATTGCTTGTTCTAGCCTACTTCTGAAAATCCTCGCGGATTTTCAGTTTGGTGTGTACTTGCAAAGTTAACTGCTAACCCACGCAACTACTCATAGCCGAGACCGTTATGTGCAAAACCAGATGAACAATAATTATTTATGATTTCCGAACTGAATGAAAATAAATTCCTTAAAACTAAAGTTCATTTAAAAGTTATTTTAGAAGAAGGGTTTAGAATAATTGATGAAAATAAATCTACCTTCAATATTTATTATAGTCTTTTTAAAAGGTACATCTACAGTTTTGAGTCCTTAAGCTTACTTTTAAATGATTACGACAAAAACAAAAGACATAGAGAATTCTCAATATCTGTAGTCTCAAGAGCTGGACTATTAGATTATTTAATAACCTTGTATCTGGCAACCTTTCAAGCCCAAAAGAAATCCAACCCTGAATTAACCGAAACCTACGAGAAAGAAATTGACAAGTTAGTTTCGGAACAAATAAGAAGATTTATAAACATCGCCGAAAAAGACAAACAGTATAAACATTACAATCATTCTGACCATTGTAAAGATGTTGATATGTTTACAAAATTATTTCCTGACCTTTTCGACCCTAAAATTCCTATTGACTACAACAAACCTGGAAAATCTTTACGATATCAACAAAAGGATGATTTAACAACAAGAGTCATTAGAAAGTGGCTGGATAAAGTTTCAGATGGCTTAAAGAATATTCATTACCAAGATGTTTTTTATCTATATGATTTATATTCTAAATATGACCATTTTGGAACTGCATCAATGTTATTAGAGCATACAGATATAAACACTGTAAGCGCAAATATCCTTGGTTCAATTTTTCATATTTGCGAAGGAATTGGATTTTGTACAGATTTAATGAAGGAGGAAATGTTTTGTAAATCAGATTTCGAAAAACTTGATTATGAACTTGCAGTTTTAAGAGGAACTGTTAATACTAAAACTCTTTATTTAAGTCCTGAATATAAAAAAACATTGCAATAAGTTCAGCACATAACAACGTGTATAGCTCATTGCGGCTGAATTCCAAATCGGAATTCAACGCTTATTCGCTATCTTTGGGTTATGGCGGAAAGAATCCTGCGGATTTTTCCGCAACGAAGCCATACACAAACACGTTGGCGTGCATTCCCCTCATCACGTTCCCAATTCAATAACTTAACGCAACAAATCAAAATTTTGACTTCTTTAAAAAATAGTCGTTAAAAACTTGGCAAAAGCCTATGAATAAAAGATTAGAAACAAAATTTAACTAAATTTGATGTTAGTCAGGATTAGAAAAATGATTACGATAGAAAAAATAAAACAAGAAATAAAAGTGCGGAATCTTGAAAGCGTTAGCGGAATAGAATCTGACTTGGCATTTTTCATATGGGATTTGACCGAAATGGATCAACTCAATAAAGCTTATGAAGTTAAAAAATATCACGACGGATATTTTGCGATTGGATCAGACGGTGGACTAGAAATGTTAACAGTGGAATTCAATACTGGAATAGTTTATAGAATTCCTTTTATTTCGATTGATAATAGCGAAAAAATAAAGGTGTCCGACTCACTAATTGATCTAACTAAATTAAATTAAAAACGACACGCCAACACCGTGTATAATTCATTGCTAGGTCACTGCCGACTTACGAACATTCCTGCGGAATATTCTATCTGTGATTTATTTGCTAAATTAGTTGCTTAACCACGCAACTAAACATACACAAACACGTTAGCCACAAGCAAAAAAAATCGAGAATCCATCAAATTTACGTAATAAATTATTAAATTTGCACGTAAACTAAATGTTATGGATAAAAAACTCACATTGAGCTTGGACAAAACAATTATCGAAAGTGCAAAGGATTATGCTAAATCGAATAATATCAGCTTGTCTAAACTTATAGAATCATATTTGTCTTCACTCACTAAACGTAAAAGCAATGCAGCGGAAATAACGCCTCTTGTGGAGAGTTTAAGTGGAGTAATATCACTTGATAAAGATTTTGACGAAAAAGATGCATATGCTGATTATTTAATTGAAAAATACAAATGAATAGATTATTAATTGACACTAATATTGTTATAGATCTTCTTTCTAAAAGAGAAAAATTCTATGACGAGGCTGCCGATTTGTTTTCTCGGGCTGACAAAAAAGAATTGGAGTTAGCAATTTCATCTTTAACTTTCGCAAACACGAATTATATTCTCACAAAATTAAAATCAGCAAAAGAAGCGAGAGAAATATTACGAAAATTTAAGGTACTTGTAGAATTATTAAGTCTAGATGATAAGATAACGGAATTAGCTCTGAGTGACGACAATTTTCCAGACTTTGAAGATGGACTTCAATACTACTCGGCAATAGAAAACCAAATAGATATAATAATTACTAGGAATAAAAAGGATTTTAAAAACTCAAGAATTCCAGTTTTAACAGCAAAAGAATTTTTATCCCGAAAATAAAGCCAGTGCCTAACAATGTATAATTCATTGCTAGTTAGAGCCTACTTACGAATCCCGATAGCTATCGGGACTCGCGGACTTTCTACCTGCCTGCCGGCAGGCAGGTCCGTGATTTATTTGCTAACTTTAGTGCTTAAACACGCAACTAACCATACACAATCACGTTACCAAACATTCCCCACACAAGAAAAAACCTATTAATTTCTTGAGCTAACGACAGAAGAAGGTCAGCAAAAAAGTGAATGGAAATGCTTAAATTTAAAAAAATACAATTAATAATCAACAACTTAATTTGACGTTAGTCAGAATATAAAGCAAACTATGAGAACTTTTACATTTGTATTTTTATGTATTCTTCTTTTTGGAGCACAAACGACGTTCGGACAGAATAAAGCGGATATTATAATAGGAAGTCAGTTCATTATTAAATCTAGTATTTTAAATGAAGAAAGAACTTGCTTAATAAGTATTCCTGATTCATATAATGATTCAACTGAAGTGACGAAAAAATATCCAATTATCATATTATTGGATGGATATACTCATTTTAAAACAGCATCTGGAATAGTACATTTTATGAGTTCCAATAGGAACCGAAACAATTTAATGCCAGAAAGTATTATTATAGCCATTGAGAATGTTGACCGTGAACGAGATTTTACCGTTACAAAAATCAAGACAAAACGACCAAATACTATGGGAGGTGGAAGGAATTTTTTGAATTTCATTGAGAAAGAGCTAATACCATATGTTGATGAAAATTATAGAACAGAACCGTCTAGAACTCTCGTTGGACATTCTTTAGGAGGCCTACTTACATTAAATTCTTATATGGATAAAAGTAGCGTTTTCAATGCTTACATTTCTATAGACCCAAGTATTTGGTGGAGTGAAGAGATGATGAAAAACAAAGTTGATTCTATTTCGTCAATATCATTGAATAAAAAACTTTATATAGCTACTGCCAATCAAGGAGAGGCTAGTTATGAGCGGAATAAAAAAAGACACGACTATCTCTATGAATTAATCACAAAGAAATCGGAAAAACCTCTAAATGTCGAAATAAAGTATTTTGACAAGGAAAACCATCGCTCTGTACCATTAATAGCTTTGTACCAAGGTTTAATTTACATTAATCAAGAGAATTGATAATATTATAGAAAAATACGTTTGGTAACATCGTGTAAAATTAATTACCACTTATAGCCTACTTACGAATCCCGATAGCTATCGGGACTCGCTGACTTTCTATCTGTGATTTATTTGCTAACTTTAGTGCTTAAACCACGCAACTAATCTTATACAACAAAGTAGTAAGTAATTATGAAAAAACGATTCCTATTAAAATATTCAATTGTATTTCTTATTATTAGTTGTAATAATAACGGAACTAAATCTGAAAATCAAAATTCAAAAATTGCAAAATTTAGATTTATAATTTCGGACACACTAGCTTATGGTGTAAATTTGGCAAGAATTTTTGAGTATAATAGAGATTTTAAAGAAAATCAAAGTTCAGTAATCTCAGTTATAATGAAAAATGAAATGAAAGATGGTTCAATCAGATCTGATACGTTTAGTGATGGACTAACAACACCTTTTTTCTGGATTAGTAGATTCAAAACTGGAAAACAAAAGATTGAACTGAAAATTGAAGAAAAAATAATGACAACTAAAGAGATAGCTAACGACTCTTTTTCGTTGGAAATTAAAGATATTTATTATACATATTCATTCGACGTATTTGTTGGCGATAAAGGATATAAATCTATACTAAATGAACGACTAAAAGAGCAAATGGATAAGGAATATGCAGAAAATCCTATTTGAATAAAACTACTTACAACCAAGTACTATGCTAAAAAAACAAAAAAGACCATCCTTAACAGATGGTCTTTTTCAATATGATATAATGTTTTAGCTTAAAACATATCCCTTCCAGCAAAATGGAAAGCACTTTCTATAGCAGCATTATCGTCACTATCACTACCGTGAACAGCGTTTTCGCTAATAGAATCTGCAAACATTTTACGGATAGTTCCTTCCGCTGCATCCGCAGGATTCGTCGCTCCGATTAAGGTTCTAAAATCTTCAACAGCATTATCTTTTTCTAAAACTGCTGCAACGATTGGACCACGAGTCATATACTCTACCAACTCTCCAAAAAATGGACGTTCGTTATGAATTGCATAAAATTCCTCAGCATCTGCTTTGGTCATTTGTGTTAACTTCATCGCCACGATTCTAAATCCTGAAGCTGAAATTTTTTCTAATATTGCGCCAATGTGTCCTTTTTCAACAGCATCTGGCTTTAACATTGTAAATGTTCTGTTAGTTGCCATGTTCTTTTTTTTAATAGATTCGCTTTCGCATTATCGCTTCTGCGAAATTCGATGCAAAAGTAATGCATTTCTTTAATTAATCAAGTTTAGCTTTTATTAAATTAGTGTTACCTAATAAACGTCAGTTTGAGTGAAATTTCTTTTTTGCAATTTTGTATCGAGAACCTCAATTTACAATTAGTCATACGTCTTAATACAATCCATTTCCCAAATTCTGCCCAGTGTGACAAATCAGTAATACTAAACGCTAAAAAAACACTCTTAATTTCATATTAAAAGCACTTTTCAGAATCCCTAAAAAACGTATCTTCGTCGCTTATGAATACAACGCAGATTTCCGAAATAAAAGCGCTTTTAAGCACACCAAAAAATATCGTTATTGTTCCACATAGAAATCCTGATGGCGATGCCATGGGTTCTACATTGGGCTTATATCATTATCTCAAAAAACTCAACCACAATGCTACAGTAATCGCACCTAACGATTATCCCGATTTTTTAAAGTGGTTGCCTGGTGACGATACCGTTTTGAAGTATGAAACACAACTGGAAGAAGGCAACGCTCTCCTAGAAAAAGCAGACCTTATTTTTACTTTGGACTTTAATGCCTATCACCGAGCTGGCCATCAAATGGCCGAAGTTCTTGAAGCTTCAAATGCCACCAAAATAATGATAGACCATCATCAGCAACCAGATGATTATGCAAAATATATGTATTCTGACGTAAGGATGTCTTCGACCTGCGAAATGGTTTATAATTTTATCGAAAAGCTTGGTGATGAAAACAAAATAGACGAAACTATCGCGTCCTGTTTGTACGTTGGTATCATGACAGATACAGGTTCGTTTCGTTTTTCGGCAACCACCACCAAAACGCATCAGATCATAGGAAGCTTGATTGAAAAAGGTGCTGATAATTCACAAATTCACAATAATATATACGATACCAATAGTTATAGTCGTTTACAATTATTGGGCAGAGCGCTACAGAATCTTAAGGTCATTCCAGAATTGAGAACCGCTTATACCACTTTGTCTCAGGCAGAATTGGACGAATTCAACTTTAAAAAAGGAGATACCGAAGGGTTTGTAAACTATGGATTATCGCTAGAAGGTATTATATTTGCAGCCATATTTATTGAAAGCAAACAAGATAATATCATCAAAATATCTTTACGCAGCAAAGGCGAGTTTTCGGTAAACGAATTTTCGAGAGCCCATTTCAATGGTGGTGGACACACAAATGCAGCTGGAGGACGCAGTGAAGAGGATATGGAAACCACTATAAATAAATTTATTAGTATATTACCGCAGTATAAACAAGATTTGTCTTAACCCAAAATAGGCAGTAAATTATTCAAGTATGAAAAACCTACTCATAATACTCATCTTTTCGTTGTTGTGTTTTAGCTGTAAATCTCCAGAAGCACGAATGCCAGAATCCGTACAATCAGGTTCTTTTTTAAAGGCATCTGCAGAGCGTAACAAAAAGCTAAATGAACGTGAACACGAGCAAATTCAAGACATTATAAATAGTAATCCCGAAAAAGATTATATCGCTTCAGAAAGTGGCTTTTGGTATTATTACAACACTAAAATTGAAAATGACACCATACAAGCACAGTTTGGAGACGTTGTAGATTTCACTTTTGATGTCTCTACTATTGAAGGTGATGAAATTTATGCCAACACCAACAAAACCTATATTATGGACAAGGAAGAATTGTTCACAGGTTTGCGTGAAGGCTTAAAACTTTTAAAACCTACAGAAACCGCGACATTTATTTTTCCATCCCAAAAAGCCTTTGGTTATTATGGCGATGAACATAAAATAGGAACGAATATTCCTTTAATTTGTGAAGTAACTTTAAACACTATAACCCAAAAAAATGATTAAAAATGCACTTGCAACATTCGTTGTATTATTAGTACTATCGAGTACGTCTTGTCAAGACCGTTATCCTGATTTAGAAGATGGGCTTTATGCCGAAATCGTAACCTCAAAAGATACCATGGTTGCAAAACTATTCTTTGAAAAAGTACCTGTAACAGTGGCAAATTTTGTGGCATTGGCTGAAGGTAAACACCCATTGGTTAAAGATGAATATAAAGGAAAACCTTATTATGATGGATTAACGTTCCATCGTGTGATGAATAATTTCATGATACAAACGGGTGATCCAACAGCAACTGGTAGTGGTGATCCTGGCTATAAATTCGAAGATGAACTTGTTAAGGATTTTAAACATGATAAACCTGGTGTATTGTCCATGGCAAATCCTGGTGTTAACGCCAATGGAAGTCAGTTTTTCATCACGGAAAAAGCAACACCATGGTTAGACGGCTACGATGAAAGTGGAAATTTAAAAGATTGCGCTAACCCAAGAGTATATTGTCATGCCATATTTGGCGAATTAGTTAAAGGTTTAAACGTATTAGATACTATTTCTAATGTTCACGTGCAACCTGGAATTAATAAACCACTTGAAGATGTAACCATTGATAAAGTAAACATTATAAGAAAAGGTAGTGCTGCAAAGAAATTTGATGCGCCTAAAGTTTTTACTGAGGAATTGCCAAAGATAAAAGAAAAAGTTGCTGAGGCTAAAGCTGAAGCAGAAGCGAAAGCAGCTGAAGCTCAAAAGGAAGCGAAAGCAAAAGCTGAAGCCGCAAAAGAAGAGTTCTTAAAAAAGAATGAAGAATTAGAGGGACGAAAAATAGAATCTCCTACAGGAATGGCCATGATATTTACCCATGAAGGTAATGGTGTTAAACCGAAATCTACTGATCGCGTAAATATTGATTGTGCTGGTTATTTAGAAAACGGCGAGTTGTTTTGGACCACCTGGAAAAGTGTGGCTGAGAAAAATGGCAAATACGATGAAAGACAAGACCAAGCTGGTCGCTATGCGCCATTCGATATGCCGTATAATGAAACGGCGACTTTAATCGCTGGTTTTAGAGAAGCGATGCTAAACATGAAAATTGGTGATAAGGCAAGAGTATATATTCCTTATTATTTAGGCTATGGGGAAAGAGGAAATCCACCTGTGATTCCAGCCAATGCGAACCTTGTTTTTGATATAGAATTGGTGAGTATTAAGAAGCCAAAGTAATCTCACTATAACACATAAAAAAAAGCAGCTAAGTCTATATTTGATACTTAGCTGCTTTTTTTATATAATTTGACCTGCAAGGTTTCCAAAACCTTGTAGGTCTTTTTTCATTTTTATAATTACAAAGTCGATACTGAACTAAATTCAGCAATTCCCCTTGCAGGATTCTACAAAACTATCTCTTCGGAATATGCTTCAAAATCTCCAACACAAATTCCCAATACTTTTGTGCAGAAGAAATTTGGGCACGCTCATCTGGTGAATGCGCGCCTTTAATGTTTGGTCCAAAACTAATCATGTCCATATCTGGGTAGTTTGTACCAAGAATTCCACATTCCAATCCTGCGTGGCAAGCTGCGACGTGTGGTTTTTCGCCGTTATTTAAACGTTCGTAAATTGGCACCATGACTTTCAGGATATCAGAATCCATATTTGGTGCCCACCCAGGATAATCTCCAGATAGTTCAACTTCGCAACCTGTCAGTTCAAAAGTCGCACGCAAGGTATTTGCTAAATCTTGTTTTGTACTTTCAACAGAACTTCGGGTTAAACAACCTATTTTAATATGACCATCTTTTACGATTACTCTAGCGATATTGTTAGACGTTTCTACCAAATCCTTAATATCTGGACTCATTCTATAAACCCCATTGTGTGCTGCATACAAAGCTCTGGTTAAACCTTCTTGTCCGCCTAAATCCATGATTTTAGCAGGCGTATCCGTTTTTGACACTACGATTTCCAAATCTGGTTCCATAGTTTTAAATTCGGTTTTAAGCGCTTTGGCATGTGCTTTCATTTCAGCTTCAAAAGCAGCTTCATGTACAGCATCTATCGCAACAGTGGCGTTACTTTCTCTTGGAATGGCATTTCGCAAACTTCCACCATCAATTTCAGAAATACGAAGTCCGAAGTTTTCAAATCCATCAAATAACAAACGGTTCATCAATTTGTTGGCATTTCCTAAACCTTCATGGATTTGCATTCCTGAATGGCCGCCTTGCAAACCTTTGACCGTAATGTTATAACCGATTTTAAACTCAGGTGTGTCGTCCTCTTCATAATCTCGCGTGGCTGTCACATCAACACCACCTGCGCAACCAACGCCTATTTCATCATCTTCTTCGGTATCTAAATTCAGAAGAATATCACCTTTTAGCAAACCACCTTTTAGACCTTTGGCACCTGTCATTCCTGTTTCTTCATCAATAGTGAACAAAGCTTCTAGAGCTGGATGCGCAATAGTATCACTTTCTAAAATCGCCATAATCGTCGCCACTCCCAATCCGTTATCTGCACCAAGCGTTGTGCCTTTGGCTTTTACCCAATCGCCAACCACATGCATGTCTATGCCTTGTTCATCAAAGTTAAAGACGGTATCATTATTCTTTTGATGTACCATATCTAAATGACTTTGCATCACAATTGGCTTACGGTCTTCCATACCTTTCGATGCTGGTTTGCGAATGATCACATTCCCAACTTCGTCCTCTATGGTTTCTAAACCAAGTTTTTTTCCAAAATCTTTCATGAATTGTATCACACGCTCTTCTTTTTTCGAAGGTCGTGGTACAGCGTTTAAATCTGCGAATTTATTCCATAATTGTTTTGGCTCTAAGTTTCTTATGTCTTGACTCATATAATTGCCCACGCAAGTGGGTATCTTTTAATTAATAAAACATTTTATTGAATGGCAAATTTACGAAATATGAATTTGTCTTTGTTGTAATTATACTTTCAATCACAATTCATCAAATACAACTAAGTTTTATAATGCATTTGATTTAAAAAATCATCCTTTTTCCTAAAGATGTTTCGATAAAAAATTAATTATTTTATTTTTGTAGTTCTTAAAATTTAGGGAACTAAGTATTTATAATTTATCTAAAATTAAAAAAAATGAAAATAAAAATAGGATTAGTAATTTTAACAAGTACATTGTTAGCATGTAATAGCAACAAAAAGACAGGTTCAAATGTTACCTTAACCAACAACATAGATTCTGTTAGTTATTCTATTGGAGCAAGCCAAGCAAAAGGGCTATTAAATCAAGTTCCAGATTTAAATATTGATGCTTTTATCAATGGTTATAAGGATGTTGCAGATTCGACTCAATTAACAATACCTGAAGCAGATCAACAAATTATTCTTCAAGCTTTTGGAAAAAAAATGCAAGAAGAACAAAGACTTAAACAAGAGAAAGAACAAGAAACCAAATTTGCTGACGTTAAAAAAGCAAGTTTAGATTTTTTAGAAACTAACAAATCTAAATCTGGAGTAAAAACTACAGAAAGTGGACTACAATATATTGTGTTACAAGAAGGAACAGGAAAACAACCCGAAGGGCCTTCTTCCAATGTAACTGTAAGTTACAAAGGCACAACAATTGACGGCACTGAGTTTGATAGTTCTGACTCCTATACAACAGACTTAAACAGAGTTATTAAAGGTTGGACAGAAGGTGTTCAACTCATGAAAGAAGGTGCTAAATATAAGTTTTTTATACCTGAAGAATTAGCTTATGGTGCCAACCCAAGACCAGGTGGAGTCATACAACCATTTATGGCTCTAATTTTTGAAATAGAATTAATTAAAGTAAATTAAATACTTTTTTAATATTAATTTATTCAAAAAGCTTGAGTCCTTATTAACTCAAGCTTTTTTTTTCGATTTTTGATTCATGCGTAAAAACAAAAAAATAGGCCTTGTTATTTTCTTGATCATTCAAGTGCTTTTCATGTCACAACTGAAGCATTATTCAGAATTTGTTGAGCAATTTTACAGCAACGGCCTATACGTTTTCCTTTCAAAATTAATGCGCTATGTTTTTGGATGGCTACCATTTTCAATTGGAGATGTGTTTTACACATTAGCTGGAATTTATATCATAAGATGGTTCATAGTCAATCGAAAACGTATTTTTAAAGACACCGTAAATTGGCTTTTAGATATTGGAGCTACATTATCTATCGCTTATTTTGCATTTCATCTGCTTTGGGCTTTCAATTATTACAGGCAACCGCTTTACAAATCATTAGATCTTGAAGCCGATTACACTACTGAACAACTCCTTTCGTTTACAGAACGTTTAATTCAAAAATCGAATAGCTTGCACTATGAGTTGTCTAAAAATGATACGGTAAAAATTGAATTTCCATATTCAAAAACAGAAATTTTCGATAAAGTCAAAGATGGTTACCAAACCCTTTCAGAAATATATCCACATCTTGAATACCACCCTAAAAGCATCAAAAAATCCATTTATAGTGTCCCATTGACTTATATGGGATTCTCAGGCTATCTAAATCCATTTACCAATGAAGCCCAGGTTAACGGACTCATTTCAACCTATAAATTTCCAACTACATCATGCCACGAGGCGGCACATCAATTGGGCTATGCGGCTGAAAACGAAGCTAATTTTATTGGCAGTTTAGCAGCCATTCATAATGAGGATATATATTTTAAATATTCAGGCTATACGTTTGCATTGCGGTATTGTTTAGCTGAAATCTACAAAAGAGAACCTCAACGTTATGAAACCATGCTTCCAACCATAAATAAAGGCATTATAAAAAACTATCAAGAAGTTCAAGAGTTTTGGAAATCTTACGAAAATCCTTTTGAGCCTTATTTTGAAAAAACCTTTGATAATTTCCTAAAGGCCAACAACCAAGCTGATGGAATGAAAAGCTATAGTTATGTGGTGGCGCTTTTGGTTAATTATTATGATGGGAAGGAGCTTTAATTAATACTAGGACTAATTAAAATTAAACCCTATTCAATCACTTTAGCGTCTTCTGGCTTTTCAAAAATAGAAGTGTCTGGAAATTTCTCAGAAATCATGACATCAGTAAACTCAACTGTATTTCTTTTTTCTATTGGTTGGTTGTTTTCATAGGTATACCAATCCACACTTTTTGGAACGACAAGGCCATTGACGGTTTGCCAATTATTATATCTTATAAACTTGAATTCATTGCTTTTACCATCTTTTCCGAACGTTACTGTATAGGCCAGCCATTGCATTTGTCCTGTTTCGGAATCGTAATAAATGATGTATTCGTCGTCTGGTGATTCGCCGATTCCTGCTTCGTATGAAATTAAAATGCCTGGATAGGTTTTTCCTTCAAACGTTAAAGGTTCAGCTTCTTCATAGATAATACCGTCATCTCCAACAATAAAAGGCATGGCATAAAAGTACATCATCAAACCCTTGTAAAACATAGGCTTGCCCTTATATTCACTCCCCGCTTTTTCTTTTATCCACAATGTTTCGCCATCAAAGCCTTGCGTATATGTTGGCGTATCAATAAGTTCCGCTCTAGTCTGTAAATTAGTTTTGGTCACTTCCTTTCCGTTTGGCTTTTCCATGGTAAAGGCTAAACTTTTCATTTTATTCCATTGATCAATGCCACCATGTGCATCAAAAACTTTGGTTATTGCTTCTGGGTAAATACTTGTGGTTATTGCTTCTTTCTGGTTACTGAGCGAAGTCGAAGTATCAGTTTCAATTACTGCGGAATTTACTTTAGGTTCGTTTTTACAAGCAACTATTAGGATTGCTAAAGTCATTATTTGTAGTGATTTTTTCATGATATGGTCAGTTTTTAAGTTTTTGCTTTTGACGAAACTAAATATAAGACATTACAAAAAAAAGCCTCAGAACTATTCTGAAGCTTTTCTAATTTATTGTGAGTTGAGTTTAATCAACCATCAATTTTTGAACCGTTGATGAATTACCAAAAGTCAACTGTACAAAATACAATCCGCTTTCTAAATTAGAAATATCTATGGTTGAAGTATTCGTTTCAAGCTTCATGTCTTTTAAAACTACTTTGCCATGAATATTGTAAATATCCACTTTTGTGGTATCAAAATTTGAATTTGCTAATTGAATAGTCACCTCATCTTTTGTAGGATTTGGAAACATACTGAATTTCAGATTGCTAAATTCATTCAAACTTAAAGCAACTGCACTTTCAAGATAATCAGGAATAGAATTGCCGTTAGTATCGTCATCCGTTGGGTCGCCATTATTATTGTAATCTTCATCAATAGTTAACACATTATCACCATCATCGTCATCGTCCAAATAGTTTTCGATAAGATCATTATCTGAATCGATAAATGAATGAATACTATTTCTATCTAACTCAACATTAATTTCATCAATGGTATCTACATTGTCGCCATCATCATCGTCGTCTAAATAGTTTGGCGTACCATCATTATCTGCATCGTCATCCTCTAAGTTACCATTGTTATTAAGATCTTCGTCACTGTCAATAACACCATCGTTATCAGTATCTGTACAGTCTCTGACTTCTGTCATAAATGATGTTGTAGTATAGCAACCATCTGTAGTTTCTACTCTTACATAAATAGTTTGAGGATTACTCATGTTTGTAAAATTATTTGGGTTAGAGATATTGCCGACATTATCAGAAGCATCAGCTTCACTTAAAAAATAAGTAATAGAAAAAGGTTCGCCATTAGGATTAATAAGGCCTTCGTTTACTGTTAAATCAAAAGCAGCAGTACCATTATTATTTTCATCGCATAATGCTAAATCTTCTGGATTTCCCATAGCTCCTGAGGGATTAGGCAATACCCGTAAAGTTAAGGTTGTGGTATCGTAACATGCTGTAACAAATTGCTCTGCTCTTACATATAATGTCTGAGGGTTTGTAGTATTTGTATATGGACTAACTATTGGATTGGTTTCATTATCTGCATCCATTTGTGTCTCATAATATGTTAAAGTTACATTTATTTGACCGTTTATAATCTCTGCATTTGCATCTTCTAAAGTAAAAACTTCTTGCTCATCTCCTGGATTATTAACATCACAGAAATGAAGTGGTAATGGCTGTACAAGTACTGGTGAAGGTTCTACAACTAACTCTAAAGTGGTTGTAGCAAAACAACCTGAGTTTACATCTTCTACTCGTGCTATTATAATCTGCGGATTACTAATATTAGTGTAAATGGTTGGTAATGGATTGACTTCACTGTCTGCATCTACTTGATTTAAATAATAACTAATAGCGTAAGTTGGGTTATTACCTGTGATCTCTACATTCTTAGAGCTTAAGTCCATTGATGTTAAGCCATTTGGTGCGCCGTCATCACAAACCATTATAGCTGTTGGTGCTATTATCGATGGCAAAGGATTAACAATTAGAGAAAACCAAGTCGTATCAAAATTACCTGTAATAGGATCTACCAACCGTATGTATATCAATTGCGGATTTGTAACATTTGAATAATTTCCAGCATTAATTATAGGGTTTACTCCAACATCAGCATCATTTTGAGTTACATGATAAGTTAATGCATAATCTGCTGGATTTTGACTGTCTAACACTTGAGCAGATAAAGTTGTTAAATCGAATTGAGAATACCCATCATTATCATCATCACAAACTTCATAATCGTTTGGTTGATTTGCTACTTGACTGAAAGCAGTAATTGAAAATGTTAAAAATAAAAGAAAAATGTGTAGTTGTTTTTTCATAGGTTGATGTTCTAGTTAAATTTGTTACCTTCTGTAGTTAAGATGTGATTATGTCGAAAAGGTTGCGTAGAAAAACTACATATTTAAAACTTATCCATAATGTCTGAAATATTCTTGTTAAAAAGCTCCAGAAATTATCTGAAGCTTTTCTATTAAATTTTAATTCAATTTATTTAACCATTAATTTTTGAATCGTTGACCTTTTTCCAATAGTCAACTCCACAAAATAAAATCCACTTTCTAAATTGGAAATATCTATAGTTGAAGTATTCGTTTCAAGCTTCATGTCTTTTAAAACTACTTTACCTTGAATGTTGTAAATATCCACTTTTGTAGTTCCGAAATTAGAATTTGCTAATTGAATGGTCACCTCATCTTTTGCTGGATTTGGAAATAATCTAAAACTACTGTTTTCAAAATCTCCTACAGATAATGTTTCCACAAATTCGGTCTGAAACGTATTAGTAATTATAGGATCGTTAAAATCGAAATAAATAGCTGCTGAATTTTCAATAATATCACCAACAGCATAACCAGCATTTGGCTTTATTTTAAAATAAACGTAACCATTACTGCCTTCTGAGTCATCTTGTTCTGCAGGTAAATTGATATTTTCTAAATTCCATTCTAAACTGTTAGCTGTTCTTGTGACCACATAATCATGGCTGGAACGTAACATCTGGAAGGTGCTTTCATCCAATTGGCTATCTAGAACATCTTCGATCCTAACATTTATGGCTTCTGCCGTTCCTACATTTTGGAACCTAATCGTATAGAACAAATATTCGTCTGAGGTCACAAAATCGTCGTATAGAATTTGTGGACCATGAGCTTCCATTTTATCATTTGGATCGTATGCACCTATAACGGTTTCGGATAATTGGGAGCTGTTGTTTTCCACAAAAACATCATTGCTAATTGTGGTATAGCTTACCGAGTTTGTCAATAATTCACCTAATTCCACAGATGTTGGACAATTCATATCAACTTCTATAATTTCACTTGTTCCAGCTTCTAAATTCACAAAATCAATGGTAAATCCAGTTGCTGTAGTTGTCATTGTATAGTTAGGGTTTAAATTGAAGACATTGTTAATGTTCAATGCATCATCTAAGGTAAATTCAATAGTTCCAGAACTAACCGGAAAACTGCTTAAATTTTCCAAAACGATTTGATTAGTTAAGTCAAACCCAGGTCTTGGTGACGCAAATGGGTTCACAAGATAAACCGCCACATCTTCGCATACTTGTGTGTCCGTTACAGGAAAATCGACATTGACTACGTTTTCACTCGCTACAGTTATAGCGTCGATAGTGGTTACTGTAGTAGTGTAGCAATCTTCATAAATATCATATACATTAAAAGAAATGCTGTATTCATCATTCTCATCTGTACTTAAAATTGAAAAATTACCTGTAGAAGTGTTTACATTGTTTATAATCCCATCATCGTTTTTCTCATAAGTAAAAAACCCATTTGTAAAGAAGGATTCATCGGAATCAAATATCGCGTTCGAATTGGTATCGTTAAATGCTTTTACGTCAATAAACCCAATTTCTTCACAGGGATTTTCTCCTAAATTAAAGCTGCCAGCTTCTATAAAAATTGCAGAATCCCAAATACTATCTCCTTTGTCTGCAACAACCAATTTAATTTCGTACGTAGCACCAGGCACAACTGTGGCAGAAGCCGTTAAAACCGTTGTTCTACCTCCATAATTGGTATTACCAATATTATAGCCTTCAAAAAACTCTGAATTACTAGGACATGTATTAGAGTTATTTATGTTAGTCACGTTTACTGGTGAACCATCAGGTAAAACAGCTAAGTTTATATATTCTGTCGCACCAACTTCCCTCAACAAGAAAGCAAAACCATCTGAAAAAATACACTCAGTAGTACCATCATATTCTTCTGATGCCATAAGATATCTGAAGCTAAACTCATCAGAGATTGGTACGAAATTGAATTTTATAAAAGCCGCATCATTTGTATTGGTTAAATTTAATGCTGTTTCTAAATCTACATCTCCAGCTTGTGCGTTGTTATTCGAAACTAAAGTATTATTTAAGGTATTACCTCCTAATGACGCAACACCTGTTGTTAAAACAATACCTTCTTCAAAAGGAAAGTTTGTAGCATTTTCCGCATTAAAATAGCCATAATTTTTGGTATCAATGTCATCAGGATTGCCATTGGTTTGCGAAGAAAAAATGCTAACAGGATAACAGCCATTAGCGACTAATATATTAGTTACCAATTCTTCTGGCGAATAATAGGATTCTTGATGAACTTCGTTATTGATAGACACAAATGGCTCAACCACAATAACAGAAATCGTTGTAGATTCCATACAACCAATAGGGTTAGTATCTTGAACTGATAAGGTTACCGTATAGTTGCCCAATTCGTTGTAAGTATTAGTAACGTTCGTTCCTGTAGCAGTATTTCCGTCGCCAAAATCCCAATTATAGTTTGCATCTGTTGCATCATCAGAAAATGTGGCACTTCCTGTAAAACTCACTTCCTCATTTGGTTGCGTAACCACAAATCCAGAAGCATTGATTTCCGGAACAGTACTATCTATAGATGCTGTTATGGCTTGGCATGGCATACAAGTTGGATCTACAACAAGATCAAAACTTTGAGTTGCCGAGCCACAGCCATTTAGATTTGCTAAGGTTGCATAAATAGTCTGTACGGATTGAACACTATTCATATATGTTGAGTTGAGAGCATTGAGACCGTTTTCGGCATCGCTAAGGGTTTCATGATACGTAACTACAACATTGGTTTGTCCATTTATAATTTCATCGTCCTTTAAAAAAAGATTAAAACTCGCATATCCATCTCCATCTTCATCACAAGCTACCAAAGGTGTTGGTGACACTATCGACGGTAAAGGATCAACTACAATATCAAAATTCACAACCGCAAAACAACCTGTTATATCATCTGTTGCTCTCACATAAATAGTTTGAATATATGGAGTACTATTTGTGTAAGGCGAAGAGATAGGATTAACATTATTTTCTGCATCTACTTGAGTTTCATAATGTGTTAATGTAATGCCTGTTTGTCCGTTTAAAATTTTTGCATGAACATCTTCTAATATAAAGATTTCTTTGCCATCTCCTGGGTTGTTAAAATCACAAAGTATCAAGGCTGTTGGTGACACTATCGACGGTAGAAGATTAACTACAACATCAAAATTCACAACTGAAAAACAACCTGTATTACTATTTGTTACTCTTGCATAAATAGTTTGCGGCGAAACAATATTAGTAAATTGTGTAGGGTTTGAAATAATATTTGAGTTTGATAATGCATCATTTTCACTTAAATAATATGCTAGAGAAACATTTGTCTGCCCATTTAATATCTCAGAATTTTTTATAGTTAAATCAAAGGCTTGTTGTTCATCTCCAGAATTATCAAGATCACAAACTTCTAATGGTGTTGGTTGCGTAGATGTTGGTGCAGGATTAACAATTAAATTGACTGTAGTTGTGTCTGCATTACCTGAACTGTTTTCCTCAACTCTTATAAATACAGTTTGAATATTTGAAACAATATTATTATACGGAGACGCCAATGCATTAGTTCCATTCTCAGCATCAGCTTGAGTTTCGTGATAAGTAACAGTATAATCTACTGGATCTTGACTATCTAATATTTCAGCATCTAAATAAGTTAAATCGAATTGAGAATAACCATCATTATCAGCATCACAAACATTCAAATCATTAGGTTGGTTGGCTATTTGCGCAAAAGTTGTAATTGATAATGTTAAGAATAGTAGAAGAATGTGTAATTGTTTTTTCATAGGTTGATTTTTTAGTTAGAAGTTAAATATTCTAGTATTTAGATGGTATTTACTTGAAATGGTTGCGTCAAAAAATACAGTTATTTTTAATTATAACATATTTCAACCCAGATTTTGAATTCAAAGAAAGCCTTTAAAGTTTCGTTTAATCTCTAATAATAAGAAAGCTTCAGAGGTTATCTGAAGCTTTAACTATTAATTATTTTAATTTTAATCTTAATCTACAACTAATTTCTGAACTCTAGAAGCGTTCTCAAAAGTCAACTCCACAAAATAAAATCCACTTTCTAAATTGGAAATATCTATTGTTGAAGTATTCGTTTCAAGCTTCATGTCTTTTAAAACTAATTTGCCCTGAATGCTGTAAATATCCACTTTTGTAGTTCCAAAATTAGAATTTGCTAATTGAATGGTCACCTCATCTTGTGCTGGATTTGGAAATAATCTAAAACTACTGTTTTCAAAATCTCCTACAGATAATGTTTCCACAAATTCGGTCTGAAACGTATTAGTAATTATAGGATCGTTAAAATCGAAATAAATAGCTGCTGAATTTTCAATAATATCACCAACAGCATAACCAGCATTTGGCTTTATTTTAAAATAAACGTAACCATTACTGCCTTCTGAGTCATCTTGTTCTGCAGGTAAATTGATATTTTCAAAATTCCATTCTAAACTGTTAGCTGTTCTTGTGACCACATAATCATGGCTGGAACGTAACATCTGGAAGGTGCTTTCATCCAATTGGCTATCTAGAACATCTTCGATCCTAACATTTATGGCTTCTGCCGTTCCTACATTTTGGAACCTAATCGTATAGAACAAATATTCGTCTGAGGTCACAAAATCGTCGTATAGAATTTGTGGACCATGAGCTTCCATTTTATCATTTGGATCGTATGCACCTATAACGGTTTCAGATAATTGAGAACTGTTGTTCTCTACAAAACTATCATTGCTACTTGTGGTGTAGATTACTGAATTGGTTACTACATCGCCTAAACTCACAGTTGCAGGACACAACAATGTAACAGTAACGGTTTCGGATTCTCCAGCACCTAAATTTGTAAAATCCACTGTAAATCCTGTTGCGGTAGTAGTGATATTCATATTAGTGTCACTGGCAATAGTACTGTTAATTTGTAAATCATCATCAAGTGTGAATTCTACAGAACCTGATGCGATCTCAGTACCACTCAAATTTTCTATAATGAGCAAATTAGTATGTTCAAATCCTGGCCTTGGAGATGCTGAAGGATTTAGGAGATAAACCCCTAAATCTTCACAGGTTAAATTATCTTCAACTGGAAAATAAAATTGTTCTATTTCACCTAACGCAACACTAATGTCATTAAAAACCATTACATTTTGCGAATAGCAATCCATGAATTCTGGATTCACACTAAATGTAATATCATAAGTATCGTTTGGCTCCGTACTAAAAATAGTGAAGCTGCCATTAGAAGAATTCACAACATTAATTACACCGTCGTCGTTTTTCTCATAAGTAAAAGAACCATAAGTAAAATTAGGCTCACCAATATCAAAGTCATCATTGGTATTAGTATCAATAAAGGCATTCATGCTAATTAATCCTGTATCATCACATTGATCTGCAATGAGATCAAATTCTTGTATTTCAACATTACAGCCGAAATAATCGGACACAGCAACATAAATGGTTTGTGGGTTAAAAACATTTGTGTAAACATATGGTAAAGCATTTGTTTGATTTAGGGCATCAGCTTCTGTTAAATAATAAGACACAAAAATTTCGAAATCATTCTGACCTACAAGAGCTTCGCTATCTTTTGTGTACAAATCAAATTCGGCAACTCCATCTTGCACATCATCACAAATCACATAATCAGATATTTCCGCTAATGGGGCAACTCCAGAAACAATCAAATTCAAATAACCAATAGTAAAACAACCTGTAACATTACTTTCCGCTCTTACATAAAGTAATTGGTAATTTGGTGTAGTATTATAATATGAATTTAAATTCGTAATTGGATTTATTGCACTTTCAACATCATCTTCTGTTTCGTAGTAGGTAACTGATATTTCCGTTTGAGTACCAATAATAATTTGTGTCGCCTGTGTTAAATCGAATTCTCCAAAGCCACTGCCATCAAAGCTACAAGCAATAAGTTCAAGTTGTTGATTAATTTCTGGACCTGGATTCACAATTAAGTCGAAATTGGTAATATCAAAATTACCTGTACTATTATCCGTTACCGTTGCATAAATAGTCTGTGGGTTTGTATAATTGGTAAATGGAACAGTTATCTCTTCAGTACCAGCTAAAGCATTTGCTTCAGATTCGTAATAGCTTACCGTATAATTCACAGGATCTTGACTCTGCAATATTTCAGCATCTTTTTGGGTTAAGTCAAATTCTGCACTCCCATCATTAAATCCATCATCGCAAATGATAAAATCACTTGGCTGGTTTGCAACTTGAGCAATGAGACCAAAAGATAAAAAGCATAAAATAAGAACTAGTAATTGTTTTTTCATAATGGGTTGTATTTAATAAATTAAAAATCGCTTTAACTATAATTAAAACAAGTGAACATTGTTTTTTCCTACTTTGATGTGCTAATTTTTAAAAATAAAGTAATATTTAACGTATTTTAGTTTTCTATAAAATCTTTCATGTTCAAAATTATTTCAAGCTCACAAAACCCATTAATAAAGGAACTTGTTCTGTTAAAAGACAAATCCAGGCAGCGTAAAAAATCCAATCAATTTTTAATTGAAGGCAAACGTGAATTATCATTAGCTATTAAAGGCGGTTACAGGATAGACACTTTATTGTTTTTTCCCGATTTATTTTCAGAAAGTGAAGCTAAAGCAATGAGTAGTTATGGCATTGAAATCATCGAAATCTCAAAAGAGGTCTTTCAAAAGTTGGCACATCGAGACACCACAGAAGGTGTTATTGCCATGGTCAACTCAAAAAAGCATGACCTTGAAAATTTGAAACTCGAATCTAAAAACCCTTTAATCTTGGTAGCGGAAGCACCTGAAAAACCAGGTAATATTGGTGCATTGTTACGAACTGCTGATGCTGCCAATGTTGATGCGGTTATTATTGCGAATCCAAAATCCGACCTCTATAATCCTAATATCATTCGCTCTAGTGTTGGTTGTGTCTTTACAACAGAAATTGCGATGGCTAGTTCTGAAGAAGCCATAACATTTCTTAAAAAATACAATTTCAATATTTTCTCTGCAATTTTACAGGAATCTGAACCGTATCACACTCAAGATTACACCTTACCCACGGCATTAGTGGTTGGCACAGAAGCTACAGGACTAACAGATGCCTGGCGAAAAGCGGCCACAAAAAACATCAGCATACCAATGCAAGGTGTTATTGATTCCATGAATGTGTCCGTTGCCGCAGGAATTCTTATTTTTGAGGCGAAAAGACAGCGAAATTTTAAATAACATCACGTCAGTTCGTGTGATTTTTGAGGAACGAGAAAATTGTATCAAGTGCCATTATTACCCTAAGCTTCTCGATACAAAATTTCTAAACAGAAATTTCACTCGATGTGACGGAAACCTTTAAACTATCAATGACAGCACAAACCCTATTCTACATCATCATAGCCATCATCGTCATCAACTTTGTTAAAGACAAAATTCTTGATGCGATAAACGCCAAACATTATAATGACCCAATTCCTGAGGAATTAAAGGATGTATACGACGAAGCAGAATACAAAAAATCACAAGCCTACAAAACCGTGAATTATAAATTC
Source organism: Winogradskyella forsetii (assembly GCF_013394595.1). GTDB lineage: Bacteria > Bacteroidota > Bacteroidia > Flavobacteriales > Flavobacteriaceae > Winogradskyella > Winogradskyella forsetii. The sequence continues at coordinate 2,871,272 of NZ_CP053348.1, forward strand.
GGGCTTTGGACCTCCTTGTTTTCGTTTGTGTTAACTTTGGGATTCTTGCTCTTGGACGGTTTTGAATATGTGGATAATATAGCTAGAAGCTATTCAGAAAACCCAATTATAATCGCCTTAATATTCTTTGGCATCATTATGATTGCGAGCGATATAATCACGACACCTTTTGGCTATTATAAAACCTTTGTGATTGAAGAGAAATTTGGATTTAACAAAACCACTAAAAAAACCTTTGTTTTAGACAAGTTGAAAGGCTTACTATTAATGATTATTCTTGGAGGCTCTATTATTGCGCTTATCGTTTGGTTTTACCAAATTACAGGAAACCAGTTTTGGCTATATACTTGGGGTATTGTGACCATTTTTACGATTTTTATGAATATGTTCTATGCTAAACTCATTGTCCCATTATTCAACAAACAAACACCTTTGGAAGATGGTGATTTGCGAAACAAAATTTCAAATTATGCGGAATCCGTCGGTTTTAACCTTGAAAAAATCTTCGTTATTGACGGCTCAAAACGTAGCACTAAAGCCAATGCCTATTTCTCTGGTTTTGGAAGTGAAAAACGCGTGACGCTTTATGATACTTTAGTTAATGATTTAGACGATGAAGAAATTGTTGCCGTTTTGGCGCATGAAGTCGGACATTATAAAAAAAAGCATATCATATTTAATTTAGCGACCTCTATCCTACTCAGCGGATTGACACTTTATATTTTATCTATATTTATTTCAAACCCCTTATTATCCAATGCCATTGGAGTAGAAACACCCAGTTTTCATGTTGGGTTGATTGCCTTTGGATTGCTCTACTCACCTATTTCAGAACTCACAGGATTAATTATGAATTACGTCTCAAGGGTGTTTGAATATCAAGCTGATGATTACGCCAAAAACACCTTTAAACCTGAACCTTTAATTACGTCCTTAAAAAAACTATCTAAAAACAGCTTAAGTAATTTAACACCTCACAAGGCCTATGTATTTATGCATTATTCGCATCCTACGCTTTTGGAACGGGTTCAGAATCTAAAGAAATAGAACTCTGGCTTACTAAAAATTCACAACTAACTTGTTAAATGTTGATGTAATGAGCTAAAATGATCCATATCAAAAAAGCATAAATAATACTGTAACTGAAAGCGTTTATGACAAATAGCTTGGTTACAAACCCATTAAGAAATTACAAAAAATTGAAAATCCCAAGTACACAAACCGACACTATAGAAGTACCAGAGTCAGATTATTTATACATTAAACCCTCTCAAATTAAAAATGCTGGTAAAGGCCTATACTCTGCAATAGACATCTACAAAGATGAAATCATTGCCCTATTTAATGGAGAGATTATTTCTAAAAAAGAAGCCCAAAAAAGAGCACAACTAAACAAAGACAAATATTTTATTAACTTGTTAGACCATACTATTTTAGATAGCATGCATACCGAATGTTACGCTAAATATGCAAATGACGCAGAAGCTTTCACAAATGGTAAATTTAAAAACAATGCCGAAATTTGTCTTGATGAGGATGACAATGTATGCATAAAAGCATTAAAAAACATAAAAGGTGGTGACGAAGTATTTTGTGATTATGGAAAAGCCTATTGGGAAAAACACGGCTGATCACGTTGCTCAGTCAAATTTTATAATAGATTCTACCAACTTTCAACTTAACTTTTATAAAATTTTCAACCAACAAATCTTATTGAAATTTTGACATCAGGAAATGATTGAAATAAAAATACTAGTTTTATAAATTAAAATATCCCTTCATTAAATGCATACCTTTTCATTCAATCATATAGCACTTTCCGTAAAAGATGTCAACGAATCAATTGAATTTTATCAAAAGGTACTTCAACTTAAAGAAATAGAGAATACAGCTTCAGACTCTAAAACAAGATGGTTATCTTTTGGAGATGGCAAACAATTGCATTTGATACCTCGCCCAAATTCTGAAATAAAAGTTAATAAAGCCGTTCACTTTGCTTTAGCAACTTCAGACCTAAATTCATTTGTCGAGTCTCTGAAAGCTTTAAAAATTGACTACTCTGATTGGCTTGGCACACCGAACAAAGATTACATTCGAAAAGATGGGATTAATCAAGTCTACTTTCAAGACCCAAATGGCTATTGGATTGAAATAAATGATGATTACTAATATAATTATTAAATAGTGACCACATCTCTTCTAGGCTTTTGCCGCAAGTGCCTAAACCAACAAAACTCGCATTTCCACGAAATTCCTTATAATTTTCAAATTAGCCCTATAATTACATTGCTCATTAAAAACCATTTTACTACTTTAGTTCTATGACTGAGGAAGCCATCGAAAAAGAAAATAAAGCCATTGCTAAAGCTTACAAGGAATTACTCAAAGTAAGCTATCAGACCTTGACTGATGACGATAAGAAATTAATTCGTCATGCATTTGAGGTCGCATTGGATGCGCACAAGGACCAGCGACGTAAATCTGGCGAGGCGTATATTTTCCACCCTATTGCTGTGGCTAAAATTGTAGCACAAGAAATTGGAATGGATGCCACATCCATCGCTGCTGCTTTGTTACATGATGTGGTTGAAGACAATCCTGAATATACTATTGACGACATGGAACGCCTTTTTGGGGAAACCATTGCCAGAATTGTCGATGGACTTACCAAAATTTCTTCGCTTAAAAAAGATATGGACGTGTCTTTACAAGCCGAGAATTTCAGGAAAATGCTATTGACCTTAAATGATGATGTTAGAGTTATCATTATAAAAATCGCGGATCGTTTGCACAATATGCAAACTATGGACTCCATGCGATCAGACAAGCAAGTTAAAATTGCATCGGAAACCTTATACATTTATGCGCCGTTAGCTCACAGAATCGGGCTTTACAATATAAAAACCGAACTCGAGGATCTAGGATTGAAATATACCGAGCCCGAAGTCTATAGCGATATTCTAGAAAAAATAAAGGACAGTAAGGAAGATCAGGATGCGTATATCAAAGCGTTTTCTAAAGTCATTGAAGACTCCTTAAATACAGAGGGTCTAAACTACCAAATCAAAGGCCGACCAAAATCCATTTTCAGCATTCGCAGAAAAATGGTAAAACAAGGAGTTTCCTTTGACGAAGTCTATGACAAATTTGCGGTAAGAATTATTTACAAATCAGATTTGGCCAATGAAAAATTCTTAGCCTGGAAAATCTATTCCATCGTTACTGATCATTTTACGCCTAACCCAATCCGACTTCGGGACTGGATTTCTTCGCCAAAATCCACAGGTTACGAAGCCCTTCATATTACCGTTGTAGGCCCAAAAAGCCGTTGGGTCGAAGTTCAGATTCGTAGTGAACGTATGAATGAAATTGCCGAAAAAGGTTATGCGGCACATTATAAGTACAAAAACGCGGATGACAAAGAGGACAATCTCGATTTATGGATCAACCGACTACAAGAAGCTTTAGAAAACAATGAGGCTGATGCAGTGGATTTTGTAGAACAGTTTAAACTCAATCTTTATTCCAAGGAAATTTTTGTCTTTTCGCCAAAAGGAGATTTAAAGTCACTTCCAAAAGGGGCAACACCGTTAGATTTTGCTTTTAGTATCCATACTGAAGTTGGTATGAGGACACGAGGGGCGAAAGTGAATGGCAAATTAGTGCCTTTAAGCCATGAGTTGCAAAGCGGTGATCGGGTTGAAATCATGACGTCGGAAAATGCAAAACCAAACGCCAACTGGCTGGATTATGCAACGACAGCTAGAGCGCGAAGTAAAATTAAATCGGCATTAAACGAAGATACAAAGCTTATAGCCGAAGAAGGCAAAGAAATTCTAAGACGAAAGTTAAAACAATTAAAAATTGCGCTCAACGAAAGTTCAATTAACGAATTGGTGAGCTATTTTAAGTTGAGCACCTCATTGGATTTATTTTACCGTGTTGGCATTGGTACTATAGACAATACAAAATTAAAAGCCTTTGCGTCCTCGCGCAGCAATGCCTTTGTCAGTTATTTTAAAAACAAAATTTACAAACCAACAGTTCCAAAAGATATTCATAAAGAAGAAATCACGTCTAGATATGATATGCTGGTTTTTGGTAAGGAAGAGGAAACGCTTAATTACACTTTGGCGAATTGCTGTAATCCAATTCCGGGAGATAAAGTATTTGGATTCTTGACGATTAACGATGGCATAAAAATCCACAAAAAGAATTGCCCTAACGCGGTAAGTTTGCAATCTAATTATGCCTACAGAATTTTACAGGCCAAATGGATAGATTCATCTCAGCAAGTTTACACATCGCAGATTACCCTGTCTGGAATTGACGATATGGGATTGGTCAACCATATTACAAAATTGATTTCAGAACATATGCATGTTAATATGAAAAGCCTGAGTTTTTCTAGTGATGACGGTGTTTTTACAGGAAAAATAACTGTAGAAGTTAAAAATCAAACCATGTTGAAAAAGGTAATTGAAAAACTTAAAAAGATTAATGGTATCGATAAGGTCTCTAGAGTATAATGATGTTCGTCCATTCGAGTAATTTTGAAGAACGACAAATTGTATCGAATACCTTTTTTACTTCAAATACTTTGCGACACTAAATTTGAAAATAGGAATTTCAAAAGATGTAACTTGAGCTGCCACTGCTACTAAACAATATTCATCCTTTAAATAAAAGTTATTAAAAGGGTGTTCATTTCTTTCGATGTTAATAGGGTCTTTTTATAATCCAAATCATTTAAAATTTCCGTAAATTTGCTGTTTAATTATGAATGTAACCACAGAAGAAAGTAATCAGGAAATTGTAAAACGCGTTTTTACACAGTTCTTAGAAGATAAAGGCCACAGGAAAACTCCTGAGCGCTACGCTATACTTCAAGAAATCTATGATAGTGAAGAGCATTTTGATATTGAATCCTTATATATCAAAATGAAGAATAAAAACTATCGTGTAAGTCGGGCGACGCTTTATAATACCATAGAATTGCTTTTGGAATGTGCTTTGGTGCGCAAACATCAATTTGGACAAAACCAAGCACATTACGAAAAATCATATTTCGATAAAAACCACGATCATGTCATTCTTACAGACACAGGCGAGGTGATAGAATTTTGTGATCCACGCATTCAATCCATCAAAAAAACCATCGAAGAGGTTTTTGATATTCAGATAACTAATCATTCACTATATTTTTACGGTAACCGTAAAAAAGACGACTAACTCAATTTTAAAATGGCAGTAGATTTACTACTTGGATTACAATGGGGAGACGAAGGCAAAGGAAAAATTGTCGATGTATTTACCTCTAAATATGATATTATTGCACGATTTCAAGGTGGTCCAAACGCAGGACATACTTTAGTATTTAACGGCAAAAAACATGTGTTGCATACCATTCCTTCCGGAATTTTTCATGAAGGTAAAGTGAACCTTGTTGGTAATGGTGTAGTTATTGATCCTGTTATTTTCAAAAAAGAACTTGATAAATTAGCAGAACAAAATGTTGATTATAAAAAATCACTTTGCATTTCGCGAAAAGCACATATTATTCTACCTACGCATCGCTTATTGGATGCTGCGAGTGAAGCTTCAAAAGGCAAAGCAAAAATAGGCTCTACCCTAAAAGGAATTGGTCCAACATATATGGACAAAACCGGAAGAAACGGGATTAGAGTTGGTGATATAGAATTAGCGGATTGGAAAGACAAATACAGAGCTTTAGCAGATAAGCACGAAGCCATGATTGCGTTTTACAACGTAGATATTCAATATGATTTAAAAGAATTGGAAGCGGATTTCTTCAACGCCATTGAAACTTTAAAAGGTTTGAAATTTATTGATTCTGAAGAATATGTCCACCAAGCGCAACTTTCTGGAAAATCTATTCTAGCAGAAGGCGCGCAAGGTTCCTTATTGGATATTGATTTTGGAACGTATCCATTCGTCACATCTTCTAACACAACGGCTGCAGGTGCTTGTACAGGATTGGGAGTCGCACCTAACCAAATTGGCGAGGTTTTCGGGATATTTAAAGCTTATACAACTCGTGTGGGTTCTGGACCATTTCCAACAGAATTGTTTGATAAAGACGGCGAAACAATGGCCAAGGTCGGTAACGAATTTGGTGCAACTACAGGTCGTCCGAGACGTTGTGGATGGCTAGATTTAGTGGCTTTGCGCTATGCTTGCCAAGTCAATGGTGTCACACAACTGATTATGATGAAAGGTGATGTACTTTCAGGTTTTAAAACCCTAAAAGTTTGTACAGCCTATAAATACAAAGGCGAAGAAATTACACATTTACCTTATAATATCGAAGAACAGAACGTCACACCTGTGTATACGGAAGTAAAAGGTTGGGCAGCCGATTTAACCGGAATGACAGAAGCCTCGCAATTACCGGAAAACCTGAATGCTTACGTTGAGTTTTTAGAAAACGAATTGCACATTCCTATTACCATTGTTTCTGTTGGGCCAGATCGTAAGCAGACGATTATTCGTAAAACGGTTTAATTCATTTTGTATTGATACATTTAGCATTCTAAGTGACTATTTGCAAATTATAACACTTTAACAATCCTTCTTAAGACCTCAAAGTTTCTGAAACTTGTGAGGTCTTACTAAATTACTCTGTTAAAAAAAACGTTAACACATACTAAAGCAAATCTAATAAGTGTTATTTTGTGAAAAATATATGTCTTTGAAACATTTTAAGAATTTATTAGTTCTCTTTTGCTTTTCGATTGTATTTTTTAGCAATGCTCAAGAAAAACAAACCATAACCGTCAAATACTCTGGGAACACGTCAACAGATCCAAACGTAAAAGATGGTGCTTTGGTGTTTCTTAGAGATAAATCCAAACAAGTCCATTTTATTCACAAAGGCGCTGATTTGTTTTGCGACAAAGCCGTTTACTACGAAGATCAAGATTTTATTGAAGCCTATAGTAACGTGAATATGAAGCAAGGCGATACCATAAATATGGTGGCCAAATATTTAGAATATAGCGGAAAAACACAATTGTCTATTGCCAGAGGCGATGTGGTTTTAACCGAACCGCAATCAACTTTAAAAACAGACACCTTATATTTTGACAGAGTAAAGCAACAAGCCTATTACAAGTCTAAAGGCACGGTAGTTAGGGATTCTTCAGGGACTATTACAAGTCAAATTGGTCGCTACTATACCAATACGAGCAAGTACCAATTTATAAAAGATGTGGTCCTTGTAAATCCAGATTACACATTAAACACTGAACGCCTTGATTTCTTTACTGAAAATGGACATGCCTACCTTTTTGGGCCTTCAACCATCACTGGAGAAACCAGTAAAATTTATTGTGAACGCGGTTTTTACGACACCAATAATGATATTGGTAATTTTCAGCGCAATGCAAAAATCGATTATGATAACCGAACCGTTGAAGGCGACAGTTTATTTTTTGATCACAACAAAAATTTTGCCTCTGCCACCAATAATATTACCGTTACAGATACTTTAAATAATAGCATTGTAAAAGGACATTATGCCGAAGTCTGGCGCGCCAAAGATTCCATGTATATTACCAAACGCGCCTTGGCTATAACGGTTCAAGAAAAAGATTCAGTGTATATGCATGCCGATACATTGATGGTTACTGGCAAACCTGAACACCGTATTACTCGGGCTTATTATAATGCCAGATTGTACAAAAGTGATTTAGCCGGGAAATCAGATTCCATTCACGTAGATCATAAAAACGGACTGACCCAAATGCTAAATCTCAGTAGATTTAGTTCTGATGATGCCTTTGCCATAAAACGAAAACCAGCACTTTGGAATATAGGGAACCAAATGACAGGCGACACTATCCATTTAATTTCCAATGTAAAAACCGAACAACTCGATTCCTTAAAGGTATTTGACAATGCCTTTTTAGTCAGTAAAGATACCTTGAGCGAAGATGGTTTCAACCAAATAAAAGGGCAACGCTTAATTGGATTGTTCAGGGATAATGAACTTTACAATGTGGATGTGATCAAAAATGCGGAAACCATTCGTTATTTGAGAAATGATGAGAATGAATTGATCGGCATTCAAAAGTCGAAATCTGGCAGTATCAATGTCAAAATTATTGACCAAATTGTTGACGAAGTTAGATTCATTAACCAAATTGATGGTAATATTTTTCCTGAAGATGAATTCCCCAATAGTGCAAAACGATTCAGAGGTTTCGATTGGCGCGGCGAAGAACGGCCAATGTCTGTTGAGGATTTATTTAAAGACGATCCGCCTTTAGATTTACCAATAATAAAAGGTTTGGACGATTACGTTCCACCTGAAGCTTTTATTGATGATGATGTTACAGAACGCGTTGAAGAAGCAGGAAAGGCATCACCAAATGCACCAAATAAAGCGGCGCGTAATTTGCCAAAAAAGCCATCTGTTGCACCTTTAAATTCTACGCTTAAAAAGGTAGAACCTATGAAAGCAAAACCTTTAAAACAAAAAATTGAAAAAGAACAAGATTAATTGAAATCAGACTTTTTTAAATATCAAGCCCAAACCACGCCTCATCCTTTAGCGATGGAAATTAGCCATGCCAAAGGTTCTTATATTTATGACACGAACGGCAAAGCTTATCTCGATTTTGTTGCAGGTGTTTCTGCATGTAGCTTAGGACATTCACATCCAAAAGTGGTCGATGCCGTAAAAAAACAATTAGATAAATATTTACATGTGATGGTTTATGGCGAGTATGCTCAAAAACCAGCTGTTGACCTATCAAAATTATTAGCAAAGCATTTACCAGAACCGTTAGAATCCACTTATTTAGTAAATTCGGGAACAGAAGCTATTGAAGGTAGTTTAAAATTAGCACGACGATTTACAGGACGCTCAGAAATCATTGCTGCAAAAAACGCCTATCATGGCAATACCATGGGCTCGTTGAGTCTTATGGATTATGAAGAACGCAAACAGCCTTTTTTGCCATTAATTCCAGATATAAAACATATTGCATTCAATTCTGAAAACGATTTACTTCAGATTACAGAAAAAACGGCTGCAGTAATCTTAGAAACCATCCAAGGAGGCGCTGGTTTTATTGAACCTACTGATAATTATTTAGCGAAAGTACAGCAACGTTGTAACTCAGTTGGTGCCGTTTTTATATTAGATGAAATCCAACCTGGCATTGGCAGAACGGGAAAACTGTTCGGATTTGAGAATTATAACTGCCAACCAGATATTGTGGTTACAGGCAAAGGCTTAGGTGGTGGTTTACCGATTGGAGCATTTACCGCTTCAAAAAAAATGATGGACACGTTGAGTGATAATCCAAAACTTGGCCATATCACAACCTTTGGTGGCAATCCGGTTATTGCGGCTGCAGCTTTAGCCACTTTGAAGGAAATAACAGAATCCAATCTTATGGCAGAAGCCTTGGAAAAGGAACAGTTATTCAGGCAACATCTTCAGCATAAACATATCAAAGTCATTAGAGGTCGTGGATTAATGTTGGCGGCGTTTACCGAAAATTCAGAACTTACAAATGAGGTTATTTTGAAAGCCCAAGAGCATGGATTAATATTATTTTGGTTGCTTTTTGAACCTAAAGCCATCCGAATTACACCGCCTTTGACCATTTCAAACGAAGAAATAATTAAAGGTTGCGGTATTATTAAGTCAATACTGGATACAATTTAAATATATTATAATACTTATAAACAACTACAAACCAGTTTTTTAAATTAGTTCAATTGCAGTATCATTTCAATGTTAACTACTTTGTTAAAAACATTCATTTAAAAATCGACGAAACGCAAAGTATAACTGTAATTTTATTCTCGTGAACTATTAATCCTTTTATGCAAAACAGTCACGAAGACGAAAATTTCCCTCTAACTCGATTCGAGTCCATGTTAAAGACCAATGACATTTTGTTCTTTGATTCAGCCGAATTTGAAAATATCATACACCACTATCTTGAAAATGGTAAGATTGCACTTTCTAAACGTGCAATAAAATTAGGTTTGGAACAACACCCAACATCCATCAACCTAAGATTGTTTCAAGTTGAAATATTGGTGATTGAGAATAAATTTATAGAAGCCGATGACCTTTTGGATAGACTTCATAATATTGAACCCAATAATGAAGAAATATTCATTCAAAAGGCCAATGTTTTATCTAAACAGGACGAACATCAAAAGGCTATAGACACCCTTTTAATTGCCATTGAAATGTCCAACTCGCCAGAAGATGATGCAGATTTGTATGCCTTGGTTGGTATGGAATATTTGTTTTTGGATCAATTTGAAAATGCCATCATTTATTTCAAAAAGTGCTTGGAAAGTGATACTATGGATTATTCTGCACTTCATAATATTGTGTATTGTTATGATTTCTTGAATAAAAATGAGGAAGCTATTACGTATCTCAACACCTTTTTAGACACCAACCCCTATTGCGAAGTCGCCTGGCAACAATTAGGCCGACAATATTTTGAAATTAAGGAGTATGCAAAAGCCAATGCGGCTTTGGATTTCGCCATTATTTCCGATGATACTTTTGTTGGGGCTTACTTAGAAAAAGGTAAGGTTTTAGAGAAGTTGAAACAATACGATAATGCCATTGAAAATTACAAAATCACTTTAGCATTAGACGACCCAACGTCATTTGCTCTTTTGCGTATTGGTCAATGTTATTCAAAACTTGGTCAAGAAGATTTAGCAATTCAATTTTTCAAAAAAACCATTGACGAAGATCCTTTATTAGATAAAGGCTGGATTGCGATTACCAAATTTTACATGAAACGTGTCAACTATCAAAAAGCTTTGTATTATATCAATAAAGCGGTCAATATCGATGGCGAAAATGTATTGTATTGGAAATTATATGCCACGATAAACAAACGTTTAAACTTTCTTGAAGAAGCAGAACGTGGTTACAAACGTACTTTGGAATTGGGTAATTACGAATTAGACACGTGGTTGGATCGTGCTGATATTCTGACATCTTTAGGCGAATATGAAGCTGCTATTTTTAATCTTATTCAAACTACAGAATTCTACCCAGAAAATGCTGAAATCGAATACCGTTTAGCTGGTCTTTATTTCACGGTACATCAATCTGAAGAAGGGCGTTTCCATCTTAAAAACGCTACCTGTCTTAATATTGACTACAGTTTTATTATTTCGGAATTATTTCCACAACTCACGGAAAAGCCATTGGTTAAGGCGATAATTTCAGACGCTAAAAAGATGTCGAACTAAAAAAAATCATACCTTAGCGATTCTTATTTTAAAATGGAATGCAAAGACGATTTATAGATTACTTGGTCATCACTTTTAAAGGTATAGCCATGGGAGCTGCTGATGTTGTTCCTGGCGTTTCTGGCGGAACTATAGCCTTTATTTCTGGTATTTACGAAGAACTTATTGAAAGTATTGATAAAGTTAATCTCGGGTTTTTTAAAGTTTGGAAACAGGAAGGCTTTAAACAAGCGTGGAACTCCATCAACGGTAATTTCCTATTAGCGCTTTTTTCTGGAATTGCGATAAGTATTTTATCCTTGGCAAAATTAATAAAGTGGCTTTTACATCATGAACCTATTCTACTTTGGTCCTTTTTTTTCGGACTTGTTTTAGCCAGTATTCTTTACATAGCCAAACAAATTAACGGTTGGTCTGCCAAGTTGGTGATCGCCATTATAATCACTTCTATCCTATCGTTTTACATTACGCTTGCTGAACCATTTGCCTCTCCAGACAGTCCTTTATATATGCTGTTTTGCGGTTTTATTGCTATAATCGCCATGATTTTACCAGGCGTTTCTGGCGCATTTATTTTGCTTATTCTTGGTGCTTATCAAACAGCAATTGATACGATAAATAATTTAAGGGATGGTTTGCTCACTGGGAATATGGAACTTTTTAAGGATGCATTTTTAAAATTTATATTGCTAGCGGTTGGTGCAGTGATAGGATTAAAAGTGTTTTCTAAAGCGTTGAATTGGATGTTCAAACACCATAAGAATCTTACGTTGGCCATCTTAACCGGATTTATGATTGGGTCCTTAAATAAAATTTGGCCTTGGAAAGAAGTTCTAAAAACGCGTGTAAATTCGGAAGGTGAAGTCGTAACCTTATTGGACAAAAGTATTTTACCATCGTCTTATGCTGGAGATAGCGAGCTTTTACTGGCTATTATTTTTATCATTACCGGCTTTGCTGCAATACTTATTCTAGAAAGCTTAGGCAAGCAAAAAAACAAGGTATAATGCAAAGTACCAGAACCCTTATAGATCGTATATTTTTGGTCATTAAAGGTTTGGCTATGGGAGCTGCCAATAAAGTTCCTGGTGTTTCTGGTGGTGTTGTTGCTTTTGTCGCAGGTTTTTACCAAGAATTTATTTACTCATTACAACGCGTCAATAAAACAGCTTTTAAATTTTTATTAAACGGAAGATTTAGAAGTTTCTATCGTTACATTAACGGTAAATTTTTAAGCTTACTATTCTTAGGAATGGTGGTAAGTTATTTCAGTGTTTCAAAAATCCTTGACTATCTCATTGTACACTACGAGCTTTATGTTTGGAGTACATTCTTCGGAATGATTTTAGGTTCTATATATTACATCAGCAAAGATTTTAAAGAATGGAACAGAACCACACTTTTAGCTTTAACCCTTGGCGCTATTGTGGGCATCAGTATCAGTTTCTTAGATCCTGCAACCGAAAATGACAATCTCTTTTTTGTGTTTTTTTGTGGTATTATTAGTGTTTCTGGTATGACGTTACCAGGTTTTTCTGGCTCATTTATTCTTATACTTTTAGGAAATTATGTGTTGCTTTTGGTCGATTCCGTCAATGCACTTTATGACACCATGTTCGACATTTTTAGTGGTAATTTCGAATTTATCCATAATGAAATCCGCTTGAGACTCTTAAAAGTTTTAGTGGTTTTCACATTGGGTTCTGTTACAGGCTTAGTGACATTTTCCCATATGTTGAATTATATTCTAAAACATTATAAAAATATTACATTAGCAACCATAATGGGTTTTATAATAGGCTCGCTTGGCGTGGTTTGGCCATGGAAAGAAACAGTTTACAAAAAAAACCTTGATGGTTCGCAAATTTTAGATTCTACAGGAAAGGAAATTATCATTAATTATGAGCGGTTTTTACCAGAACTCAACGCCCAAACTTACATTGCAATTGCTTATATTGCCATTGGGATCCTCATAGTTTTAGGATTAGAATGGTATGGACAACGCACAAGACAAATCAAAACTTAAATTCGGGCTCGTAGGACGGGATATCTCCTACTCCTTTTCAAGAGGTTATTTTGCCGATAAATTCGACAAGGAAAATTTGCCCTATTCCTATGTTAATTTCGATTTGCAATCCATAGACGAACTTAAAGCCATAACTGAAAATACGTCAGCCTTAACAGGCCTAAATGTAACCATTCCCTATAAAGAACAAGTCATTCCGTTGCTTGACAAATTGAATAAGGAAGCAGAAAAAATCGGAGCCGTAAACACGATTCGAATTACAAAAAAAGGAAAACTTATTGGTTATAATACCGATTTTTACGGTTTTAAAAATTCTATCGAACCACATTTAAAACCACACCATAAAAAAGCCTTAATACTTGGCACAGGTGGCGCTTCTAAAGCGATTGCTTATGCGCTTAAAAAGCTGAACATTCAATTTGATTTTGTATCCCGTTCCCATAAAAAAGGCGTTACATTTTTATATTCGGATTTAACAGAAAACATCATATCCGATTATACGATTATTATCAATTGTACACCTATTGGCACATTTCCAAAAGTTGATGATTGTCCTGATATTCCGTATTCAGCTTTAACCGAAAATCATATTTTGTACGATCTTATTTATAATCCTGAACAAACCAAATTCCTAAAAAATGGTTTTCAGAGAGGAGCAACCACAATCAATGGTTTAGAAATGCTCCGCTTACAAGCGGAAAAATCTTGGGAGATATGGTTTAATATCAAATTGGATATTTAAAACTAAGATATTTTAAGTTAATATAAATCAATAGTGTCCGAAAGAAGATGAAAGACCGCTGCGCTGTTAGATTATAGACAAAATTCTAACTGACTGAAAAACAGAATTGTAATCTTTTTACCAGTTTTATAATTTTTTCATATGCAAATGGTAAGGTATCTTGATTTAAAAACTCTTGAAAACTGGATAATACCAAAGCCTTAAGCGAACATACATTAAACAGTCAATAATGGATATATATCATAAAATATGAGCTCTAGGTTCATTTCCTTTGTAATTCTAACGGTTGTTAGTATCTTTAACCACCTATAAATAAATTGACTTATGTCTGAGAATGATAACCTGCCAAAAGCAGATGGAAAAAAAGAAGTAGAATCGACAGAAACTACGCCAACACCAGAAACGACTAGAGAAGTTGAAATCGAATCTGAAATCGAACATGAAAAAGATGCCGAAATAAAAACGGCTGACACTGAGGTTGAAACGGGAACTGAAATTGAAACAACTTCAGAAAACGTTACGGAAAAACCAAAAGATGCTAAAACTGAAGACGAAACTGATGCACAAACTGACGTAGAAACTGAAAGTGATACAGCAATCGATGAAGAAGACACCGAAACTGAAGACGAAGTCGCAGCAGTGACTAAAAAAACGTCTAACGTCGATCATGTTGATGAGATTGAAGCTTCAAACGCTGAGGATGCGGAAGATGAATCGAATGCTGAACGTCATGAGGTAGAAGAAAAGGACTACCATGCCATGAGCATGAAGGAATTGGCAACGGAATTAAACCGGTTATTGAAGCATCATAAAATCCAAACGATTTCTAAAAACGTCAATGAGATAAAATCGGAATTCAATGCCAAATTCAGTGAACTTTTAGACGAAAAAAAGGAAGAATTTATTGAAGATGGTGGCAATGAAATCGACTTCTATTACACCAACGATACCAAAAAACTGTTCAATTCACTTTATAAAGACTACAAACAATCCATTGGTGCTTATTATAAGGAACGCGAGCAAAACCTAAAGCAAAATCTTGAGGATAGATTACAAATCATAGAAGATATTAAAGGTTTGCTCAATGTGGAAGAAAACATGGGTACCACTTATAAGCACTTCAAAGAGCTTCAGGAAAATTGGCGTAATGCTGGGCCAATTCCTAGGGACAAATACAATAATGCCTGGAACACCTATCATCATCACGTGGAGCGTTTTTATGACTTTTTGCATCTCAATAATGATTTGCGAGATATGGATTTTAAGCACAACTATGATCAAAAATTAAAAATCATAGAACGTGCGGAAGAATTGGCGCAAGATGAAAACACAAACCGTTCTTTTAGAGAGCTGCAAGTATTGCACAAATTATGGAAAGAAGAACTCGGGCCTGTTGGCAAAGAGCATCGAGAAGAAATTTGGGAACGTTTCAGTAACGCCACAAAAGCGATTCACGATAAGCGTCAAGCTTATTTTGCGGATATGGACAAGGCTCATGAAAAAAATCTTGAGCGCAAAGAAGAAATCATTTCCCAAATCACAGCCATAGCAGAAGACAAAGCCAGTTCGCATAGTGCTTGGCAGAAAAAAATAAAAGAGATTGAAGCCTTAAGGGATGCGTTTTTCAAGGCTGGAAAAGTGCCTATAAAAGTTAACGAAGCCACTTGGGCAAAGTTTAAGGATGCGGTCCGGACATTTAATCGTGGGAAAAATAAATTCTATAAAGATTTAAAGAAAGATCAATACGAGAATCTAAAAAAGAAAAAAGAACTCATACAAATTGCGGAAGACAACAAGGATAGTGAAGATTTTAAAACGGTCACACCTTTGATGAAAAAAATTCAGAGCGATTGGAAAAAAATCGGTCATGTACCAAGACGCGATAGTGATAAAATTTGGAAACAGTTTAAAAAAGCCTGCAATCATTATTTTGACAGAATGCATGCGCAGCGCAAAGCACAAGACCAACACCTTTATGATGCTTTTGATAAAAAAGTAAAACTTCTTGACGATTTAAAAGCAATGGAGCTTAGCGACGATCCAAAAGCTGATGTTGACATCTTAAAATCCAAGATTTCTGAATGGAAAGACATAGGACATGTTCCTCAAAACAAACGTTACATCGATGGTAAATTCTACAAAGCCATAGATGATGCCTTTGATAAACTGAAAATGGACAAGTCTAAACTTGAGATGATTAAGTTTGACAGTAAACTTGAAAATTTGGCCAGTCCTGATGATACAAGATTATTGGATAACGAGTATAACTTTATCAAGAAACGAATGAGCGAGATTAAATCTGAAATCAATCAATTGGAAAATAATCTACAGTTTTTCTCTAATGTGAAATCAGATAATCCCTTAGTTAAGGATGTGCATAAAAATATCGCCAACCACAAAAAAGAGTTAGAAACTTGGAAGAAAAAGTTATCCAAGGTTCGTGGGATGTATAGTTAGTATGGTCAAATAGAATAAAAATATTGCATCCATTTAATGCATCAATTTTGTAGGCCAAATTCAGATCTATTCAAAAGTATATCGACTTGAATTGGAATTATGTCCTTGTTAAGAAAATAAAGAAAGTGTGCTTATTTGAGTGTTGGCATTCATTGAGCAGAACCTTTAAAAATAACAATTATGAGTAATTTAAAAGATATTAAATCAGAAATTGAAAATTATGCGAATGAGTCAAATCTGACTGAATTACAAATCGTTGAGAAACTGGAAAAATATTATTTTGACAAAAAAGTCAATGAGAATTTAAAGTTGTATAAAAAACGGAAGAAAAAAGTGAGTGAAATAACAAAAGACTTGAAAATCTCGCCACGAAAATTTTACGCCATTCTGGAAAAGAAAAAGATTGGACATAAAAAATATAAAAAATCCGAATCAATATAGATTCAACACCTGAATTTAGCCCGTTTGTGGAATCGAAAACTGAATTGAAAACCAAAACTCGAATTGATTGCGGAATTAGCAATTTGTGGAATTGCTCACTCAATCGGAATTAAAAATTTTGCGGAATAAATCGCTGACCGAATTCACTCAGACACTGGAAAATGGGAAAACGGAATTAAGCTCAATAAAAACAACGAAATGCCAACACCATGTATAATTAATTGCTAGGGCAATTGCCTGTTTTGAAAATTCCTTCGGAATTTTATCGTGTTCGTTTTTGTTTACTAAATTAGATGCTTAATCAAGTAACAATGCATTAATTCACCGTTGTGCATAATTAAAAATTACCAAATGGAATTAAATTTATCAGACATAAAAGACATTGCAGCAATTGCTAAACCATTTGTTGAACCTTTAGTGCAAACATTAATTAAACCCAAATTAGAAGCTTTAAGTGTATGGTTGAAAAAACGAAAAAACGAAAATGATTTAGTAGACCATTATTTTGAAAATAAATTCACCGAGTATTTAAATAGGTCATATCAGAACTTTTTGAATATTAACATTCTTGTACTACCAAACCAACAAATAAATATTGAGGATATTTATTTTCCTTTAACAATTTATTCTACAAGAGATAGGAAAACGGCTAAAATTAATAAAGTAAATTTCGATTTTCTCAGAAGCTATGAAAGATTACTAATTTCTGATACCGCAGGAATGGGTAAATCGACACTAATGAAATGGATTGGTCTATCATTAATAAAAGTGGAGATTCGATACCAATACTAATTGACCTAAAAAGAATTAAAACAAAAAATAAAGTAATTGATGAAATATTCAATCAACTTAATCCTATTGACAAAGATTTTGATAAAGAACTCATTTTTAAATTTTTAGAATTAGGTAGTTTCACAATTCTATTTGATGGCTTTGATGAAATTGAATATGACGAACGTGAAAGTGTTATTTCCGACTTGAAATCTTTTGTGAGTAAAACATATAAAAACACTTTTATTTTAACCTCGAGACCAGATTCTGCGTTGTCAAGTTTTGGAGACTTTCAAATGTTCCATATTAGACCTCTGAGAGAGGATGAGTCTTTTAACCTTATAAAAAAATATGACAGTTTAAGCGGCTATGGTATTGCTAGTAAATTGATTGATGAAATTGAAAACAAACCGTCACAGATTAAGGAGTTTTTAATAAATCCCTTTTTAGTATCATTACTTTATAAAACTTATTCTTATAACAAGGACATACCTTCAAAAAAATCGACATTTTATGATGAAGTATATACCTCATTATATAAACATCACGATTTATCTAAGGACGGTTTTGAAAGAAATAAAAAATCAGGTCTTGATATTCACGATTTTAGAATTGTATTAAGGCAATTGGCTTTTGATACTGCTAAAGCTATAAAGGTTGAATACAATTATTCTGAATTAGTAAAGTTTCTTAAACAAGCTAATAACAAGTGTATTGGTATTGACTTTAAAGAGATTAATTATATAGAAGATTTAGAATCGAACGTACCTCTCTATGTCAAGGAAGGTAATTCATTGAAATGGGCACATAAATCTATTCAAGATTATTTCGCAGCAGAATTCATAAGTAGCTCAAAAGATAAAGAGGAAATAATACAGCTTATTTTTGATTCACATAAAGATAATTATCTCAACATCCTAGATTTTCTCTACGAATTAGAATATGAAATATTCAGAACTCAAATAATATTAAAACTAATTACAGACTTTATTGAATATTGTGAAAGTAGCTACTTAGAGTTTAGTGATTACAAAAAGACACTTTTAAGAGAAAGACAAGCAATTAATTATGGAGTGTCCTTTGATATTTTTAAATGTGAAAGTCAAGTAGATTTTCCAGAAGCAGAGAATAAATTTAAAAAGCATGTTACTGATTTCAATTTCAGTTCTATTACTAAAACTACACATAAAGAAAATGAAGCAACTTTTAGATTTTTTGGAACAAATTTCAACCAGGAAATAATTAATATTTTGGGTAAAAAATCAGAACCATTATTCATTGAATTAAATCGAAAACCAGAAAACCAAATTGACGATTCTTTTATTTCAGAAGTTCCACTTGTTTTAAATGAAGATTCAAAAAATATTGCGAATACAAAAAGAAATTTTAAAAAGACAAACGATATGGTTCTTTCATATCGTTACAGAAGTAGAACTGCTTCCCAACTTTATTTACTAGACTATAACAAATGTGTCAAACTAAAAAATAAAATATTGAAAGAAATAGATGATAAAAAACGTGACAATTTAAAAGGAATATAACTATGCACAACAAAGTACTGTGATACAAATAAAATCCCTTTAATTTTTCACTAGCGCACTTTTATATTCCGCATCGTTTATCATTCTAAGTTTAGCTATTGCAAAGTAGTTTGTGACACACCGCTATCAATGCCGGTTTTTTGCTCTATCCCTTTAGCTGGTCCAAGTTTTTAGCTTGTACCTATTTATTTACAAAATAGAGACATACTCGTGATACCAATACTCACAAAAATCAACTTCAAAATAAAATATCTAAGAGAGATTCATGCCTACGCAGGAATTTTAAATATCAAAACCCATTTGTTTCAACAAATGGGTTTTGCCCTAACTAAACTAAATTAACCTTAATTACAACCGCTTAAAATAATAATTAAGATCTCCTACTAAGATTATAAAAGCGCGTTTGCTTTTATATAGAGTATTTACGCACAGAATTTAGTTTTGGATGTTTCGTGCTGATATTTTTTTCAAAATTTAAATAATACTTACAAGCAAGTCGATGATAACCATAGGTTAGGCGCCTATTATCTAGATATTATTTATCCATAGAAAACTGATAATTTGAAAATAAAATGGAAAACTAGCACAGATTTAGACAAAAACACTAATTCTTGCTAATCTGAAAATTTTTCATCGGATTTAAAATAGAGATTAGCTGCGCTGAACCTAAAGGTTTGTCTGCGTTCGCAGGAATTTTTAGAGCAGTTTAGCCTCTTCCCAAAACACATCCATTTCCGTGAGTGTCATGTCTTTTAGAGATTTGTCTAAATCTTTGGCCTTAGCTTCAAGATACTGGAAGCGTTTAATGAATTTTTTATTGGTACGCTCTAAGGCGTTTTCAGGATTTACTTTTAAAAAGCGTGCATAATTTATCATTGAAAACATCACATCCCCAAATTCGCTTTCAATCGCATCTTGGTCGCCTTTAGCGATTTCAGCTTTTAATTCAGCTAACTCCTCTTCTACTTTTTCAAATACTTGTTCAGGTTCGTCCCAATCAAAACCAACACCAGCGACTTTGTCTTGTATTCTGCTGGCTTTCACCATAGCAGGTAAGCTTTTTGGCACACCTTCGAGTACACTTTTCTTACCTTCTTTTAACTTCAGTTGTTCCCAATTGCGCTTAACGTCTTCTTCGCTTTCAACTTTCACATCGCCATAAATATGTGGATGGCGATCTATCAATTTATCGCAAATACAATTGCAGACATCTGCAATATCAAAATTGTTAGTTTCGCTTCCAATTTTTGAATAGAAAACAATGTGCAAAAGCACATCTCCCAATTCCTTTTTTACCTCGTCCAAATCATTGTCGAGAATGGCATCACCAAGTTCGTAAACTTCCTCAATAGTAAGATGACGCAAAGATTCCATGGTTTGTTTCTTGTCCCAAGGACATTGCTCGCGCAACTCGTCCATGATATGCAACAAACGCTCAAAGGCTTTTAATTGGGAGGTTTTATCAGACATTAATTTGGTTTAAAATATTCTCGATACAATTTTGTTCTGAATGTTTTCAGAACAAAATCACTCGAACTGACGCATGCTTTATTCTTCCTCAGAAGACGTGTCTTTATCTTCTTTTGGTTCTTCAAGTGCACCTAACAAATCATTTTTTTGAAGTAAGTTGTACCATTGCACCACTTTTTTAATATCTGAAGGATACACGCGATCTTCGTCATACTCTGGTAATACTTCAAAGAAAAATTCTTCTAAAGTATCTTTTCCATCTTTATGGCTAATGGATGTCGGTTGTCCGTTTTCCTTTTCTTTAACCTTTTTTAGAACTTCTCTCAAAGGTACTTCTTCAGTCAACGTATAAATAGCGATTTCACTGAGAATACTGATATTACTGTGTGCACCAACTGTGATACGTTTTTTATCAATTAACGATTCTACAACAGCACCTGTTCTGGTCTGTGTAACAATTTTGTATAATCCTGGTTTCCCAGAGATGGATAATATTTTGTCTAAGCTCATATATATGGTATTAGCGCTTTCTGCTCATGGCAGGAAAACGCATTCTGTAATCTATTTTAATTTTACCTTTAGAAATGTTGTTCAAACGTCCTTTTATTAAACGTTTTTTGAAAGATGATAATTTATCCGTAAATAAAATACCCTCAATGTGGTCGTATTCATGCTGAATCACTCTCGCAATTAACCCATCATATTCTTCAACATGTGTATCAAAATTTTCATCTTGATATTGAATTTTTATTTTTGGCTGCCTAAACACATCTTCCCTTACTTCTGGAATGCTTAAACAACCTTCATTAAAAGCCCATTCATCGCCTTCTTCTTCCAAAATTTCAGCATTAATAAATGTCTTTTTGAAATTTTTCATCTGTTCTCTTTCTTTCTCAGAGAGGTCTTCATCTTCTGCAAAAGGACTTGTGTCCACCATAAACATACGAATCGCCAAACCAATTTGAGGTGCAGCCAAACCAACGCCATACGCACCATACATGGTTTCGTACATGTTTTCTATTAACTCATTTAGCTTCGGATAATCTTTATCAATGGTTTTTGCTTTTTTCCTTAAAACAGCATCACCATAGGCAACGATTGGTAAAATCATAATTCGTTTATTTTCGGCTGCAAAAGTATTAAATTTCAATAATTAAATTCCAAATTCCTAGGACTAAATTCAATAGTACTTTCTTACAGATACACAGAGCCGCAATGTTTAATTACTATAATCCTTTTATTTTACATTTTTTTCTGGACACTGAGACTGCGACTGAGACTACTTCCACCTACTGTACGCTTGAAAGATAACTTTGTAGAATCAAAGTCGCACTAATCTC
The DNA here is from genome assembly GCF_013394595.1 of Winogradskyella forsetii. Taxonomy (GTDB): domain Bacteria; phylum Bacteroidota; class Bacteroidia; order Flavobacteriales; family Flavobacteriaceae; genus Winogradskyella; species Winogradskyella forsetii. The sequence continues at coordinate 2,893,328 of NZ_CP053348.1, forward strand.
ATCAATCAAGGCTTTATTTCGTCTCTGCTTTTTCTTTAAGCCACTATCTATCATGGTTTGAAACGCCATCTTCGAGGTAAAACGCTCATCAAAACGATCTACTGGAATTTCAGGAATAGCCTTTGCTAATTTTATCAAAAATTTCTGAATATAAACTTCACTTTCAGAGGCTGTATTATTCATGTGTTTAGGTAAGCCCACGACCATTATTTCGACGTTTTCCTTAGATACATAATCTTTTAAAAAATCCAGAAGATCTTTAGTGTCAACGGTTGTGAGGCCTGACGCAATAATTTGCATTTCGTCCGTGACCGCTAAACCTGTGCGCTTCGTACCATAATCTATGGCTAAAATTCGTCCCATAACTGCGAAGATACTGTAATAGTTGTTTTATTTAAAATTGGGATAAAAAAAACGCTTCCTAAAAAAAAGGAAGCGTTTGGTAAATACCATTCTAAGCAAATTGATTTATACGATATTATTCCCTCATAAAATAAATCATGCCATCAATCTACCTATTAAGACACAGCATTCTTATTTAGGTCACATTTATTTCAAATTTTCAGAAAAAAGAAAACCCCTTTATTTAATGGGAAAGGGGTTTTCGAAATTAGCTATTAATTAAATTCTAAGATAACGTTATTAGAAATAAATTATCTTCCATTTAATAGTATTAAGACACCGCTATCTTGAAGAGGTCACATTTATATCAAAAACATTTTAAAATATTTTTTCAAAGGTATGTATGGTTTTATCTTTGAGCTTAATTTTTTTTAATTCGTTGAGAATCATTTTGGGGAAAACATTGTAAATTCATTCTTTTTACTTACTTTTAACGTTAGTAACGTAAAACATAATTATGATTGTTTCTTTTGGCTCAAAACAGACCGAACAGATTTGGAATGGTATTCGAGTTAAAAAAATGCCGATTGAAACACAGAATGTTGGACGTCGAAAATTAAGAATGTTGAATAATTCGCAGGATATTAAGGATTTACGGATTCCACCATCTAACCGACTCGAAAAACTGAGTGGAAATTTGAATGGTTTTTACAGCATCCGAATTAATAAACAATGGCGAATTATTTTTCAATGGGACAAAGTTAGCGCAAGCAATGTGGACATTATTGATTATCACTAAAGACAAATAACATGGAAAAACTGAATAATATACATCCTGGCGAAATCTTGCACTATGAATTCCTTGAACCTTTGAAAATTACCGCATACCGACTTTCAAAAGACTTAAAAATTCCACAGACCCGAATTTCGGAAATAGTGAAAGGAAATCGTAGAATTACAGCAGATACAGCTTTACGATTGAGTAAATACTTTGGAAATTCAGCAAAATTTTGGCTCGGACTTCAAGACGATTTTGATATCGAAGAAGAAAAAAAATCGAAAGAAACCGAACTGAACGAAATTAAACATCACGAAAATAAAAACGTTGCCTAACAAAGGCTCTAAATATACACACATGAAACAATTACAATCCGTTATAGAAAATGCTTGGGAAGACCGTTCTCTTTTAGCTAATAAAGTCACCATTGATGCTATCAGAGGTGTCGTTGACCTAGTCGATGCAGGGACATTGCGCGTTGCAGAACCTACCGCTAATGGATGGCAGGTAAATGAATGGGTGAAAAAAGCGGTTGTTTTGTATTTCCCAATTCAAAAAATGGAAACTTTTGAAGTTGGTATTTTTGAATATCATGATAAAATTCCCCTGAAACGTGGTTATGCTGCTAAAGGGATTCGTGTTGTGCCGCATGCTGTGGCAAGACATGGTGCTTATATTTCTTCCGGTACTATTTTAATGCCGAGTTATGTAAACATTGGTGCGTATGTAGATGAAGGGACTATGGTAGATACTTGGGCAACCGTTGGTAGTTGTGCGCAAATTGGTAAAAATGTGCATTTGTCTGGAGGTGTTGGTATTGGCGGTGTTTTAGAACCACTTCAAGCAGCTCCTGTCATTATTGAAGATGGTGCTTTTATTGGAAGCCGTTGTATTGTGGTTGAAGGGGTACGTGTTGAAAAAGAAGCTGTTTTAGGAGCTAATGTGGTGTTGACCATGAGTACAAAAATCATTGATGTTACTGGAGATGAACCTGTAGAAACCAAAGGTGTTGTTCCTGCACGTTCCGTTGTGATTCCTGGCAGCTATACCAAAAAGTTTGCTGCAGGCGAATACCAAGTGCCTTGTGCTTTGATTATTGGTAAACGCAAGGAAAGTACGAATAAGAAAACGTCCTTGAATGATGCTTTACGTGAGTATGATGTGGCAGTCTGAAAAAGTTAACAGTATTCAGTAGCAGTTTACAGTGCTTACTCGTACTGAAAATAATTATGAACTTTTAAGACTTAAATTTTAACTTTCGTCCAGAACGACGTAATTTTTTACTATCAATTTTTCTTTGGAAATCCCTAGCGTGTTTTAACATTAAGGCATGTGTGCTTTCGTAGGATTTGTTGTAGAGTTTGGAATAGGTCTTGGCCATGATTTTTATCATCGCTTTTGATGGCCACAAACGTCTTATATTATGCATACGCTTGTTAAAATCCATAGATTCAAAACGCATCCGATTTAAGTCAATAAGATAAAAGTCGTAGGTTCCATCTTCGTTATCTACGATTAAGGTATTTCCTGGGGAATGGTCTAGAAAATTGATATTGTTTTCATGAAGCTTAAAGGTGAAGGCCGTAAACTGTCTTAAAATTTCATCTCTATTCGGGTAATTTAAATCGTGAATCAATACTCTGAAATCTAAATCATAATCCACCTGTTTACTTAAATAATAACTGTTTTTTAAACCAAAGGGAGTAGTTTCTTCATAATAGGCTATCGGAAATGGGGTCAATATACCTTTTTCAATTAAAATTGAAGCATATTCAAACGAGCGTCTGGCTTTCGATTTACGAATATATTTGTATATAAATGCATTAATAAAATTGGGGATTTTGAATTGTTTTACATTTAGTGTTTCATTCTGAAGGGTTTCTTTTTTTATAGAATTTCGCTCTCCTTTTACGACATATTCGCCACGTGAATCAAAATTTTCGACGAACTCTAAAATTTCTTTTTCTAAAAACTTATAGTCTGAATGAAGGTATAATTGTTTCATTTTAGTTTTAAAACATTAAAAAATGTAATACTTTGCGAAGATAGGTTTTATCTCATATAATGAAAAAAATACTTGTCATTCAAAATAAACGTATAGGCGATGTGCTCTTAGCCTCTTTAATTGCAACTAACATTAAAACTGTGTTTCCAGATGCAATAATTGATTATATGGTTTATGATTACACGACTGGTGTTATAGAGCAGAATCCTGCCATTGACCATATCATTGAAATTAAAGAAAAGGAACTAAAAAAAATACCTAACCTTATTAAAACAGCTATTCAGGTTCGAAAAAAAGGATATGACATTATCTTTGATCCTTATGCTAAATTTCAAAGTCGAATCATCAGTTTATTATCTGGTGCAGACATACGAGTGGGCTATAAAAAACGGGATAAAAACCCACCATTATCTTTTTATACCCATAACGTACCGTTTTTAAAGGAAAAATCCCTTCCATGCGGAAAATCCATTGAAGACCGTGTCAACTTAGTGAATTCTGTTTTTCCTCTTGAAAATCCCATTTATGAACCAAAAATATATTTAACCAAGGAAGAGAAACACTATGACAAACTCAATGCTTATGATAAGCCTGTTATTATGTTTGGCATATTGGGAAGCACACCGCAAAAATCGATGCCTTATGAGCATATTACCGCCATCATAGATTTTGTAACCGAAAACTATGATGTTTATGCTTTATTCAATTATTCACCACACCAGAAAGAGGATGCTGAAAGCATTTATAACAACTGCAAACATAAGGATAGGATAATTTTTGATGTCTATGAGGATAGCATCCGTGGGTTCATTCAATTAATGAACAAATGCAAATTACTTATTGCCAATGAAGGTGGGACGGTACATATTGCAAAAGCGTTGAACAAACCTACTTTTACTATTTTTTCCCCTTACGTTTTAAAAGACCATTGGGCTAGTTTTGAAGATGGAAAAACACATACCTCAGTTCACTTATTGGACGAAAAACCAGATTTATTTTCCACAGACAGAGCACAACGTAAAAAAATAGAAGAAGACCCTTCTTTTTTATACAAACAATTAACTCCCGAACTTATTATACCTATTCTAGATACGTTTTTAAAACATAATTTTTAGATATATGCACAAACTATCTTTCATAGACAGGTTTCATCATTGGCGCAGAAAAATGCGCTGGAACAAACAATATAAAAAAGGGAAATGGAGTTATTTGAATGACGAACGCGAGTCTAGTAGATATCATAAAATTGTAGATTATATAAAAACTTATGCTACAACAAATCCATCAATCTTAGATTTAGGTGCAGGCGAAGCTGTACTAAACCAAAGGCTTGATAAAAATGAATATAAAACGTTTTTTAATGTGGATTTTTCAAGTGCCTCTATTGACATCGCCAAAACGAAAAAACTAGAAAACTCAGTTAATTTAGTTGCTGATATCCATACGTATACTCCTGACGAGACCTTTGATGTCATTGTTTTTAACGAAGCCTTTTATTATGTTCATAATGATTTAAAACAAGACGTGTTAGATCGGTTTATTGGAAAATTAAATTCCGAAGGTATTTTAATTGTTTCAATTTATAAAGAAGGAACGGACTGTTGGGAATTAATAAATAATTCATCTAAAATACAGCAACTTAATTTTGAAAAAGTTGCTACAGACCGAGAATCGACCTATTGGAAAGTTGGTGTTTATAAAAAAGTTTAACTCTCTTTTATTTGTGAATATCAAAAGATAAAAACTCGTGATTTCTTTGCCACAAATACACGAATTTCTCTTCAAGATTAGAGTGACAAAACAGACTTTTAGCCTGTTTCATTTGTGAAATAGACAGTCAATTAATGACCTCATTATTCTCAAGAACTAGTGGATTCGTGTATTCGTGGCAAACCTATAACGTTCGAAGCGAAATATCTTATAAAAATATAGCTAAAATTACATTTGAAACCAATTAATTACCACAAATTCCATTCCTTTTGTGAACCTGAAGTATCATGCACGCTCAGTTTTTGGCATGTACTTATCGCTTATTTATACCAAAATCTGTCCACTTCCTTTTTTGGGTTTTTGTTTCATTTCTAATCGCTTTATTTTTCGCGATGGCTGGTTCATTTTTATAGCTACGCTCATGAAACAAATGCAAACAAATAGCGCTATATCGAATTTGGATCGGTTTTATACCTGAATTCATTAAGCGTTCACCAAGTTCCCTATCCTCTCCTCCATATGCCATACGCTCATCAAAACCGTTTACAGCAACAATATCAGTCTTCCATCCTGAAGCATTCATACCGTCCCAAGTGGCTTTGGTTGGTGTGACATTATTTAAGAACCTCTCCTTAAAACCCTTAGACGTCAACTTGTTTAGTTTAAATGTCTTTTTTAAACCATGGCTCAATAACCAATCGCTTTTAAAACAATCTTGGCTTATGATGTTCTCTTCAGCTATTGATTCTGAAATATTTTTAGGCAGTTTAAAATAACCACCAGACAAAAACCGTTTTGGCCGTCTTAAGTTGAAATGATTTTCAACAAAATCGTTCCGTGGAATGCAGTCGCCATCCGTGAACAACAAATAATCAGCTGCAGAGGCTACAATGGCTTTGTTCAAAATTTTAGTTTTCTGAAAACCATGATCCGCTTGCCAGCAATGCGTAATTTTTAAATCCGAATGAGACACGAAATTAGTTACTACCATTTCGGTTTCCTTGGAAGAACCATCATCGGCTATGATAATTTCAAAATCTTTAAACGATTGTTGTTGATAGCCAATTAAGACTTTCTCCAACCATTCAGGCTGATTATAAGTACTAATAATGACTGAAAGCTGAGGCATTTATTGTTTTTTTACAATTCCGAAATCAGTCCAAGTCAATTTTTGCGTTTTTACATCCTTTCGGATTTGAAGGTTTCTATCCAAGGATTCCTTAGTTTTATAACCTCTTTTATGATCCAAATGTAAACATATCGCCTGGTGGCGGATTTGCTTAGGCTTAATCCCGTAATTCATTAAACGCTCTCCGAGCTCACGATCAGGTCCGCCATATTGCATGCGTTCGTCGTAACCATTTATGGCTATTAAATCTTCCTTCCATGCGCTAGAATTACAATTATTGAAGGTCGCTCCAGTTGGCGTCACAAAATCTAAAAAAGTAGCCAAGGTTTCCCCTGCACTAATTTTTAATGCATTTTTACTTTGCAATCCACCATTAGATTTTAACCAGTTGACATCAAAACAATCTTCTTTGGCAATATGTTCTTCATCTATGGCTTTACTCAAAGGCATATTTAATTTGCAATAACCACCTGAAAGAAAATAACCTTTTTCAGCAAATTTAGCATGGACGGCCAAAAAATCCTTTCGCGGTATGCAATCGCCATCGGTCATTAAAATATAATCGTATTCGGCTTGCATAATCACTTTATTAAGCAACTCTTGACGACGATAGCCTAAATCTTCATGCCAAATATGACGTAACTTCACAGGATAATCAGTCTGATAGCTTTCAATAAGTTGACGTGTTTCTTCTCCAGAACCATCATCAGCAACTATAACTTCATAATGATCGTACTCCTGATGTTTATAACCTTCTAAGACTTTTCGTAACCAGTCGACAGAATTATAAGTACTTACTATTACAGATATTGATAAATGCGTCATATTCATTAGCAATTTTGATGCAAATTTAAGGAATTAATTACAACCATAAATTATGTACTTTTGTATTGAAATATGAAAACACTTTCCGTCATAATTCCAGTTTACAACGAAGAAGCCTACATTGCTCGTGCTTTATATTCCGTAAAATTTGCCGATGAAATTATTGTAGTAGATTCCTTTAGTACCGATAAAACGGTTGTAATTGCCAAACAGTATAATTGTAAAATTGTTGAACGTCAATTTGACAACTTTTCAAATCAAAAAAATCACGCTTTACAGTTTGCGACTTGCGACTGGGTTTTATTTTTAGATGCCGACGAACGTATTACCTATCCGCTTCAACTTGAGATCATTGATGCCATCAATAATGGAAAACATACCGCCTATAAACTTAATTTTCCACATTTCTATATGAATCGTTTTCTGTTTCATCACAGTAATGATGTGACACGTTTGGTGGTCAGGGAAAAATGTCATTTTGAAGGCAGTGTACACGAAAAATTAATTGTTGATGGTTCCGTTGGAAAATTAAAACACCATATGCTGCATTATACGTACAAAGGTTTAGAACATTACATCGAGAAGAAAGATACTTATGCCTGGTTTCAGGCACAACAAATGCTTGATAAGGGTAAAAAAGCCACTTATTTCCATTTAGCATTTAAGCCATTTTACCGCTTTTTTCATGGCTATATCATTCGTGGCGGATTTAGGGATGGGATTCCAGGAATGGCTATTGCTGGCGTAAATGCCTATGGTGTGTTTTCGAGATATGCTAAACTCATTTTGCTAAAACGTGGCATCAAATAAAATTACTGGTTTTCAAACATAGGTACATAACTAAAATTGATAATACGTAATAATAAAAGTTCCCAATGGGAACAAAATTTGTGATACTTAATTGGTTTTATGTGCATTATTAGGAGTGTTTATGTTAACGTATTCGCTTGAACCTTTTTAAATTTCGTCACGAATCTCACGGATTATCACGAATTCATTCGTTCTAGAAAATAGTGGAGAAAACAATTGACTATCTATATCACAAATTAAACAGACTGAAAGTCTGTTTCAAAAACATACAGACTTTCAGCCTGTAGATGTTTAGGCAACCTTTTCTAAAAGTGTTATTCGTGCATTCGTGGCAAAAAAATTACAAGTTTTTATTATTGTCATTTACTATAACATTTTTTAGGAAATAGAAAAAGTCAAGTTGAGTCCAACATTAAAACAATCGCAATTTACCAAACTTCAGTTTTAGTTTAAACGTTTTTAAACTATCCTCTCCTTTAATATCTATACGTTGTACTTGATAATTATCCTTAAACGGAAAACGATTCACACGATTGCCAATACGTAAACCATAGGTAATATGTTGTTGTTTTAATTGGTTAAAAAACTCACGTTGCTTTGGATTTTTTCGTGGGTATTTGCCATAAGGATAAGCTAATATATTTTCGACCTTTAAATTGTGCTGTTCGATAAATTCATAGCACGCTTCAAAGTCTTTTTCAATTTCTGAAATTGAAATATCGTTATAATTGTTATGATGAAATGAATGCAGGCCTAATTCAATGATATCAGCATCCATAGACTTTAATTGTGCTACCGACATTATTTTTTCTTCATTGGTATTCCATGAATCCACTGCATCAACATATTCGAAGGGAATAAAAAAAGTGGCCTTTAAATTATATTTTTTTAAGAGTGGATAAGCTAGCTCTAATTGATTGACATATACATCATCAAACGTAATGACTACACTTTTTTTTGGAAGTGATTTTTTGTTTTTTGTAAAATTCTCTAATTCAGAAAAATGAAAGCTTTCAAAACCATTGTCTTTTAAATATTTAAACTGGTCTTCAAGATTATTTGCCCAAATGGTAAGTCCGTTACTATTTTTATCATTGGAAACATTATGATACATTAATATGGGCAATCTTGTCATAAGCCTAAAAGTGTTACTTTTGTTTTTGCTTTACACAAAAGTATTATTTTTAATTGAATGATTAGCGTTGTCGCCCTTACTTATAATGATGAAGATATCATTGCTGATTTTATAGCAAACTGCCAGTTTGCCAATGAAATTATTGTACTGGATAACCATAGTAACGACGCTACAATTCAAATTGCTAAATCAAAAAGTGCGTTTGTTTTTTCAGGTGATTTTATGGATTTTGAAGGTGTTAAACCTTTTGCGCTATCTAAAGCATCGCATCCTTGGGTTTTATGTTTACAACCTACTGAGCGCATTTTAGAAGCTTTAAGTAATGAAATAATTGATATTGTAGACTCCAATTTAAATGGAAATTACGCTATCAAATCAAAGTTGTCTTTTATGGGAAAGGTTTTAAAACATGCCGATAGTACTCGCATATTAAAAGACAGATTAATCCATGTTGGCGATACTTCAACAAAAACCAAATCTTTAAAAAACGCGATAATTACGGATTATATAAGTTTTGATCGGTTTAATGCCACACTGACCAAACAAGCTAAAAACGAAGCTAACACTTTAGCCCAGCAAAATTTAAGACCTAATCTCTATCATTTTTTATTAAAACCTTTTGGTAGTTTAATGAAACATTATGTCTTTAAACTCGGGTTTTTGGATGGTAAGGAAGGTTTTATTTATTCCTATTTGCAGGCGTTTAAAGTGTTTAAACGTTATTTATACCTTTGGCTTCATTACAGAAACTTAAGATAATTATGGTAAAGCTATCTGGTGTAATTATTACATATAACGAAGAACGACACATAAAGCAGTGTTTGGAATCACTAGTGGATATTGTTGACGAAATTGTGGTTGTCGATTCTTTTTCTACAGATAACACAAAAGCTATTTGCACTAAATTTAACGTAAAATTCATTGAACAAGAGTTCCTAGGTTATATCGAACAAAAGAACTTTGCCTTACAGCAAGCCTCTCATGATTTTGTCGTTTCATTAGATGGTGATGAAGCGGTATCCTCAACACTTCAAAAAGAAATTTTAGAACTAAAATCCAATTGGAAATTTGATGGCTATTATGCTAACCGTCTCAATAATTTTTGTGGGCAATGGATCAAACATTCCGATTGGTACCCAAACAAGAAATTACGGGTTTTTGATAGACGAAAAGGAAATTGGCAAGGCATGAATCCGCATGATAATGTGCAACTATTTGATGCTACTGAAAAAACCGGTCATTTAAAAGGTGATATTTTACACCAAACGTATCAGACTTATTCTGAATTCAACCAAAAAACGGAATATTTCTCAACCATTGCCGCCAAGGCCTATTTTGATAAAGGGAAGAAAGCACCCATCTGGAAAATTATGTTTAATCCGACTTGGGCATTTTTTAAATCTTACATTTTAAGATTAGGTTTTTTAGATGGTTTCAATGGTTTTATGATTTGTTACCAGACCGCCAACATTACCTTCTTAAAATATGCTAAATTGCGGGAATTGCACAAAACCAAAGTATAATGAAACACATCTTTCTTGAATCCCATAATATAAAAAATCTTCATTTTGGTTTTGGACAGTTCAATTATCATTTAATTAAAGGGCTTTATAATGCAGAAGTTGATGATTTCAAAATGACACTTCATGCTAAAGATACGAAGCCTCTCAAATCTGAATTTGGCGACTATTTTAATTATAAAACATATAATTCGCTCAGTAGGCATCGCTTATTTCAAATCAAAAAAAAATATGATATGTGGCACTGTCTCAATCAGAATATTAAAATCGAGCCTTTTTATGATATTCCCTATCTGTTAACGGTACATGACGTAAATTTTATTGATGAAGTTTCTCAGGATTTAAACCATGAGGTAAATTTGAGATTTCAAAACAAACTCAATAGAAGCCACGCTATTACTTATATTTCAGAATACGCAAAGCAATCGACACATCAATACTTTAAGGTGCCTGATGTTCCAGAATATGTCATCCATAATGGAAACCCTATCGACAACATCACACTACCTGAAACACATAAGCCGAAAGTAACCACCAATCGTCCGTATTTATTCAGTATTGGGGAATTCACGGATCGTAAAAATTTTCATACTTTAGTTGCAATGCTAAAACATCTTCCAGATTTTAATTTAATACTTTCTGGAAACAACAATACTTCTTATGCTAATGGTAAACTGAACGATACCATTACACAATTGGGACTTAAAGACCGTGTTATCATCACAGGAAAAATTAGTGATCTGGACAAACAGTATTATTTAAAAAACTGTGTGGCTTTTGTATTTCCTTCGTTGCGTGAAGGTTTTGGGATTCCACCAATTGAAGCGATGCGTTTTGGTAAACCTGTATTTTTGTCCAACAATACATCATTACCAGAAATAGGTGGTAAAGATGCGTTTTATTGGAACCATTATGAACCAGAATATATGGCTAAGGTCCTTATTGATGGTTTAAATACTTATGAAAACAACCAGAAAGCGCTTTCAGAAAAGTATATTGCACACGCCAAAAATTTTAATTGGGATAAAGCTGCAAAACAGTATATTGAAGTTTATAAAGAATTATTAAGAAACTAACATATGGGACTAGCAAAGTCGATTAAGAAAAAAATAGAATTGAAAAGGTTTAATGATAGTATAACTAACCTTCCAATTAAAAGTGCCTCAAAAGAAAAAGGGCTGTTTATTGATTGTGGTTCCAATTTAGGGCAAGGTTATACCTATTTTAAAGATTTTTTCAAACCTGAGTTTTATGATACCGTGATGATAGAGCCAAATCCTCATTGCATGAAAATCTTGAAAGAACAATTTCAGAATGAAAATATTGAATTTATAGAAGCTGCAGCTTGGATAAATTATGACGATTTACACTTCTTTGGTTTGGTTGAAGATGATAGAGGCGAAACGACTGATGGTGGCTCTGTTATCGACTCTCACAATAGTACATTTTATGAAGCAGATAAAGAGAACAGTACTAAGGTAAAAGCAATTTCATTAGCTGATTTAATTTTAAAAAAGAAAGCTAGCTATAGTCAAATAATCATTAAAATGGATATTGAATCTGCTGAATATGAAGTTCTAAAAAACATGTTAGAAACTAAAGCGGTAGATTATGTGGATTATATGTATATAGAATTTCACAGTCAGTATTTTAAAGACGAACAAATCAAATACAAAAAGCTTGAAAAACAACTCGTAAAACAATTACGACGCAAAGACATTGGCGTATCGCTCTGGCATTGATTATTCAAATCCAAAAAAGCGTTTTAGTTTAACCTTAAAGACTTTCAATTTATAGTTATCTCTATGGGAAATGGTATAAAACCAAGGATTTCCACGTCGCACAGCACCATCGATGAGGGATAATTCTGTAAAGTTCAATTTCCATCGCGCATAATCAAAACTCAATTGGTCTCGTTTACTTTCGGTCTTTACAATATGCCACCAAGCTTCCATAAGCTCTATGACATTCTCATTGCAATGTTTGCGTATTAGAATAGGAGCCGTAATTAAACCATTATGTTCAGGATATCCTTCTGCTCTAAATCGGTCCATCTGTGCCTTCATAACTTTCGGATCATCCACTAATACATTATTATTTTCTACTATATTCATGATGGCATCATATTCTTCATAAATACAATCTCGTGGATCAGCTTTATTCTGATTATGATCGAAACAAGCCATACTCGCTTTTTGCATTTTTTCTTTTACCAATGTCCTAAAATCTTTCAAAATTAAAATATTCCCATCAATATAAACACTTACATCATAAGCCTTGGATAAATGTTTATGTGGCAGAATTTTGTAATACCTATTACTTCGGGTATTATCATTAGGTATAGGTTGTTCTACATGAATTATTTTCCATGTTTTTGATTTATAATCCGTTCTATCTGTATAACAAATGTAGTCTACATTATCGAATTTTGGTTGTTCAATAAGTCCACTATAATCTCCAAAAAGTGCCGTATATACTACAATTCTCTTATTCATCTAACATCCATTTATTATACCACAATTGAAAAACTAGAGTATTCCATATTAAATTGTAGAACGTATCATTACCTTCAAAATAATCTTCTTTTGCTTTTTCAATCACATCAATATTCAACAAACCATGTTTATTTAATTCCTCCTTGGACAAAGTGGAATCTACGAATTCCTTTAACTCAGTTCTAAGCCAAGTTACAATAGGAGGAGTAAACCCTGTTTTTTTTCTACTCATTAAATCTTTAGGCAAATAATCATGGCAGATATCTCTTAAAATATGCTTTTTGGTCTTGGTTTTAACGTCAAATAAATATTCTAAAGGCAATTGCGCTGCGTATTCCACAATCCTATGATCGAGTAATGGCTCTCTACCTTCCAAGGACGCAGACATGGTAGCTCTATCTACTTTTACCAAAATATTATCTGGTAAATAGGTAGTGTAATCCACGGCTAAAATGCGATGAAATTTGTCAATATCGTCATAAGCACTACTTGTAAAATTATTCGGAAGCTTATTGATTTTTTCGACAAACAAATCATTAATAAAAGCGTCCTTATACTTTTGATGATGTATATCTAGCATTTCAACCGTAGCATTTTTATTACTTATGTTTGCGGCATAAAATTTATCAGTAAACTTTTTTCTTTTTATAAAACTAAGCACTTTAGAAAAAGGCCCTAAACGTTTCATCTTATGATAATACTTATAAATTTTTTCGTAGCGGTTGTAGCCGTAAAAAATTTCGTCCCCTCCATCTGCCGATAAAGAAACCTTGACTTTTTCTTCAGTACGCTGGCTCAATAACATGGTCGGTATTAAAGAAGGATCTGCAAAAGGCTCGTCAAAATAATCCGCAAGCTTAGGAATTATACTCAATGCTTCCTTATCCGTACACGTAAATGAATGATGATCTGTGTTTAATAAATCTGCTACTTCCTTGGCATATTTACTTTCATCGTACTTTTTATCATCAAACCCAATAGTAAATGTTTTTAATTTTTGGGATTTTAATTCCTGTATTATGGCTGTCACAATAGAACTATCATATCCTCCACTTAAAAACACACCAACTGGCACATCAGATACCATTCTCAACATAAAGGCATCTTTCATCAACACTTTTAGATGCGCTTTCGCTTCTTGGTAAGTTACATTGAGATTTGGTTTTTTGTAAAAATCCAAAACATTCCAATACTGATGAATTGTAAAAGATTTTGATTTAATATCGTATTTTAAAAAATGACCTGGTAATAGCTTTTTAACATTTTTAAATATGGAGTTTGGTGCGTGTATAAATTCATATTTAAAAAATTGAGCCATGGCGTCCAGATCAATCTCCTTTTTAAAATTTGGATGTTTATGAAATGCTTTTAACTCTGACGCAAACATAAACCCTTTATCATTTTCATAATAATATAGTGGTTTAACGCCTGCTCTATCTCTATAAATATAAAATTCTTCCTGTTTCTCATTGTAAATCATAAAGGCAAACATGCCTATAAATTGATCTACGGCCTGCTCTCCCCATTCTTTGAATGCATGCAGAATAACTTCAGTATCACTTTTAGAAACGAATTGATGACCAAGATTTTCAAGCTTTTCCTTAATCTCTTTAAAATTATATATCTCACCATTATAGACAATCCAATAATGCTCGTATTGCATAGGTTGATGTCCATCTGCACTAACGTCCAATATGGAAAGGCGCTTCTGCCCAAGGGCAACTTCATAACTAGAATTTTTAAATGACTTCACACCATAATCATCTGGTCCACGATGATGAAGCATTTGTGTCATGTTGTAAATAACTTCCTGAGGTAAAGTCTCAGAGAAATTAATATACCCAACTATTCCGCACATATTTTTTTATTAGTTACGGTCAAATTTACACAAAGTTGAACAATGTTATTTTATATCATATAAATAAGTTTTACAGTTTACCTATTTTTGTAATCATGAAGGACATTTCTATAATTGTAATTAACTACAACACATCCAAGTACACTTTAGATTGCATAGACTCTGTTGTAAAGTTGACTGATAAATCAATAAATTATGACATTATTGTTATAGATAACAATTCTACTATTGACGATTTTAATTACTTAAAAAACAATTTTCCCAAGCAAGACAACATCATTTTAAAACGAAGTGTTATTAACACTGGTTTTGGCGGTGGAAATATGTTGGGCGTTCAATTTGCAAAAGCCAAGTATTTGTTGTTTTTGAACAACGACGCTTTTCTTCAAAACGATTGCCTATCCATATTGTTCAACTATATGGAGGCACACCCAGAAGTAGGTGTCTCTACAGCACAGAATTATGACGAACATGGCAAACATGTGATTTCCTTTGACCATAACAAGGGCATTAGAAAATTAATTTTTGGTCGTAGTTTTTTGGAAAAGAACTTTTCTGAAAATCACCCTAAGCGCAAAAAAGAATATACAGAACCGGTGACGGTGAATTATGTTAATGGTGCCTTTATGTTTTTTAGAAGTAGCGTTTTTGCTGATGTTGGTGGGTTTGACACTAACATTTTTCTTTATTTTGAGGAAATGGATATTTGCTACAGAATGCAAAAACAAAACTATACCAGTGTTCTCGTTCCTGATGCGAAGATTACACACTATCAAGGCGCAAGCACAGGGTCCTCTAAAATTATCAGTAAAGAGGGGTTTTTATCCTATTTTTATGTGATTAAGAAAAACTATTCTTATTCTAAATACGTTTTTATAAGACTTTACTATTGTCTTAGTTTTTTAGTAAAGCCTAAAAAATGGTTTTTATTGCCGCTTGTATTAAAGGGAGTGCATCTTTCTGAATCATTGAAGCTTAAACAAAAAATTCAATTTTAAGAGTTCATTACATGAATCACAACCAGACGATCCCACAAAACATTTTAAACCTAATTGGTAGGAAAAACGAATTATTTGAATATGATTTGACAAGCTTTGGCAATGAATTAAACAGCATCATTTCAACTTCAAAATTTCTAATTTTAGGAGGTGCTGGCACTATTGGTCAAGCGGTTACCAAAGCAATCTTTAAACGCAATCCTCTTAAACTTCATGTCGTAGATCTTAGTGAAAATAATTTGGTGGAATTGGTCAGGGATATCAGAAGTTCTTTCGGTTATATTGATGGAGATTTCAAAACTTTTGCATTAGATATTGGTTCGGTTGCATATGATGCTTTTATAGCTTCTGACGGAAAATATGACTATGTATTAAATCTATCCGCATTAAAACACGTGCGAAGCGAAGAAGATCCGTTTACGTTGATGCGTATGATTGATGTGAATATTTTAAACACGGAAAAAACTATCCAGCAATCCATCGAAAATGGCGTAAAAAAATATTTCTGTGTATCAACGGATAAAGCCACAGAACCTGTGAATATGATGGGAGCTTCCAAACGAATTATGGAACTGTACTTGATTCAAAAAAGTAAGTCAATCAACATTTCTACAGCACGCTTTGCTAATGTGGCATTTTCAGATGGTTCATTGTTACATAGCTTTGAGCAACGCGTAAAAAAGCAACAGCCTATTGTTGCGCCTAGCGATATTAGAAGATACTTCATCACGCCTAAGGAATCTGGCGAACTCTGTTTGCTATCCTGCCTATTTGGCGAGAATAATGATATTTTTTTTCCAAAACTTAATGAAAATTTACAACTAACCAGCTTTGTCGATATTGCCAAAAAATATATTGAAAGTTTGGGTTATGAACCACATTTGTGCAAAGATGAAAATGAAGCAAGGCTGCTAACGAAAACCTTAGCTCAAAAACAAAAATGGCCTTATTTACCTACTAAAAGTGACACTACAGGTGAAAAAAAAGCAGAAGCCTTTTTTACCAAAACTGAAAAATTAGATATGGAGCGTTTTAAGGCAATTGGTATCATAAAAAATGATGGAGAAGTTTATCTTAAAGAACATCTCGACAATTTTTTAGATTCTATAAACCATCTTAGAGCAAAAAAAACGTGGACAAAAGATGAAATAGTCGCTATATTCCATAAAATATTACCGAACTTTAGCCATAAAGAAACTGGTAAATATTTAGACCACAAAATGTAATTGATGCATAGCAAAATAGATGTTGTAATTATGGCTGGTGGGAAAGGTAATCGTTTATTGCCTTTAACCGAAAATACACCAAAACCACTTTTAAAAATTGGCGATAAACCTATTATTGAATACAACACAGACCTTCTCGCCTCCTATGGAATAAAACATATCAATATTGCTGTTAATTATCTGAGTGACCAGATTATTTCATATTTCAAAGCGAATAATAAGCATCAAATTGAATTCAATTTTATTGAAGAATCTAAATCTTTAGGTACTATTGGCGCTTTGAAATTGAAAGAACATTTCAGAAAAGATTATATTTTAGTAATGAATGCGGATTTACTTACTAATGTTAATTTAGATGCCGTTTTTAATGCGTTTCTATCTCAAAAAGCTGATGCTTTAGTTACAACGGTTCCGTATAATGTAGACATTCCACATGATGCTATAGAAACTAATGACGAAGGCATTGTGACCAATTTAAAAGAGAAACATTCCTTTACTTATCATTTGAATGCTGGAATTTATATATTTAAAAGTGTGTGCCTAGATTTTATTCCTGAAAATACTTTTTTTGATGCCACGGATTTAATTAAAGTTCTTTTAGAAAATGGTAAAATCATTAGGACTTATTCAATTTCAGGATATTGGTTGGATATTGGAAAACCAGAAGATTTTGAAAAAGCGCAAGAAGATATCAAACACTTAAAGTTATAGACTTTTCTGCCACGAATACACGAATGTTTATGAAGAAATGGATACTTGTTTCCTAATCACGTATGCAAATGATTGATTAAACCCTACTTAATTAAATAACAAATCCATTAGAACTAATAGTGTGTTCGTGGCAGAAAAAATAATTTTTATATCTGAAAAAGCTTGACTTACATTTTAAAAGATTAGTACACTGTCGTATCTTTGCAAAGCTAAAAAGGTTTACACGTTTCAATCGGATATTATTCTTTTTTTCAGCCACGAATACACTTATTTAATATGTCGAAAATAATTTATAAGGATGAAAGCTATGCCATTATTGGTGCCCTATTCGATGTATATAATAATTTAGGAAGTGGCTTTGCAGAAATTGTTTATAAAGACGCCATAGAATATGAATTCAGGTGTAGGGATATTCCATTTGAAAGGGAAAAATGTTATATAGTAAATTATAAAGATATCGTCTTGAAGCATAAGTTTTATGCCGATTTTGTAGTTTTTGATAAAATCAAACTCGAATTAAAAACTGTTGAACTTTTAACCGATAAACATCTGGCACGATGCATCAATTATCTAAAGGTATCAGAATGTAAACTTGCTCTTTTAATTAATTTCCATAGAGACTTTTTAGACCATAAAAGAATAGTATTATAAAGAACAATTTCGTCGTCAGTTAGATAATCAACAAATTAACGTCCACGCAAATAGTCAACAAAGTAGAACACCAAAAAAAATTCGTGTATTCGTGGCAAAACAAAACAATATTCGAAGCAAAAAACAATGAACCACAAACAAGCCTTAAAGCACGATATATTCAAATACATAACCCAATCTGCTGAAGAATTACAAGTAGAAAGTTACGTCATCGGTGGATTTGTACGCGATTATTTGTTAGAACGTGGCGAGGCAAAAGATATTGATATTGTTGCTGTTGGAAGCGGAATTGAACTCGCTAAACAAGTCGCTAAAAATTTACCAAATCAACCTAAGGTTCAAATATTCAAAACTTATGGAACAGCCATGTTGCGTTATGATGATATTGAAATCGAATTTGTTGGTGCCAGGAAAGAAAGTTATAACGAAGACAGCCGAAACCCTGTGGTAGAAAATGGCACATTGGAAGACGACCAAAACAGGCGCGACTTTACCATCAACGCTTTAGCCCTAAGCTTGAATGAAAACAACTTCGGCGAACTTTTAGACCCATTTAATGGTCTCAGCGATTTAGACAAAGGCATCATTCGGACACCTTTAGATGCTAATATAACGTATAGTGATGACCCATTGCGAATGATGCGAGCGATACGATTTGCAACACAATTGAATTTTAAAATTGAAAACGCTTCCCTTAAAGCCATTGCTGAAAATAAGGAACGTATCAAAATTATCACCAAAGAACGTATTGTTGTTGAGTTGCATAAAATCTTAGACAGTCAAACCCCTTCTATCGGTTTTATCCATTTAGAAAAAACTGGTCTTTTAGATTTTATCCTTCCTGAATTGACCGCGTTAAAAGGTGTTGACGAAGTTGAAGGCCAACGCCATAAAGATAATTTTTACCATACTTTAGAAGTCGTTGATAACATTGCCAAAACAACGGATAACCTTTGGCTGCGTTGGGCTGCTTTATTGCATGATATTGGAAAAGCACCAACAAAAAAATTCCATAAAAAAATTGGTTGGACGTTTCACGCTCATGAATTTGTAGGTTCTAAAATGGTTTACAAATTATTTAAACGCCTAAAAATGCCATTGAATGATAAAATGAAATTCGTCCAGAAAATGGTACTAATGAGTTCAAGACCCATTGTCTTGGCTTCAGAAGTCACAGATTCTGCTGTAAGACGTTTGGTGTTTGATGCTGGCGAACATGTGGAAGATTTAATGACACTCTGTGAAGCAGATATTACCACCAAAAATCCAAAGAAATTCAAAAAATACCATCATAATTTCCAGAAAGTTAGAGACAAAATCGTTGAAGTTGAAGAACGCGATCAGGTTCGAAATTTTCAACCACCTGTTTCTGGAGAAGAGATTATGGAAACATTTAACTTAAAACCGTCAAGGGAAATTGGTTTAATTAAAGAAGCGATAAAAGAAGCTATTTTAGAAGGAGAAATTCCTAATGAACATGCGGCAGCTTTTGAATTGATGATACAGAAAGGAAAAGCTTTGGGATTGACAGTTGATGATTAACGATTTGGGAATTACGATTTATGATTCAGGATTTGGGATTTGGGATTTGGGATTTGGGATTTGGGATTTGCTTATTCATTTGGAAAAATAATTCTACTGACGAAATAAGACTATGAAAAAAGATAATAAAACAGTAATCTATTGGTTACTCACAGGTTGTTTCCTGATATTCATTATGGTTATTGTTGGCGGTATCACTAGATTAACCCATTCTGGTCTTTCTATTTCTAACTATAAATTAATTTCTGGCACCATTCCACCAATGAACGAAGTAGAATGGAACGAGGCTTTTGAATTGTATAAGCAATATCCAGAATACCAAAAACTCAATAATCACTTTTCTTTAGAAGAATTTAAGGACATCTACTTTTGGGAGTGGATCCATCGCGTTATTGGACGTTTTATTGGTTTGGTTTTTATCATACCCTTCATATATTTTCTAATTAAAAAACGGCTTTCGAAGTCCACCATAAAAAAATCCATTATACTTCTGGTGATGGGAGGTTTCCAAGGATTTTTAGGTTGGTATATGGTAAAAAGTGGTTTAGTAGATCGTCCAGATGTTAGTCATTACCGACTCGCAGCACATTTGACTACGGCATTTTTAACTTTCGCTTATACATTTTGGGTGGCTTTGGATTTAATGTTTCCCAATAAAAAGGCAATTGACAAAAAATTCAGGAATTTCATAAGAATTGGTTTAGTCGTTCTCATCCTTCAAATTATCTATGGGGCTTTTGTAGCTGGATTAGATGCTGGTTGGATTCATAATCATTGGCCGTTTATGAATGAAGGTAAGTTGATGCATGAAACGGTTTATATAGAGCAAAACCCGGTTTACCTGAACTTCATAGAAGGTAAAAGTGGTGTTCAATTTGTACATAGAACTTTGGCCTATGTTGTGGTAATTTTCATCCTAGCTATTTGGTATAAAGCGAAACAAAAACAATTAACCTCTTGGCAAAACAAAGGCATTAATGGGCTTTTAATAATGCTAGGCATTCAATTTCTTCTTGGAGTTTTAACGCTTGTTTATGCTGTTCCTGTTTGGTTAGGCGTTGCGCATCAAGTCGGTGCGTTTATTTTATTAAGTTTGATGACTTTTACTTTACATCGGTTTTCTAAATGAAAACTGCCTAAAGTATTTAGACTTAGGAGTACTTAAAGTGTCTAGAGTATTTAAAGTTGGAACTCAGGATTACTGACAAAAAATCTAATAAAATTAGCCTATCTTTTTTAGACACTAATTTCACGAATTAACACTAATAAAACAGGTGCTACGCATTCAAAATTACAAAAAGAATAACCATCATTTAATTGCGTGAATTTAAATAACACCTATTTTAAAAAATTCGTGCTCAATAGTGAAATTCGTGTCTTCTGTTTATTCATATTTTCGCTGTTTTTTTTGGGATTTAGTTTTTGGGATTTAAAATATGTAAACCTTATCTTTGCAGTATGATTTACAGATTTAGAGTTATACTGGATAACGATACCGAAGATGATGTGTTCCGCGATATAGAAATTCGTGAAAGCGATACTATGGAAGATCTTCATAATGTTATTACCCAATCTTTTGGGTTTGACGGTATGGAAATGGCGTCGTTTTACATGAGTGATGAGCAATGGAACCAAGGTGAGGAAATCGCCATGATGGATATGAGCGAAGCTGGCAATGAAGTAAAGATGATGGGCACAACCATCATAAAAGATATGATTCATGAAGCCTCAACACGACTAATCTACGTGTACGATTTTATGAATATGTGGACATTCTATGTGGAACTCGGTGAAATTGTGGAAGAAGCGGAAGGTACAGATTACCCTAACCTAATGTATGTGCATGGACAAATTCCTGATGAAGCACCAGAAAAAACGTTTGAAGCCGAAGAAGATGAAGACGATTATAATGAGTTTGAGGACGATTTAGACATTAATGATTATGACAATTTGGATTTTGACGAGAATTGGAATTGATACATTTCACAACTAAATGAATTCAACTAAAACCGATTCAAACTCACATCCTCATAATTACGTTTTACAAAGTCTAGGGCGTTTTTAAGCACTTCGCCCATGTTTTTACTGTTTCTAAAATTAACGTCCAGCGTATAATTATAGATATCTTCTTTTAGCATATCAATGTGCTTTGGAATAGAGATTTCATCAGCTTCCATACAATCCAATAAGGCATTCAATCGGGTATGATAACTTATCATTCGTTTGGCAACGATAGAGCGTTCCTCAATTTTATACTGATAGATCGATTCTGCCTGAATTTTTTCCTGCACCATTTGCACCATATTGTAGTTCTCCTTAAAAAATTGTGGCCTATAAATTTTCAAATTGCCTTCATAAGATTGCTGATCAAAATCAATAGCCCTAATTTTAAAAACGACATGGTCAAAATCATGAGTTGGAACAATAACATAATTGTACGAACGCATATCGCCTAAAAGTCGAATTAAACACCGCTCATTAAACTTCACAAATTCCTTAGCGATCTGTGCTTTCTCTGAAGCGTTACATTCTGGTAAATTATTCTTAATAAATTCATCCCCAGGAATTCCCGCAATATGCTCTTCAATCAAGGTGTCCTTACAAACCAAAAAGTTGATTTGATAAGGTGATAACATCTGTTCGAGTTCTAATCCATACACTCTTGAAGCATCTGCGGTTTTAACATAAAAATAGGTGTAATTATCATTAAGGATATTCCGCACTTTTATTCGGAAAGGTTTAGAATTCCCGAACGTACAAAAATCGATAGCATCCACATTGAGAAACTTCAAAATGCCCTGTCCGCCATCTGATAATAAATGGGAGTACACCTGTTTCAGACTTTTATCGATTTCTTCACGCTCATAATCATTATAATACACGCGTACCCAAAGTGTATCCTCATCATTTTTATCATAAACAACTATAGAGCCTTGAAAACGCAATAAGTCCGAATAGAAAATAGGTAAATCTATATTTCGCCTATATTCAGATAAATAGCTGTCCAATTTACTGGAAATAGGATAGGTCGGTTTTCGTTTTGATATTTTTAAATCGTCACTCATGTGCTAAATTTAAGGGTTTTTAAATGAATAAAAAAAGTTACTTCCAAATTTGGGTTTAAATAATCATTTGAAGGTTTAGGGACTAATTCAAAGTAACATTTTGATGATTATTAATTATAAAAACAAAAAATTCTGTAACAAAAAAAAGCATCAATCGTCTTATCTTTATAACCAATTGATGCCAGAAGTTTTTAGCATCTCAAAAACCTATCATTTTGGAACCCATCCTCACTATTACCAATCTCACGAAGAAATTCGGCTACTTAACAGCTGTAAAAGATTTAAGTTTCACTATCAACAAGGGCAATGTTTACGGTATTTTAGGTCCCAATGGAAGTGGAAAATCCACAACGTTAGGTATCGTCTTAAACGTGGTAAACAAAACCCAAGGCGATTTCCATTGGTTCGACGGTAATATTACAACACACAACGCGCTGAAGCAAGTTGGTGCTATTATTGAACGACCAAACTTTTATCCGTACATGACGGCTGAGCAAAACCTAAAACTCGTTTGCAGAATAAAAGGTGTCGATCGCAGCAAGATTGATGAAAAGCTCGCTGTAGTTGGTTTATTGGACAGAAAATCACATAAGTTCAGAACCTATTCGCTAGGCATGAAGCAACGTTTAGCCATTGCCTCTGCCCTACTTAACGATCCGGAAATTTTAATTTTGGATGAACCAACCAATGGTTTAGATCCTCAGGGCATTCATCAAATACGACAAATTATCAAGGACATTGCGGCGAATGGCACAACGATTCTTTTGGCTTCACATCTTTTGGATGAAGTGGAAAAAGTCTGCTCGCATGTGGTAGTGTTGCGCAAAGGGGAAAAATTATATTCTGGCCGTGTCGATGAAATGATTAGCAGTCACGGTTTCTTCGAATTAAAAGCCGAAAAGCATACCGAATTATTAACTGCTTTAGAAGCCTATCCAAATATTGGAAAAGTAAAGGTTGAAGACGAACTGATAACCGCTTTTTTAAGCGAACCCATGTCAGCTTCAGATTTTAATAAAGTTATGTTTGAAAAAGGCATATGTCTTTCGCATCTCGTAAAACGAAAAGAGAGTCTGGAACAACAATTTTTACAATTAACGGACAACTTGAACTAATTTACAAATATTACCTTGATTGTCACCCTGTGCCCTTCAACTGCACCCAGGATAAACTAAAATCAAAGCATTATAAAAAAACATAAAGTAAACAACCAATCACTATGTTACGTCTTATACAACTCGAATTACAAAAACTTTGGCTGAATAGAGCCAGTAAGGTTTTAATAATCATCTCTTTTATTTTGCCATTTACGGTTTTAATTTTATCGTCTATTAAAATTAATTTCTTTGGTTTTTTTACATTGGAATTAGGTGAGTTGGGTATTTTCAACTTTCCTATTATTTGGCATATTACAACTTTTTTTGCAGCACAATTCAAATTCTTTTTTGCCATTGTAGTGGTAAGCATGATTGGAAATGAATACAGCAATAAAACCTTAAAACAAAATCTAATTGATGGTTTAAGTAAAAAGGAGTTTATTCTATCAAAATTCTATACCATTGTTTTTTTCTCTTTGTTCGCGACCATTCTAATTGGTTTGGCAACTTTTTTTATTGGTATGTATTACTCCAGTTATACAGAAGCTTCAATTATTTTCAGGGAAGTTGAATTTCTGCTTGCCTATTTTATAAAACTTGTTGGTTTCTTTAGTCTGTGTTTGTTTTTAGGCATGCTTGTGAAGCGTTCTGCATTTGCCTTAGGTTTTTTATTTATTCTTTACATTTTAGAATGGATAATTTTTGGGCTTGTATCTTGGCAAGCGGATTCCATAGAAATGGCATTTAACGTGAAGCAATTTTTGCCATTGGAGTCGATGTGGAATCTAATTAATCAGCCGATGCAAAGGGTCGTGATGACAAAATTTCCTGAAAAAACAGATATTATGTACGATTATGCCGTACATTGGTATGAGATCGCTATCGTCTTGGCTTGGACAGCACTTTTCATCTTTTTATCGTATCGATTACTTAAAAAGCGGGATTTGTAATAACTTTGAAATAATTGCTAAAAATAGTATGCAATGTTAAAACTGGGAGTTTTTAAGTTTTAGTTGTTATATTTTATGCATAGTGTGTTTACACATTAAAGCACTTATGAAAAAGATCTATTTAGTTTTAATCCTATTAATAACTAGCGTCCAAGTATTTGCACAAAATGAAGCTTCATTTTGGTACTTTGGACAAAATGCTGGTTTGCAATTTAATGCGCAGTCTGGTACCGTTACAGCATTGACTAATGGGCAACTAGGCACTTTGGAAGGCTGTACATCAATTTCGGATGAAAACGGCAATCTTTTGTTTTATAGTGATGGGCGAACCGTTTGGAACCGAAACCATCAGATTATGTCTAACGGAGATTATTTTGGTGGTACTGGTTTATTGGGAGACCCTTCAAGTACGTCGTCAGGTCTTATTGTTCCCAAACCAAACGATCCTAACAAATATTATCTTTTTACTGTAGATGAACCGCATCATGATAATGCTGCTGTATATCCGAATCAATTTAATGGAACTTATAATCCTGGGAGCGTTCCGGGTGATGACGATGGTTTCAACAATGGCTTAAATTATTCATTGATTGACATGACACTTAATGGTGGTTTAGGTGACGTAGATCCTATAGAGAAAAACAGGCATTTAGTAACTTACGACCCTCTCGATACGGAAGAAATAAAATATAAATGTTCAGAAAAAATAACAGCGGTCAGAGCTGAAGATTGTTCCTCTTTTTGGGTCATTACACATTTTGGAGACAAATTTTATGCGTTTAAGATTGATGCAAATGGCGTAAACCCTACACCTGAAATTTCCACAGTTGGTCCATATGTCCCTATTGAGGGTTATAGACGAAATTCATTAGGGTATTTAAAAGCATCGCCTAATGCCAAAAGATTAGTTGCAGCCAATTTTGGATATGCAACGGTTGCAGGAGGAAATGCTCCTGGCAGTGTGGATTTATATCTTTTTAACAACGAAACAGGGACTGTCTTTAACCATCTACAACTTTATGGTACGCAAAACAATAATAGTCCTTATGGTGTTGAGTTTTCTGCGGAAAGCAAAAAAGTCTATGCCACTATTAGTCAAGGTCCAGATGGAGTACCTCCCAGCCAAGTATTACAATGGGATTTAGAAAGTACTTTTATTGCCAATTCGTTGCAAGTGATTCACACTTCTAATAATATGACTGCAGGGGCTTTGCAACTAGGCATTGACAGACGTATTTATAGGGCACAATATGGAAGTCTAAATCTTTCAAAATATTTAGGTGTTATTTCCAGTCCTGAAGCTGATGGCATGGCTGCAAATTATAACGAACAAGGGATACTTTTAGATATTAATGGCACAAATCAAAATTTAAGTCAGATTGGCTTGCCTCCTTTTATCCAATCCTTATTTAATTCTGAAATTGACATTATCCAGAATGGGATCAGTACTACAGAGTTAGCACTATGCATTGGTGACAGTTATACTTTGCAAGCAGAAGATATCAATGGCGCAGATTATTTTTGGACTTTTGACGGTGCACCGTTATCGGAAACCACATCTCAATTATTTGTGGACACACCTGGTTTTTATGAAGTATATATTGAACCTAATAATGGTGAGTGCCCTATTGAAGGAAGTGCTCGTGTTGGGGTTTTTGAAATTCCTGTAACCAATTCGCTCACAAATGTTGAGGCTTGTGATGACATTTCTAACGATGGGATTTTTAGTTTTGATTTTACGGATAAAAATTCGGAAGCCTTACTAACACAAGATCCTCTTCAATATCAAGTTCGTTATTTTGAAAGTCAAGAAGATGCCAACTCTGGTGCCAATGCAATAACTTTTCCTTATACCAACATTAGCAGCCCTCAAACCATTTTTGTTCGCGTGGATAATTTTGAAAACACCAACTGTTTTGATGTAAACTCGTTTGAGCTTCGAGTATTTTCAAGACCACAAATATCAGAATTGAATACTATAGAGATTTGCGATAGTGACGGAGATGTAACTGATGGCATTGCAACAATTGAATTTGAAGATTTAAAAACATTAATTAGAGGGGATCAAGATGAAAATTCAACAGCAATTACTTTTCATCCTTCTCTAAATGATGCTAACGATAATTTAGCTGCATTGCCTTCAAACTATACGAACACAACGCCTTTTAATGAAACAATTTTTGTAAGAATCGAAAATACGGCTAGTACAAATTGTATCAGCACTGGTAGTTTTGACCTAGTGATAAACCCTATTCCAATAGCCAATGATATTTCAATTCTCCAATGCGATGAAGACGGCATTCCTGAAGGCTTCACAACTTTTAACATCAATAATCATTTAGAAGCTATTACTGATGATATTGAAAATAATTCCGTTGAATTCTATTTATCCCTTAGCGATGCAGAAAACCAAGAAAATGCCATTAATGGTAATGCCTTTGATAATTTTTTTAATCCACAAATTGTATATGCTAGAGTAACTAATCCAACAACTGATTGTATTAATTTTAGCGAAATATCCTTAGAAGTAAGCACTACGGCTTCAAACAATACAAGTTTGGAATTATGCGATACCGATGGTACGGAAGATGGTTTTATGGCCTTTAACTTATCCGAAGCTAATGAAACCGTTTTAGCTTTTTCTCCTACGGGTTTGGATTTGGCTTATTACGAAACATACGAAGATGCACTGTTGGAAACCAATCCTCTAGGAGCAAATTTTACCAATACTGTTCCTTACAATCAAACTATATATGGACGTGTGGAAAATAGTAACGCTTGCTATGGTATCAGTGAAATTGAACTAACCGTTTTGGCATTACCTAATATTGTAACTGAATTTGAAACTATTTACTGTTTAAATTCATTTCCTGAAACCATTACCTTAGATGGAGGTGTTTTAGAAGATTCCCAAAGCAACTATTACTACGAATGGTCTACAGGAGAGAACACCTCAGCGATTGAAATTGATGCGCCAGGGACATATAACGTAAGAGTTAGTAATACCGATGGCTGTTATAAAGACAGAACGATCACCGTTTTACCTTCCAACATTGCAACGATTGCCTCCATAGAAGTCATAGATGGTTCACAAAACAATTCAATTTCGATTTTTGTGGATGGTAATAGTGAAGGCGATTACGAATATGCCTTAGATAACATCAACGGTCCCTATCAAAACAGTAACACCTTTAGCAATGTGCAGCCAGGATTATACACCATTTACGTTCGCGATAAAAACGATTGTGGTATTGCGGAAGAGTTGGTTTCGGTCATTGGTTTTCCTAAATTTTTTACGCCAAACAATGATGATGTTAATGATTATTGGCAAGTTTATGGTATTTCAGAACAATTTCAATCGCATTCAATAATTTATATATTTGACAGATACGGTAAACTACTAAAAGAACTTGATCCGTTGGGTTCTGGTTGGGACGGCAATTACAATGGAGAAAAGATGCCAACCAGCGATTATTGGTTTAAAGTAAACCTAGAAGATGGACGAACCTTTACCAACCATTTTACATTAAAACGATGACCAAACCCCTAGATCTATATTTTAAACCTATAATAACCATTGTTTTTATCTGCTGTTTCAATTTCGTTGCTATGGCGCAACAGCCTAACGATTGTCAATTTGCGGTAACCGTTTGTGGGAATTCAGATTTTAGTTTGAACGTAAATGGTATTGGCACACAAGAACTAGGTAATTCCAATACCTGTTCTAGTCAAGAAAATAACAGCATTTGGTTAAAAGTGAATATTTCAACATCTGGAACTCTCGCTTTTACATTAACACCAGGAAGTACGAGTATTAATGAAGACTATGACTTTTTTATTTTTGGTCCTAATGTGAGTTGTAGCAACATAGGACAAGCAATTCGTTGCTCTACCACAAACCCTGCAGCCGCTAATCAAGGCAATAATCTAACTGGTCTAAATTCAACATCAACAGAAACTTCTGAAGGTCCTGGAGCCAACGGCGATAGTTTTGTTAGTGAGATTGATGTGCTTACTGGTGAAAGTTATTTTATAGTTATAGACAGACCAATTGGAAATAGTCCTTTTTCAATAAATTGGACAGGTACTGCCACATTTCCCGATGAGCCATCAAATCCTGTAATTGCTAATCCGTCTTCTTCCAGTTTGCCCAACATAGAAGTTTGTGATGATTTAGCACCTTATGATGATAATATCAGAGCGTTTGACTTCACAACCTTAACCCAAGATATCATCAATGGCGAGTCCGATATTGACGTAACCTACCACAGTTCAGAAAGTGATGCGAATATTAAAGTAGATGCATTGGGAAACGTGTTCAATAACACTTCGAGTAACCAAGATATTTATGTTAGAGTTGAGAATACAACTACAGGATGTTTCATTATCAATGATATGACCATAACTGTTTCTGCCCTCACAAATTTTAATAGTCCTACAGATTACGAAATTTGCGATGATGATTTGGATGGAGACGATCAAAATGGGCTATCTAGTTTCGACTTTAATTTAAAATCGGAAGAAATTGTAAACGGAATGGCTGGTGCAAATTACAATATCAGTTATTACCTAACTCAATCGAATGCCGAAAGCGCAACTTCTGTGCTTCCTAATAACTATACCAATTCAACTCCGACACCGACCGAAATATTTGTTAGAATTCAGGATATGGATTCTGGGTGTATTGGTTTTACATCTTTTAATATTATCGTTAATCCGATGCCAATAGCGAATGATGTATCTTTACTACAATGTGACGAAGATGGTATTCCTGAAGGATTTACTACCTTTAATATAACGCAGATTGAAAACGCTATCTCTGGAGATGATCCAAATATTACAATAGACTATTATCTTTCAATGGTTGATGCCGAAAATCAAGATGATGCCATAAATGGTGATGCTTTTAATAACTTCTTCAACCCACAAATTATTTATGCGAGAGTAAAAAACACATCGACCAATTGTGTTAATTTCAGTGAAATTTCTTTAGAAGTTAGTACAACCGTTACTAACGACGTCGATATTCAGTTGTGTGATACGGATGGTGTGGAAGATGGCTTTATGGAGTTTAATCTTGGTGCTGTAGCTGGAGCTATCTTTCCTAATACAATAGAAGATTTTATTTTGGTCTATTATGAAACCTACGAAGATGCTTTAGTAGAAACGAATCCGCTTGACGCAACTTTCACCAATACAATTCCCTATAACCAAACCATCTATGGACGTGTAGAAAACACCAATGCTTGTTACGGCATCAGCGAAATAGAACTAACCGTTTTTGAATTACCAAATATTGAAACCGAGTCTGAAACGTTATACTGTTTAAATTCATTTCCTGAAACTATAACTTTAGATGGCGGAATTATTGGAGATTCCCCAAGCAACTATTATTATCAATGGTCTACAGGAGAGGACACCTCAACGATTGAAATTGATACGCCAGGGACGTATAACGTAAGAGTTAGCACTACCAATGGCTGTTATAAAGACAGAACGATCACCGTTTTACCTTCCAACATTGCTACGATTTCCTCCATAGAAGTCATAGATGGTTTACAAAACAATTCTATTTCAATTTTTGTAGATGAAAACAGTGAAGGTGATTACGAATATGCCTTAGACAACATCGACGGCCCCTATCAAAACAGCAATATATTTACTAACTTACAACCAGGTTTATATACGGTTTACATACGAGATAAAAACAATTGTGGCATTGTAGAAGATTTAGTTTCTGTTATTGGATTCCCTAAATTCTTTACACCAAATAATGATACTGTCAATGACTATTGGCAAGTTTATGGTGTTTCAGAACAATTTCAACCAAACACCTCTATTTATATTTTTGATCGTTATGGCAAGCTTCTAACCGAAATAAATCCATTGAGTTCTGGTTGGGATGGCACGTATAACGGTGTAGAAATGCCTACTAGCGATTATTGGTTTAAGGTGAAATTAGAAGATGGAAGAACATTCACCAGCCATTTTACTTTGAAACGATAAATTAAAATTTGTATTTTAGACCTAACCAAACCAATACTTTGAAAAGCACATATTACATCATTTGCTTTTTTTTATTGATTCCATCATTTCTAGTGATGGGTCAAGATATTTCTTTATACCAGCAATTTAATGGGAGATACGATTACACGGCCATAGGAAATACCATGAATACTGAAGAAAACGGTGTCGCTGGCCCTTGCTCGATTTTAACCTCATCTTCGGCAGATTTAAATCTCAACACAGATCAAAACGTAGTTGCCGCCTATTTATATTGGGCGGGATCGGGAAACGGAGATCTAGATATTAACCTAAATGGAATACCTGTGACCTCTGAACGTAACTTTAATGATGCTTTAGACGCGACACGAGTATTTTTTGCCGCTTTTGCAGACGTTACGGATATTATAGTCAACGAAGGTAATGGCAGCTATACCGTTTCAGATTTTGATTTAACCACGACTATATTACCTTATTGTTCTACAGGTACAAATTTTGGAGGCTGGGCAATAACCATTATATATCAAGATGACAGCTTACCTCTTAACCAACTTAATGTTTACGATGGCTTACAAAGTGTACCTGATGCTCTTAGCATAACGCTAGATAACCTGAATGTATTAGATAATGAAGATGCAAAAATTGGTTTTGTGGCTTGGGAAGGTGATCGGTCCTTAGCGGTTAACGAGCAATTGACCATTAACGGAAACGTGATTAGTAATTTGCCGTTAAACCCAGCGAACAATGCCTTTAATGGGACAAACTCGTTTACAGGAGCCACCGATTTGTATAATATGGATATTGACGTGTATAATATTCAAAACAATATAAGTATTGGAGACACTTCAGCAACCATAGCTTTAACTTCCGGACAAGATTATGTGATGATCAATAACATCATTACGGTCCTAAACAGTCAGTTACCAGATGCCACAATTAGTATAGATAGTCGAACTGTGAATTGTGGAGACTACAATGTTGAACTCTTTTATAGTATAAGCAATTTTAACAGTACGGATATTTTACCGGCCAATACGCCTATTGCATTCTACTATAATAGTAATTTTATTGGCGCAACTGAAACTATTAACGACATTGCCATAGGTGCAAGTGAAAGTAATTCTATTATTCTTAATTTACCAGAAGGTATTGATCCCAATGTAACCATTGTAGCCATTGTAGATGATGTTGGCACAATGAATGGTATTGTCACAGAAACGAATGAAAACAACAACAGCACGTTTATAGATATTCAATTGCTTCTTATTCCTGAAGCAGAAACACTTCCATATCTTATTGGCTGTAATGAAGGTTTCGAGACCGCTACTTATAATTTGTTCGATGCCCTTGAAACTTTAAATTACACTGAAGAAGAAGTGACGTTTTATAATTCATTGGATGATTTAGAAACAGAATCTAGTCCCATACTAATCCCTACTGACTATAATAATAGTCTAAATCCCGAGACTATTTATGCGCGATTGGTAAGTCCGCCGTGTTATGAAATTTTCCAGTTCGATTTAACTATTGAAAACTGTCCGCCATACATTCCACAAGGTTTCTCACCAAATGAGGATACTTACAATGATTGGTTTAACATCCAAGGGTTGTATGATATTTTTGTAGAACATGAATTACAGATTTATAACCGCTATGGCAACCTCATCTTTGTTGGCACTGATGGTAAGCCTTGGTTTGGAAAAACAAATAGAGGTATCAATAATGTAGGAAGTAAAGTTCCAGTTGGTACTTATTTTTACATCCTGAATTTAAACGACCCCAATTATCAACCTTATATGGGATGGGTTTATGTGAATTATTAATACCTATTGGTGCTTAATGTTAAAGTTTTTATCCATTCATCTTATTTTTTTGCAGTTCTGAATAACATCCTTTAATTTTATACGCGTTAAGAAAATTTTACTGTTAATTCCCTCCTCATTTTATTATTTCCCTCAAAACAGATTAAACTAAAATTGAAAATTTAGAACATTTCATTTCTATTTTTCAAAACGCTATTATAATATTGAGTTTCAGGTTAAGCAATTTCTAATACGAAAGTTTAGGAATATTTGAAATCAATTTGGGAAGAAAGGCCTCGTTCTGAGGTCTTTTTTAGTTTAAAAGTGCATTTTACGCTTTAAAATGTTAACATTTTGTGTATTTCAGCGTATTTTTTTGTATTTCATCTTTATTAATTCTACATTTCGCCCGTATTAAAACGTAGGATAGGAAATTACCCGAATCTATCTGCACTAAACAATTTAACCTTAACCGAAACGAATGACTTATTTCAACCGCTCCCTCTGCTTATTTATAGGCTTAATTTGTAGTGTTTCTTTTGCACAGCAAGTTTCTGTAGATAATTCAGTTTCACCTCAAGACTTAGTTCAAAACACACTCATACAAGGCTGTGTTGAAGTCTCAAATATTTCATCCCCTTCAAACGGAACATCAATAGGAATTGGAAGTTTTGGATATTTTGAACGTGCCTCATCAAATTTTCCTTTTGAAAACGGAATTGTATTAACCACAGGAAATGCTAACTCAGCTGGTAATGGACAAAACAACACCATCTTAAATGAGGGTGATGCCACTTGGCTTACTGATAATGATCTTGAAACTGCCTTGGGAATATCTGGAACTGTAAATGCAACTTCCATTGAATTCGAGTTTATTTCAATTTCAAATCAAATTCAATTTAATTATATCCTAGCTTCAGAAGAATATTTCGGAAATTTCCCATGTGAATATTCTGATGGATTCGCCTTTTTAATTAGACAAGCTGGTACTAGTGATCCTTATACTAATATTGCTTTGATTCCAGGAACCACAACACCTGTGAACACCAATACGGTTCACGACGAGATTGTTGGCTTTTGTCCTGCTTCAAACGACGAATTTTTTGAAGGTTACAATGTTGGAGACACCAATTATAATGGTAGAACTACAGTCCTTTCTGCGACGGCATCAATTCAACCCAACGTACAATACCAAATTAAACTGGTCATTGCAGATCAAACGGATCAAAATTATGATTCTGCCGTATTTATTGAAGGTAATAGTTTCGATGCTTCTGTAGATTTGGGTGAAGATTTCTCTACTTGTGCAAGTAGTGTCGTTTTAGATGGAAACATTGACAATCCAAATGCAACTTATAGTTGGTATTTTAATGACGCGCTAATTGCGACTGAAAACCAATCGACTTTAACCGCTTTACAAGCCGGAAATTATCGTGTGGAAATTACATTACCACTCGCAGGAAATTCCTGTGCTATTGAAGATGATATTAATGTGGCTTTAAGTTCTACTCAAACTTCTGAACCACTTTCAGATTTTCAACTTTGTGATGATCTAAGCGGTGATGGCCTTGAAATATTTGATTTATCCTTAAAGGATTCAGAAGTACTAGCTTCTGTACCTTCGTCGAGTTATACCATTTCTTATCACTATACCAACTCAGATGCTTCAAATAACAGTAACGCTATTACAAGCCCGATTCAAAATACTGGAAATCCACAACCCATTCATGTAAGAATTGAAGATACAGATAACGGTTGTTTGGCATTTTCCACCTTTAATTTAGTAGTAAATAGCTTACCAATAATTTCAAACCCAACACCTTTGATCGTTTGTGATGACCAAACTGCAGACGGAATTACGGCTATGGACCTGAATGCTTTGAAAGACAATGAAATTACTTTAGCACAATCTAACTTAGTGGTTACTTATCACAGTTCTGCGAGTGATGCCGCTAATGGTATCAATGCCTATACAATTCCTTATACCAACACAAACGTTAGTGAGCAGTTATTTGTAAGTGTTAAAAATCCAGAAACCGGTTGTATCAGTACAACTACCTTAGATATTTCAGTGATAGAAAGTCCTGTTATAAATATGGAAGATCATTATATAGATGCTTGTGACGCAGATCATGATGGTTTTGCCAATTTTGATTTAACATCTATTATTCCAGATGTTCTACAAGGACTCACAGGAGTTACTGTAACCTTTCATGTTTCCCCAGAAGATGCACTTTCTGGTGCAAACCCCATTGCTGATGACACAAATTATGCTAACATTACAGCTGAAGAACAAATAGTCTATATTAGAGTGGAAAATGATATGACTGGTTGTGCTTCCATTGCCCCTATTGAATTGCACTCCAATTTACTTTTAACGGCTACAAACATTAGGGATGTCAGCTTATGCGATATTGGTGACGACGACACAGAAGAATTTGATTTCGCAAATATTGCGGTAGGAATTATTAATGATTTG
This sequence comes from Winogradskyella forsetii, assembly GCF_013394595.1. Lineage (GTDB taxonomy): Bacteria > Bacteroidota > Bacteroidia > Flavobacteriales > Flavobacteriaceae > Winogradskyella > Winogradskyella forsetii. The sequence goes on from NZ_CP053348.1 coordinate 2,928,459, forward strand.
ATCGATGTTGAAGTATTTTTCTACGAAAGTGAAGACGATAGAGATAATCAATTAAACCCTATAGATACCGACTCACCTTACTATAATCAGAGTAATCCGCAGACCATATATATTGGCCTGCAAAGTCCAACCTGTTATGAAGTTGCAGATTTTGATTTAGTGTTGTACCCAATAATAGAATTTCAATCTGTCGTAAGCCTCATCGTTTGTGATACGGATCAAGATGGGTTTACAACCACAAATTTATCATCATTAAACCAAGATGTCACCAATGGAGAAGACGGTTTTGATGTGACTTATTTTCCAACAGAGCAAGATGCAATTGACAATACCAATGCCTTGCCTAACTCATATACAAACGTAACAAATCCGTTTACCTTATTCCCTAGAATTACGTCTTCCGAAACAGGCTGTTTTGATTATAATTCTTTTGAAGTGACTGTATTACCAGCACCAGAAAGCGAAAAGCCTGAAGATATTATTATTTGTGATGCAGATAGAGATGGATTTTCACCTATAAATTTAAACAGTAGTATTCCAAATTCAATTTTAGCAACTCCAGATCGCACAGTAACTTTTTATAATACGAGAAATGATGCTAGGTCAGGAGCAAATGCCATTGAAAACACCTCTAACTACGCTGCACAAACCGAAGATGTTTTCATGCGTGTAGAAAATAACAGTACAGGGTGTTATTCCATTGAGATATTAGAAATTATTGTGAATAAATTACCTTTTGTTGGTGATTTGTCCAACTACGTCGATGAGTTTATCTTTTGTGAAGATGCATCAGACGGCTTTGGTGAATTTATTTTTGAAAACAAGGATGTAGAAGCTTTAAGCGGACAAACAGGTAAAGAAGTTTCATATTATCTTAACCAATCAGATGCAGACAATAAAACCAATGCTATAGATAAAACAAGTCCCTATGAAAACATTAGTAATCCTCAAGAAATCTATGTGAGAATTGATAATATTACTGACGAATCTTGTTACACAACCTCTTCGTTTATCATTGAAGTAGGTACAAATCCAATTTTCAATGACCCAAGTGATTGGTTTGTCTGTGATGATAGTGTTGTTGATGGTTCTGTGATGCATGATTTTACAAGTGTTATAGCGGAAGTTTCTGCTGGAATCCCAGATATAGAAACTGTTAAATTCTTTACTTCAGAGGAAGATGCCATTAATAGCACCAACGAAATACCTGTACAATTTGCAAATACCGTAAACCCACAACAGATTTACGTACAGATAGATAATGGTACCATCTGTAAGTCTATTACATCATTTGTGGTTAACATCATTAGTACTCCAGAAGTTACGCCTATAGATCCATTAATAGAATGTGACGATGATACGGACGGTTCACTTGAATTTGATTTAACCGTAGCCGTAGAAAACATATTAGATGTAAGGCAGGAAGATCTTGTATTAGCTTATTATGAAAATTTTGAGGATGCCGAAGCAAATATAAATGCTATAGCAACCCCAGCCAGTTACACAAACACGTCAAACCCACAAACAGTTTATTATAAAGTCACCAACACCATATCAAACTGTTATACGACCTTACCAATAGAATTAATAGTGAATCAACCACCACATATCAATGATTTTGAACAATATACCATCTGTGCTAACGATGCTAATAGTGTTGACTTAACTGAAATTAATGAGGTTGCTAGAGATGTCAATTTCAATGTACTTTTCAGCTATTTTGATAATGAAGCAGATGCGATAGCGAATACCAATGCTTTAGATACGAATTATACCTATCAGTCTGATTTTGACACTTTGTTTGTAAGAACAGAATTTAGTACAACACATTGTTCTACGTATTACCAATTTAATTTAAAAGTTGAACCATTACCAATTGCTAATCAACCTAATGATTTAATGGATTGCGATGATGATTTTGATGGCATTTTAGAATTCGATTTAACCCAACAAAACGCTAGTATCTTGGGAGGACAAAACCCTAATTCATTTACGGTAAGCTACCATAATACTGAGCTACAAGCCAACGAAAATAATTCAGCTTTAGAGACAGATTATATGGCTTTTGATGGAGAAGTGATTTATACTCGTATAGAAAATAACAGCACAGGATGCTACAGTGTTGGTCAATTCTCGGTAATTGTGAACCCGCTTCCAATCGTAGATATTGGAGAGCAAGTCATTTGTTTGGATAATATGCCATTATTGGTATCTGCAAACACCAATAATATAGCAGATACTTATTTATGGTCCACTGGAGAAATAACACCCGAAATTGAGATTACCGAAATAGGTAGTTATTGGGTAGAAGTAACTTCAGAATTCGGTTGTGAAATCACAAATTATTTCGGAGTTTCAGAATCCACATCAGCAATTATAGAAACGACAGAAGTCATTGACTTTTCAGACCCAAACAATATTACTGTAACCATAAGCGGAATTGGAGATTACCTGTACCAATTGGACGATTTTGAACCGCAAGAATCCAACGTCTTCCAAAATGTAGCTATGGGTTACCATACCGTTACGATTATTGATTTGAACGGTTGTTCTGACACTACTAAAGAAGTCTTGGTCGTTGATATTCCAAAATTCTTTACACCTAACAGTGATGGCACCAATGACACTTGGCATATTGTGGGCATCGAAACATTGCCTGGTACTATTATAAATGTCTATGATCGCTACGGAAAACTGATTACACGATTAAATTCTAATTCATCGGGTTGGAACGGTAAATACAATGGCGAAAAAATGCCTACTAGTGATTACTGGTATGTAGCAGATGTACAACGTGGTTCTATTGCATTTCAGGTCAAAGGGCATTTTACTTTGAAACGATGATTTAAAGTAACCACTCGTCTATGTTATTAAACCTTTAAATTCATTTTAACTTTAATTACTTTATTTTTCATTAGATTTACACTAAAAAGAAGCTTAGTTTCACTACTAAAATTGCTATTGTTTACGTATAAATCTAATGAAAAAGAAAAGTATATACTTATTTCTCTTACTTTTCGCGCATGTATTCTATCTACATGCGCAACAAATTTCTACCGACAATAGTCTACAGCCAAATGCGCTTATACAAAATATAATCGGTACGGGCTGTGCAACAGCCAGCAATGTATCTTCAGCCGTAAATGGAAGTGTTAATGGTATTGTGAGTTTTGGAAGTTTTGACAGTGGTACTACCAATTTTCCACTTCAAAATGGCTTAGTGCTTTCTACGGGAAGCGTTAGCGCTGCAGCAAATACATTTGTAAATGACGATTTAAGTGAAGGTAATATTGATTGGTCTACGGATCAGGACCTAATCGATGTTTTGGGCATTGACCAAACCCTAAATGCCACGTCGATAGAATTCGATTTTGAATCTGCTAACAGTTTTGTGTCATTCAAATATCTATTCGCCTCTGACGAGTACCAGCAGGAATACCCCTGCAATTTTAAGGATGTTTTTGCGATTTTCATAAAACGAGCAGGCACCATGGAGCCTTATGTCAATATTGCCCTCATACCAGATACAACTACAGAAGTCAGTACCAACACCATACATCCCAATATTGCCGGTTTTTGTGAGGCTCAGAACGGAGACTTTTTTAGAGGTTATAATATTGGCAATACCAACTTTAATGGTCATACTGAAGTATTAACGGCTAGAGCGGATATTATACCAAATGAGACCTACCATATAAAATTAGTTATTGCGGACCATATTGACCAACGCTTTGATTCTGCAGTTTTTATTGAGGCAGAGGGATTTGGTAATTCCATCGATTTAGGGCCAGATCAAAGTATTTGCGGCAGTGACCTAATTCTTGACACAAATTTCGACAATACTTCTGCTTCTATTCAGTGGTTATTGAATGGAAACCCAATTCCTGGCGAAAACTCCCCTACTCTCCAGGTTATCCAAACCGGAACTTACAGTGTTGAGATTACGATACCCTCAACAGCCAATAATTGTATTTTAACTGATGAAATTGAAGTTGAAGTTATACCTTTTCAGCAAGCTGCACCAATTGAAGATTATACTGCATGCGATCCAGCTCCAAGTGATGGTATTTATGATTTTAATTTTCAAGACCTAAAAAACGAAGAGATATATAGTAATCTCCCTTCCAATGATTACACAATTAGTTATCATCTAACCCAAGATGATGCACAAAGCGATGTAAATGCTATTACTGGAAATTACCAGAATACAGAGGAAACTGAAACAATATTTGTAAGAATTGAAAGTACAAATGGAGACTGTCTGCAGATTGGGAATTTTAATATTTATGTAAACGAACTTCCAAGTTCAGCAGATTTTTCAATTTTTATATGTAATGAAAATTTTGCTGATCCTGGTTTTTCTAATATAAATATGTTAAATAATGTTATGGCTGATGGCGAATTAAATAGAACTGTTACTTATTTTATAAACGAGTCTGATGCCATAGAAGGAATTAACGCTATTACAGACTTTCCAGATTTTAGTACTCAACCCCCTTACATGGTAGCAAGGATTGAAATAAGTGATGCGTCTAGTCAATGTTTTTCATTAGGTTACATTTATTTTGATTATATATCTCCCCCGGAATTGTTTACGAATACGCTAATATTAGATGCGTGTACAGACCCGAACATTGAAGAAACTATAGATGGCGTTAGCTATACATACAATAATATTCCTATTTTCTTTGATATTGAAGGATACTTTGAAATCATAGAAACATCCATATTTCCGGGATCTTCCGTTAGAGTAGCAGCTTTACTAGGTCTCGGCAACCCTAGGTCTTATACACTAAATGAGCAATCAACATTTACTATTCCTTTAGCAGTATCTTTCGACAATGGTAATTGTTATAGCCCTGTAACTCTAAAACTTTATAAAAACTATCTACATGAAGTTATTGGAGAGGAAAACACTATCGAAACTTGTGACGATGATAGCAACAACGGTATAGAAAACTTTAATTTTGACGTAATTAGACAAGAACTTTTAGAAAATATAGATGAAGATTATTCCGCAAATTTATTTATAGATTACTATGAGTCTGAGTTAGATAGAACAAACGACCTAAACGCTATTGATCAAAGTCTGCCTTTTTCTGTAAATACTTATGATGAATTATTTATTGAAGCTTATTATTCCTTTAATGGAGTTGTGGCGTGTTCTATAAATTCTAAAATAAATCTTCAGGTAAGTCCTGCTTTAAATTTAAATCCTATCTCTATAGATTATTGTGGCAGTACAGACCCAAACACAAATCAAACAAATATAATTTTAGAAACAGCTTCTAAAAGTGTATTTGAAGATATTGTAAATAATTATGGGATTGAAGTCAGTTTAGAATACTATGAGACATTTGAAAATGCAGAAACTCAAGAAAACGAACTTATTGAAATGTATAGTCTACTTCAAGGGCAAAATTTATATATTCGTGCAACTAACACAATCACTGGGTGCTACGATATAACTTCCTTAGAACTAAATGTTTATACAATTTTAGAAGACCCTAACCTAGAACCGATAATCATTTGTGATGAAGATCAAAATTTATTTGCCACTGTTAATTTAGAAAATGTATTACAAAACTTTTCAGGTAACACTAATGATATCGATTTTACATTTTATAATTCATTTAGCGATGCAATTGATGAATTCCACGATTTTTTGTCAATTCCTAATCCAACTAATTACACGACTAACAGCAAAGAAATATTTTTAAGAGCTGAGATAGAATCGTTAGAGTGTTTTACCATATTGAATTTTGAAATTCTCATATACGCTGATCCACAATTAAGTACTATTTCAGATTATATTAATTGCCAGATAAACCCAAATGCATCCTCAAGCTTTTTATTTGTTGACAAAGACCCAAATATCATTGATAATCAATCAGGTATGCAAGTTCTCTACTTTGAAACTGAAGACAATGCCATAAACAGAGTTAACCCTATTGACAAAAACGCACCTTATTTTCCAGATTCCAACCCTCAAACCGTATATGTCCGTCTTGAAAACGAGACAGAAAACGGTTGCTTCAAGGTTGCTCCAATGCAAATAGAGGTTCGCCAAGCACCTATTTACAACAGTCCTACTGATGTTTTTGAATGCGATATAAATAACAACGGTCTGGCTACAACAGATTTAAATCAAAAAATAATTGAGATCAGTACTGGTAGCCCAACCAACCTGGACATTACATTTCATCTTTCACCTCTCAATGCAGAAGTAGGAGCCAACGAAATACCACTGAATTTTACAGCAGCAAGCAACCCTCAATTAATTTATACGCGGATCGAAAATACCGATTCGGGCTGTTATGAAATACAAACTTTTAATATCAATACACTTGCTCTTCCCGAAGTCACTTACGGGCAGTCCTTAATTAACTGTGCAGATAATTACAATTATGAACTAGAATGGGATTTAACAGATATTGAACTTGAAATCTTGGAAGGAAGACAGTACAATATCGCATTCTCTTATTTTGAATCAGAAGAAGACATAGTATCAGATTCTGCTATCACAACCCCTACAGCATATCTTAACACATCCAATATGCAAACCATTTTTGCTAAAATCACAAATGCCACAACAGGTTGTTTTGATGTGGTGCCTTTCGATTTAATAATAAACAGTCCTCCGCAAATCAATGATTTTGAAACTTATAATATTTGTGAAAACACAGAAAACCAAGTAGACTTATTGGATATCAACGAGATTTTATTAGATAATACATTTAATGTGCTCGTCAGTTACCATGAAAATGAAGCCGATGCTCAGGCTAATGAAAATCCATTAAACTCAAATTATTTATATAGCAGTTCCACTGAAACACTTTTTGTAAGGGCAGAGTTCAGCACTACCCATTGTTACACCGTCTATCCATTTCAGCTGGTTGTCAACCCACTACCGATGGCCAACCAACCGAGCGATTTAATTGCTTGCGATGATGATTTTGATGGTCTATTGGAGTTCGATTTAACCCTACAAAATGCCTCAATTTTAGGCAATCAAAACCCTGAGGATTTTTCAATCACTTTTCATAATTCTGAAAGTAATGCTATGGAAGGGAATGACCCAATCGCCACTGATTATATAGCTAGCAATAATGAAACCTTTTATGTTAGATTAGAAAATAATAGTACTGGTTGTTTTGCGATTACTCAGTTCACAGCAATTATCAATAATCTACCGCCAATTTCCATTGAAGATCAGGTACTTTGTATGGATTATTTGCCGTTAATTGTATCTGCCGAAACCAATAACCCAGAATACAGTTATTTATGGTCCACAAATGTAACTACACCTCAAATCGAAATCTTTGAGGTTGGTAGCTATTCCCTTACCGTAACCAATGAATTTGGTTGTGAATATTCTAGCTCATTTAATGTTACTGAATCTCAAGCTGCAGAGATAGATATCATAGAAACACTTGACTTTTCAGACCCAAACAATATTACCGTAACCATAAGCGGAATTGGAGATTACCTGTACCAATTGGACGATTTTGAACCGCAAGAATCCAACGTCTTCCAAAATGTAGCTATGGGTTACCATACCGTTACGATTATTGATTTGAACGGTTGTTCTGACACTACTAAAGAAGTCTTGGTCGTTGATATTCCAAAATTCTTTACACCTAACAGTGATGGCACCAATGACACTTGGCACATTGTGGGCATCGAAACATTGCCTGGCACCTCTATAAATATTTATGATCGCTATGGAAAACTGATTACACGATTAAATTCTAATTCATCGGGTTGGAACGGTAAATACAATGGCGAAAAAATGCCTTCTAGTGATTACTGGTATGTCGCAGATGTGAAAGGTGATTCTATTGCTTTTCAGGTGAAAGGGCATTTTACTTTGAAGCGATAAGTTCTTACTTTTAGACTCGTTTATATTATTTTAGTCTAAACATTGAGATGGTAAACTTCCTACAGATTTTAGGCCGCCTTGAAATCTTCAATAGGAAAATATTTTTTCATAAGATGAAATTTTAGAGAATTAAAGAGTTTCAATGATCTTACGGTAAAAGCTGAATTACACCTAATTATCATTTTCAACCAACTAAATGCGCAACTTAACTTATAAAATCCCCACTACTGGGGATTTTTTATTACTTTTTCCTCTCCTAAATTGCATTATTCCAAAGAAGCCCAAATTAAACTAAGCCTATTTTTTTAAAAACTAGACTGTGAGATTAAAATACAAATTTTCCCTCGTAATTGCATTTTTTGTTTTTCATTATAGCTATTCTCAACAGATTATAACAGATGATTCCTTACCATTAGAACAACTCATCCAACAAAACTTAGGACAAAATTGTGTTGAAATTTCAAATATTTTGTCGAATGTCAATGGAAATATAAATGGTATAAATAGTTTTGGATATTTTGAACGTGGAGATTCTAGTTTTCCATTTGAAAATGGCATCTTATTAACCACAGGAAATGTAAATTCAGCAGGAAATGTGCTCAACACAATTCCAATAAGTGAAGGAGATACTTCTTGGGGCACAGATATCGATTTGGAAAATGCACTAGATATAGAAGAAACCCTAAATGCTACTTCTATCCAATTTAACTTTGTATCTGTTGCTAGCCAAATTCAGTTCAATTATATTTTAGCTTCGGAAGAGTACCAACAAGATTTTCCTTGTAGGTATTCCGATGGATTTGCCTTTTTAATACGGGAAGCAGGTTCTTCTGACCCATTTTTAAACATTGCCCTAATTCCTGGCACCTCAATCCCTGTAAATACAACGACCATACACGATGTAATACCAGAATCGTGTCCAGCCGAAAATGCTTCATTTTTCGAAGGCAATAACATCGGCGACACCAATTATAACGGTCGTACTGTAGTCCTTTCTGCTACAGCGACAATTCTACCAAATGTGGCCTATGAGATAAAACTTATTATTGCAGACCAAACTGACCCAAATATAGATTCTGCGGTTTTTATAGAAGGTAATAGTTTTACCGCCAACGTAGATTTAGGTCCAGATATTGCCACTTGTGGCGATTCGGTCACATTAAATGGTGATATTCAAAATTCGCAAGCTACGTATCAATGGTTTCAAAATGATGTTGTCATGACAGGTGAAAATAATCCCATTTTACAAGCCGTCTCTACAGGTACTTATAAAGTTGAAGTTACCATCCAACTGAACGAAACCTCATGTGTTATCGAAGATACCGTAGAGGTAACACTAGACACCGAACAAGCTGCAACCCAAATTTCAGATTTTATTTTTTGTGATGATAATGGAGACGGTGTAGAGAACTTTGATTTGACCTTAAAAAACAATGAAGTCTTGGCTTCTGTGCCTCCTTCAAGTTACAATATTAGTTATCACTCTACCAGTGAAGATGCTGAGAACAATGTTAATCCTATAATGGGACCTATTCAAAACACAAGTTCACCACAATCTATCTTTGTAAGAATTGAAGATACCGCAAATGGCTGTTTGGCCTATTCTGAATTCAACCTAGTCGTTAATGAAAAACCAGAATATGTAGATCCAGACCCTATCATTGCATGCATTGATCCAACTTTAGATGGTTATACTTTTGTGGATTTAAATGTTGCCAATGATCAAATTATAAATGGAGGCAGTAATTTATTTGTCTCGTATCACTATTCGGAACCTGAAGCTGATTTAGGTTCTAACCCCATTTTTTCGCCCTATGCAAATTTCAATATGTCGCAAACCTTATATGTTAGGATTTACGATGCTTTAACTGGCTGTTTTTCTACGACCAGCATATTTGTTGAAATACAAGACAGTCTTGCTATTAATACCGAAGACCAATGGATCAACGCCTGTGAACAAGACGAAGATGGCTTCGAGAATTTTGATTTAACAAGTGTCATCGCTAATGTTTTACAAGGCCTTACAGGAATGGATGTGAGTTATCACACCTCTTATAATGATGCTCAATTTAATGTAAACCCTATTCCTGATCCCGAAGATTATCAAAATACCACTCCAAATTATCAGCTTATCTATATTCGTATCCAAGATACTGCAACAGGCTGTTATGCCATTACAAATTTAGAATTACATTCCAACATCATTATTAACACTTTGTCCTCAGAAGCTATTTATGTTTGTGACGACCCTTCAAATGATGGCATTGAAAATTTTGATTTAAACGAAGTTGAAGTAGAATTAGAAGATGGTTACGAAGAATTTGAAGTTACTTTTTATATCAATGAGGACGATAGAGCCGATGAGAATAACCCAATAGACGAATCTGTACCGTTTAATGTTATTAATAATGGAACAATTATTTATGCCATTGTTGTTGATGGTGACTGCACTGAATTAGTAGATGTCGCTTTAGTTATTGCACCAGCAGTAGTTTTAACACCTCAAACTGCCGATTATTGCGACTACGACGATGATGGTTTTACAACCCTTTTTATGGATACCTTCAATACTGTTGCTGCCCAAGGTGTATCAGCTGCAAACGTAAAATATTACCTCACAGAAGACGATGCCATAAATAATGAAAACATTCTGCCAGATTATGTGTATAATACCACAAACCCTCAATTATTCTATGTTAGAGTTACCAATGCACAGACTGAATGTTATGGTATTTCTTCATTGGAAGTTAACGTTGTGAGTGCACCAACCGTAATGGTTGCAGAATCTATAATTATATGCGACGATAACGATGATGGTGTATTTAATGTAAATTTAGAAGCTAAAATTCCAGAAATTACAAGCTCTACCGCAGGTTTAGATATCACATTTTACAATGATTATTATGAAGCATTTGAAGGACAAAATGAAATATCCACACCAGAAGATTATTCAACCGCAACCCAATATATCTATGCGCGCGTAGAGAATGAAACCACAGGTTGTTTTAATCTTTCAGGTTTTTATGTCTATATAAATACGCTACCTGAATTCATTCCAATTACAAATTATGAGAATTGCGAAGCTGATATTGCTGGAGTTGCTGACTTTTATTTTTATTTGAAAGACACCGAAATACTGAATGGTCAATCAGATAAACAAGTTCTTTACTACGAAACTGAGGCTGATGCAATAGCAGGCATTGACCCAATTGACAAATATTCCGCTTATCAAAATACAACAGGTGCACAAACTATTTATGTTAGAGTGGAAAGCTACACGGATCCCAATTGTTTTGGTACTTCTTCGTTTGAATTAGAAGTTGGGTCTATCCCAATTTTTAATCCAGCAGAGACTATTGTTGTGTGTGATGATATTAGTAACGATGGTTTTGTAACTGTCGATTTAAATGAAACTATCGCTCAAATGGTAGAAGGAAGTCCAGAAACCTTAGACATAACATTTCATATAACCGAATTTGACGCTAATAATAACTTCAATCCAGTTCCTTTAAGCTATACCAACTCCACAAACCCTCAACAGCTTTTTGCCAGAGTTGATAACGGTAATTATTGTAAAGGAATAAGTGCTTTTGAAATTAATGTTATTTCTGCTCCTTTGGTTTATCCAGCCTCACCAGTTGAACGTTGTGATACGGACTATGACGGCATTTTAACTTGGGACTTAACCCTTTCGGAAATAGAAATATTAGACGTCCGACAAGATAATATAGAGGTGTCTTATTTTGAAAACTTGGACGATCTAGAAACAGATACAAATCCTATTTTAGATCCAGAAAATTATAATAATACTTCAAACCCGCAGACCGTATTTATTAAGGTTAATAATACGTTAAGTGATTGTTTTGTAAATATCCCACTTGATTTAATTGTAAATTTACCGCCACTTTTTAATGATTTTGAAACAGTTGAAATTTGTGACAATCCAACTACGAGCTTCGATCTATCCACAGTAAATCAATTGCTTGTAGATGATGCTACAGATACTCTAATCAGTTATCACATAGATAGTACTGATGCTAACGCAAATGTCAACCCATTAGATACTAATTTTATTTACACAGCAACATCGCATAATTTTGTGGCAAGGTTAGCTTATGGCGCAACTGAATGCTATACCACCCATCCTTTTGAACTCATTATCAACCCTTTACCGATAGCAAATCAACCAAATAATATGGAAACTTGCGATGATACGTCCAATGATTCATTTGAGGTATTTAATTTAATGGCTCAAAATTCTAGTGTTTTACAAGGGCAAAATCCTAGTATTTTTGAAGTGAGTTACCATAATTCAGTAAGTGATGCAGAAAGTGGAGACAATGCCTTACCTGAAGATTACAATGCACAAAACAATGAAATAATTTTTGCTAGAGTTACAAATACAAATACAGGCTGTTTCTCTCTAACGGATTTTAGCACTATTGTTTATCCAGCGCCTTCAAGCGTGACACCGATTACGATTTGCGATACTGATTATGATGGCATAAATTCTTTTGATCTCACTACTGCTGAGGCCGAATTATACGCCACCATACCAAGTAACGTTTCCATTTCATATTTCGAAACACTTGAACAGTTAGATGACAATACAGACCAAATTGCATCGCCAACAAACTATACAAATCTTAGTAACCCTCAAACGGTATATATAAGGGTGTTTAATACTGCTGCCAATTGTTACACAGCGGTTCCTTTAGAGATTATTACGAATTTGCCACCACCGATTAATGACTTTGGAATATTTGAAATATGCGATAATCCAACTAGTAATTTCGATCTAACGGAAATAGAATCTGTTTTAATTGATTCTGAAACACAAGCAAATCTTTTATATTTTGAATCCTTTGATAAGGCTAATAACAATAGCGATCCATTTGCTTTAGATTACACGTTCCAATCCATAAACGACATAATTTTTGTCCGGATAGAAGACCCAATGACAGGGTGTTATTTTATATATGATTTTATACTTCAAGTCAACCCGCTTCCTATCGCCAATCAGCCAAGTAACATTGAAGTATGCGATGATGACACTAATGATGGTCTAGAGCCCTTCGATCTAGAATCGCAAACCAATACTGTTTTAGGCACTCAAAATCCAGATGATTTCACAGTAACCTATCATTTAAGCCTTACAGAAGCTAGAACAGATGAAAATGCGATTCTATCTGAATATATAAGCTCAAACCAATTGATTATTGTCAGAATTGAAAATAATGAAACCGGTTGCTTCAGCTTAACCGATTTCTCCCTTATCGTAAATCCACATCCAAATATCCCAGAACCACTTTTAGAATGTGATACTGATTATGATGCCAATACACTTTTCGATTTAACAGTAGTTGAACCGGATTTATTTACAACACCTAATCCAGATAATTCGATTTCCTATTTTGAATCGCTGGAAGCATTGGAAAACGACAGCAATCCAATTTTAAATCCTGAAAACTATATCAATACCACCAATCCCCAAACGGTTTTCATAAAAGTATATAATTCGGTTGCCGACTGTTTCACTTTTGTTCCCTTGGAGTTGAACGTCAACCTTCCTCCTGCCACTAATTCATTTGAAATATTTGATATTTGCGAAAACGACGCCAATAGTTTTGATTTAACAACGATGAACGAAGTTATTGTCGATATTAATTTTAATGTCCTCTTCAGCTATTTTTCATCTGAAGCAGATGCAGTTGCAAATGATAATGCTTTAGACACCAATTACATTTACACTAGCACCAGTGATATTATTTATGCTCGTGTTGAATTCAGCACTACACATTGTTATTATATTTTTCCGTTTGAACTTCGTGTCAATCCTTTACCAATAGCAAATCAACCTGAAAACCTAGGCCATTGCGATGATGATTTTGATGGCCTTTATGACTTTACTTTGAGCCAACAAAATGCTTCAATTCTCGGTAATCAAAATGCAAATAATTTTAATGTCACCTATTTCAACAATCCGGTCGAGGCTGATGAAGGAATCAATGCTTTAGATAGCGAATCCTACATAGGATTTAACAATGAACTCATTATAGCTCGAATAGAAAACAATATTACGGGTTGTTTCAGTCTTGTTGATTTCTCTTTGATTATCCATCGAAAACCTGATGTAAACATTCCTAATCAAGTCGTTTGTATTGATAATTTGCCATTGACTGTATCTGCGGAAACCTATTTTGCTACAGATACCTATTTATGGTCCACAGACCAAATCGGTCCAGAAATTGACATCACGGAAATTGGCACGTATTCAGTTACCGTAACTTCAGAATTTGGCTGCTCAACCCTGAGTACCTTCAATGTAACGGAATCTGAATCTGCTACGATTGACGTTGTTGAAACTGTTGATTTCTCAGACCCAAACAATATTACGGTTACTATCGAAGAAGGAATTGGAGATTACCTCTATATATTAGATGATGGCGACCCACAAGAATCCAATGTATTTGAAAATGTGCCGTTAGGTTATCATACAGTGACTATTATTGACCTTAACGGTTGTGCCGAAGTTACCGAAGAGGTTTTGGTTATTGATGCGCCTCCATTTTTCACGCCCAATGGAGATACCATAAATGAAACATGGCACATTGTAGGCATCGAAACTTTACCTGGCAGTGAGGTGTATATCTTTAATCGCTACGGAAAACTAATAACAAAATTAAATGCTAACTCTCAAGGTTGGGATGGTCAGTATAACGGCTATAATATGCCAGCATCTGATTATTGGTTTTTGGCAGAAATAAAACAAGGCGGTATAGCTTTTGAAGTTAAGGGTCATTTTGCACTACGTCGATGATAAGAACGTGTTAACTTTTTTAACACATTGTTACATTTTATGTTGTCGTTAGAAACGTATCTTTGCATTCCCTTAAAATGAAAATGAAAAGATCCTTACTAGCTTTTGCCCTTTTATTTTCCCTATTGGATTATGCCCAAAATATTTCAGTAGATAGTCAAACCTATACGCCTCAGCAGCTCGTCGAGGATATTTTAATAGATAGCGATTGTATCAGCAATATTTCCGTAACTAATGTTGTTGGTGGTGATTTTGGTGGCGCAGACCAAAGTTATGGTTATTTTGATGCTACAGGGACTTCTTTTCCTTTTCAAAGTGGTATTGTTCTAAGCACAGGCAGACTGAACAACGTACCTGGACCAAACAACAGTTTAAGTGATGATAATGCGAGCGGTTGGGCTGGAGATTTGGATTTGGAAAATGCACTCAATGAATCTGGAACCATTAACGCTACAATTTTAGAATTCGAGTTTACTTCTATTGCGTCACAAGTAAGTTTTAGATACCTTTTTGCTTCGGAAGAATATCAGGAAAATAATTCCAACACGTGTCAATATTCCGATTTATTCGGGTTTTTAATTCGTCCTGCTGTAGGGCAAGAACAATATGAAAATATCGCCATAGTACCTAATACAAATACACCTGTAAAAGTAACAACGGTTACACCTGGTGTTCCTGGAAGTTGCTCTCCCGAAAACGAAACCTACTTTGGAAGTTTCAATGACTCCAATGCTCCTATTAATTTTAATGGGCAAACTGCTATTTTAACGGCAACTGCCAATGTTATTCCAAATGAAATTTATCATGTAAAATTAGTGATTGCGGATGAATTCAATTACAGATATGATTCTGCTGTTTTTTTAGAAGCTGGCAGCTTTGAGTTATCTTCGGATATTGGACCCAATAGACTCATTGCCACAGGAAACGCACTCTGTGAAGGCGAAACATTGGAGCTTAATGCCTACCAAAATGGTCAAAATGCGTACAATTGGTTTAAGAATGATGTTTTAGTTCAATCAGATCCAGCCGGTTGCACGGGTTGTGGCACTTTTAATGCTACAGAAGCTGGAACTTACAACGTTGAAGTTTTATTGGATGATGGCTGTATCGCTTATGGCGAAGCTATTATTGAATATGCACCTTTACCGGTTGGTTTCGATTCAGTTTTGGTAGAATGTGATCTTAACCAAGATGGTTTAACCACCTATAATTTGTTTGACGCGTCAACCGATCTCATCAATGGAAATCAAGATTTATTTGTTGATCGTTTTTTCTTAAATGAATCCGACGCCATTGCTAATATTGATCCCATAATAAATCCTCAAGCTTTTGAAAACACCTATCCGTTTCAAACTGTTTTTGCTAGAATTGTAAATCAAGCCAATTGTTCTGACGTTGCAACCTTAGAATTACAAACTTCAAATAATATTATAAGCATTCCAGATTTAGAAGGTTGTGATGGTGATGTCACAGATGGTTTTGCCACTTTCAATCTATTCGATATTGAAGCTTCCATTACAACTCAAATTCCAGATGATGCCATAGTGCGTTATTTTGAAACTGAAGAAGATGCTTTCAACGACTCCAATGCACTCTCTAATACTTTTGAGAATACCGTTGCAGATGTCCAGACTATTTATGTCAAGATAACAAGCAATAATCAATGTTTTAGTATTACAGCTGTCAACTTAATGGTGCTTTATACACCTTCGTTAGAGGACGATGAAACTTTTATTTATTGTTTAAATACGTTTCCAGAACCACTGACTATCTTTGGAGGCGTGCTCAACGATTTACCTAACAATTACTATTACGAATGGCAATTTAACGGAACTACAACAGCGATCACGACATTATTTTATGAGGTTACTGAACCTGGCTCTTATAAAGTCATTGTGACCGATCCAAATGGTTGCTCATCCAGCAGAACAATAACAGTTGTAGCTTCGGAAACAGCAACAATAGAAAGTGTAACTATTGTTGGTGTAGCACCGAATAATGTAATTACAATTGAAATTCCTGATGCAGGCAATTATGAAATTGCATTAGATGATGAAAATGGGATTTATCAAGATAGTTTTGTGTTTGCCAATATTACACCAGGTTTTCATACCGTTTACATAAAGGACAAGAACGGTTGTGGCACAATTGAAAAAACCATTTCGGTTTTAGGGTTTCCAAAATTCTTTACACCTAATGGCGATGATAATAATCCTACATGGCAAGTTATTGGTACAGAAGAACAATTCAACCAAATAGCATCCATTCAGATTTTTAATCGCTATGGAAAATTGATAACAGTGCAAAGTACAGCAAACGATGGTTGGGACGGAACGCTCAACGGAAAATCACTTCCAAGTGACGATTATTGGTTTGTTGCCCAGTTTATTAATGGCGAGACTTACACTGGTCATTTTGCTTTACGTAGGTAACTTTATTTCCTTTGATTTAAAATCCAAAATTTTATTTTCACTTCACATAATGACGTTGGATACTTCAATAAAACATGAAGTAGATTACAAGCTTTATTTAATCCATAACTAACCGAAATTAGCTTCGGGATTAGAATAACTTTGAAGCACCCCAAAAGAAGTGATATCAATATCTCATAAATAGCAGATAAGATAGTTTTAATCTTCCCTCATACTTCCCAAAATGCTTTAATATAGCCTACAAAGACCCATCACCTAGGTAAACAATCAAGAATTTTTTTTTAAAAACAACTGCTCTTAACCCCAGTGTTTACAAGACATGTTACATATCTCATAGCTTCTGTTACATTGTTTATAGATAAATACCAGAGTTCCATCTAATTTTACCATACCCTAACTTCACTAACGCATTCAATTAAGATTTCCCTCGTTTTATAAACCCTTCGTATAGGGCACAATTGCTTATAGATTTAAAAAACAATAAATCTAAATCGCAATCATTAAGAACAAGGGAATTACAAGTTAAACATAGCGTATCAACAAAATCTTAAAACACAACTTAAAAATCAAAATCATGAACACTAAATTCTTATCTCTATTATTTTTAGCCACAGCCTTTTTAGCTTGTGACGACGACACGGATGATGCACCAAATCCGCCAGATTTCACCCTTAGTTTTAATTTGGAAACCAACGAAGACCAAATGGGTGTTTTTTCGGACCAGAAAATGGCTGTATTAAATGGTGAAGTATGGTCTGTTGGAGGCTATAATTCTTACCACCAAAGCATACATAGCGATGTTTGGAAAAGCTCCAATGGCAGAAGCTGGCAGTCCGTAACCTCAGGGCAATTCCCTGACAGAAAAGGTCATTCCCTCACAGTTATTGATAACAAATTATGGGTTATTGGCGGATATAGGCAAACAGCGCCAAATACCTTTTTGTCATTAAGGGATGTCTGGTTTTCCGCTGATGGTGAAGCGTGGACTTTGGCTACAGATGATGCTTTACAAACTGGAAGCATTGGCTACCATAGTACCCTTGTATTCAACAATCAACTATACATAATAAAAGATGGTGACAATGAAGGTATGGCAGGCTGCTCTGTATGGACCTCCAATAATGGCATCAATTGGACCCGACTAACGGGAAATGCATTTTCATCTCGAGAGTTTTTCACAGCTACGGTATTTAATAATGAAATGTACGTTATAGGCGGATTGCATCTTTCCAACTATTATAATGAGATATGGAAATCAGCTGATGGTATCAATTGGACCCAAGTCAGTGGTATCGATTCTGCATTTCCTGCCAGAGCAAATGGCAAAGCGCTAGTTTATGATGATAAATTATGGGTGCTTGGAGGTACAAACGGCGTAACTAGTGTAAATCAAGGACTCTGGCATACATCAAATGGTGAAGACTGGTTTAGCTATACACCTTTACCTTCTACAGATGGCATAACCAATTTTGATGCTCTAAATTATAATGATGCCATTTGGGTATTTGGAGGATTAAGACAACTGGAAGGGTCTGTACTAAGAGAAAGGGTCGGTACCATTAATACGGTTAAGAAAATCTAAATCTTTAGTAAACCCACAAAAGCAATTCTTATGAAAACATTACAAATCTTATTAGTAATACTAACAATATTGATGGCCAAACCACTTATGGCTCAAACACCTAAAGACAGCTTACAAGAAGATAGTACCAAAATTGAAAAGGATAATTTTTTAGATATGGGAGCCGGAAGCCTAACAAACCTTTTCGGTGAGAATTTGGATGGGAAACCGAATGGAAAAAAATTAAGTTTTTTAGAGCTTATTGCTAAAATGGACTTAACAGAGGAACAAAAAGTGGAATACAAAAATTTGTATTATCTACAAGCCAAAGATTTGTCCGAAAAGCAAAAAGATTCGCTCGGTAAAGCCATAGAGAAAAAATAAATGAAGCACAAATCCAAAACACTAAAAATTAAGACCATGAAAACATTAAAGACGATTCTACTATTAACTTGTCTGGGTTTCATTTCCCATGGACATACCCAAATATTAAAAAAATTGGGTCATACAGTGAAAAACGCTGCCGAAAAAACCTTGGAGAAAAAAGTAGAGCAAAAAACAGAAAAAGAAACCGAAAAAGCGTTCGATTCTACTTTTAACAAACAAAAAAGCATTGATAAAAGCGAAAAAACAATTCCTAATGATGATCCCGCTGCCAATTATAACTTTTCACATAAATACGTGATGCAGGTAAAAAGTGACAAGAACACCGCTACACTTAACTACTACTTAACAAATTCAGGAGAATACATAGGTTCTACAGTTCCTGATAAAAATGGTAAAGAAGATGTAATCACAGTTATGGATTTAGACCGTACCACCATGTTTATGTTTATGGATAAGAATGGCGATAAAAGTCAAATGGCAATGAAACTGAACTTAGAAGAAGTAACAAACGATGCCATGACGGAAACAGATATCGAAATAACACCTACCGAAAACACTAAAAACATACTCGGTTATACCTGCAAGGAATTTAAAGTTTCGGGTAAGGATTTAAATGGCTTGGTTTGGGTGGCACCTAACGCAGAAATAAGTTTCTCAAAATCATTCTACTCCATAAAAGCAAAAAAAGGCATTGATCAATCCTGGATGAAACTGTTAAACGGACTCACTATGGAAATGGATATGGTGGACACTTCAAAACGTAAACCACAGAACATCAAAATGAGCTGCATTGCTTTGGAAAAAATAAAATTAAATATTCAAACGAATAAGTATAAAAAATTAATGTAAAGCTTTGGCTTGCAATTTAGAAGACATTTTAAAAAAATCAAAAGATGAAAAACATTCTCAAATACAGCATAATACTTTTAACTACCCTATGTTACAATTGCGGTAGTGACGATGATAATGCCACACAAAATCCATTAATTGGCCAATGGGAGATCACCTCAGGGACATTAGTTAATAATAGTGATAAATATGTTTATTTTAACACCGATAATACAGCTGATATCCTTAGTCAAACTACTGAAAACTTTAGGGGAAAATTCAGTCCTAATTATAGCTTATCATCTAACGAAGTAATTATTGATGAAACCGGAGGACAAGGAGCTGATGGTATATTTAGCTATACCATAGAAGATAATATTTTAACACTTTCCACTGGCTCTAGGGAAATCGTACTGCAACACATAGACAATGGTCCAGAACTTTCTAATTGGATACAAGAACTATCCGTACTAAGTGAAGGCAGTGCGCCTTGGGAAGGCGATGTGGACATAGCCTTCACTTTTGACAAAACAAAAATAGTTTATGGCAAATCAGGTAATTCTGACCATATAGGGCTAATCAATCCTAATACTTTTGAAGAGGTCGGGCAAATTGAGACTGCTCATAGTGCAAGAGCCGTTGAAATTGAAAAATTTGATGTTCCTGACCGTTATGTATTTCAAAGCGATAGTGGCTCTGATTTGTTTTATGGCTACTTTGAAAACAGTAACTCCCTAAGTTTTACCTCTCTAGAATTAGGCGCTTGGATATTAGGGCTAGCCTCGGTTAACAACGAACAAATTTGGGTTTCAAGCACTAATGAAAGTAGTTTATATTTATATAATTATGGTACTAGCACCATTGAGAATACAGAAGAATTAAGTATACAGCCTAAGGGTTTAGACTATCAAAACGGATTTCTTTATGTCTGTGACGGCCTATATATCCATAAATGTCGTGTCTCTCCAAGTTTTCAGGTTTTGGAGAGTTATGCCTTACCAAATTTAGCTATAGAAGGTATTGCTTTTGACGGTATCAACTTCTGGGTCAATGGCTCTGACTTTTCTAATGACTCCAACAAACTAGTAAAGACCAGTCTTACATTATAATTTTTAACCCAATTTAATCACTAAAAATCAAACAATTATGAAAATTCACAAAATCTCAATCTTAATGCTCATGTCCTTACTAATGGCTAACTGCGATAGTGACGATGATTCTTCCAATGAAGTACCACAAATTGATTTAAAAGCAGAATTTATTCTATTCTCTGTAGAACCCTCAACGCAATTTGCAGGAACGGCCACCATTACTGGCATCGTTAAAAATATAGGTGACGATTTCAATTCTGGTGCAGGACAACAAACTATTTCACTTTATGAAAGGTCTCTCGGTACACCCACAAACCAATCGGGAAATTTGGTCGCCAGCCTAAATTTTGAAACTTTAGCGGCAAACGAAACCTTGGAGGTCAGTTATTCGAGACCATGGAATTCATCGTCTCCGGCTGAAGGTGAATTTCCTCCAGAGTACATTTTGGTCATTAGTTATGATCCCGATTTGTTCCTAGATGGTAATTTGAATAATGACGACACCAACACAGCAAACAATGAAATCTTAGTTAGTGGTAGCTTAATAAATAACATGTTTTAATGATTTTATAAATCTTACAGAACCTGTATTATTAGTAAAACAATTCTATATTCTGTTAGTTTTAAAGCCAAAGTTTCACAAGCTTTGGCTTTTTATTTGAAAATTTATTTACATTCAAGTCTATTGATTGTAGCTTTCACAACAACAGTTCTAAACTTTATTTCTTTATCGTAACTTTGCGTTATGAGTTCTAACCGACATTAGAAATTTAACACATGTTAAATACTTTTTAACTTTAGGTATTTTCAAACTTTAGGCACCGAAAAAATGCGATTCAAAATAAAATCCGAATTTAAACCCACAGGAGATCAACCACAAGCCATAAAACAATTGGCAAATGGTATTGAAAACCAGGATAAATACCAAACCCTATTAGGCGTCACTGGCTCTGGTAAGACATTTACTGTTGCTAATGTGATTGAAGAAGTCCAGCGACCAACACTGGTTTTGGCTCATAACAAAACATTGGCAGCCCAACTCTATTCGGAGTTTAAACAATTTTTTCCAGATAATGCGGTTGAGTATTTTGTGTCTTATTACGATTATTACCAACCTGAAGCCTACATTCCTGTTTCCGGTGTCTATATAGAAAAGGATTTATCTATCAACGAGGAAATTGAAAAGATGCGCTTAAGCACCACCTCTTCACTACTTTCTGGTCGTCGTGATGTTATTGTCGTAGCTTCAGTATCCTGTTTATATGGTATTGGAAATCCTGTGGAGTTTCAGAAGAATGTGATATCCATTGAACGTGATCAAGTGATTTCGCGTACCAAACTGTTACATCAATTGGTGCAAAGCTTGTATTCCAGGACTGAAGCCGAATTCAAAAATGGAAACTTCAGAATAAAAGGGGATACTGTTGATGTATTTCCTGGTTATGCCGATCACGCCTTTAGAATTCACTTTTTCGGAGATGAAATTGAAGAAATTGAAGCTTTTGATGCCAGAACAAATGAAATCATAGAACGTTACGACCGGCTGAATATTTATCCTGCAAATATGTTCGTGACGTCTCCAGATGTGTTGAATGGTGCGATAAGGGATATTCAAGATGATTTAGTTAAACAACACGATTATTTTAAGGACATAGGCAAACATTTGGAAGCCAAACGCCTAAAAGAGCGCACGGAATTCGATTTAGAAATGATTCGGGAATTGGGTTATTGCTCTGGAATTGAAAATTATTCGAGATATCTAGATGGTAGACTGCCAGGCACGCGTCCTTTTTGCTTATTGGATTATTTTCCAAACGATTATTTAATGGTGGTTGATGAAAGTCACGTCACCATTTCACAAGTCCATGCCATGTATGGAGGTGACAGAAGCCGAAAAGTGAATTTGGTAGATTATGGTTTCCGATTACCAGCAGCCATGGATAACCGACCTTTGAAGTTTGAAGAATTTGAAGCCCTTCAAAATCAAGTCATCTATGTTTCTGCCACGCCTGCAGATTATGAAATGGAAAAAACGGACGGCATTTATGTGGAACAAGTCATCAGACCTACAGGTTTATTGGACCCTGTAATTGAAGTCAGACCAAGCTTAAATCAAATTGATGATTTAATCGAGGAAATCCAGAATCGCGTTGAAAAAGACGAACGTACTTTAGTGACAACGCTTACTAAACGAATGGCCGAAGAATTGGTAAAATACTTAACCCGTATCTCTATCCGCTGTCGCTATATTCATAGTGATGTGGATACTTTGGAACGTGTTGAGATTATGCAAGATTTAAGAAAAGGTATTTTTGATGTTTTAGTCGGTGTGAATTTATTACGAGAAGGTCTGGATTTACCTGAAGTTTCACTTGTTGCCATACTCGATGCCGACAAAGAAGGCTTTTTGCGTTCCAATCGTTCACTCACACAAACCGTTGGTAGAGCTGCCCGAAACCTGAACGGAAAAGCGATTATGTATGCAGATAAAATTACCAATAGCATGCAGAAAACGATTGATGAAACTGAATACCGACGTGAAAAACAAATTGCCTATAATACCAAACATAATTTAGTTCCAAAGGCCTTAAATAAAAGTTTAGATAGTGTTTTAGCTAAAAATTCAGTGAGTACCTATAGAACAGAATTGGATGCACAAATAGCGGCTGAACCAGAAAGCGAGTATTTAACAAAAGCGGAACTCGAAAAGAAAATAAGGGAACGTCGTAAACTGATGGAACAAGCTGCGAAAGCTTTGGATTTTTTGGAAGCAGCGCGTTTTAGGGATGAGATTACGGCTTATCAGAGTAAATTGGAGAAGTTGAAGGTGTGAAGATTATAAGGTGCAGTGGTCAGTGGTCAGTGGTCAGTGGTCAGTAAAATAGTTTATTTTCTCCCAAAGGCAAAGAGGCGCAAAAAAATGAAATCACAAATCTCAAAAACTAAATTTATGAACGCTAAATATAAGAAATTTTGAGCGTTGAGTTCGCAGTTAACGGACGACTGATGACGACAAACTTCACACCAATTCGTAGAGTATCAGAGAAATATTTATATTTAAATCTACAGAGAATTTAACGCACTCCCTTAACATCCCAATAACTTAATAACTTATTGCCTTACTGTGACTGCCTACTGAACACTGAACACTAATTATACTGCACCTTAAATATATCAATCAGAAAATCTGGAGGAACGATTTTATTAGGGAAACTATCCATTAAATCTAAAACACGATTAATAGACTCATGACTTAGACCCATTCGCAATCCAAAATTATGGATTTTTACCAATTGCTTAGGAGAGACTTTATGATCTAAATTCATAAGCAATACTAATCTATGAAATTGCACAATACGCTCACTGTGCGTTTTTAAATGCACATAGGTTACAGGATGTTCAAATAAATATTCAAAGTCTTCTTTCGAAATATCCAATTGTTTCGCAATACTGAATAAGAAGTTATATTCAATAGATCTTATATTTTCATCTGTTTGAGCAAACGCAATCATCTCGGAAAGTAAGCTCAGTTTTTCAGCACGATTTATCATATATGAGAGGGAATTATTTAATACTGTAAAGTTACAGAGGTAGTTTATTTTATTGTCGTTGATATAATGTATCTTGTCGAAAAATTCAACGTATTTAGTCGATTTTTTTAAACGTTTGTCAACGTAAGTCACCTATTTTTGTATGAAATTTAAGCATTTATACTGGCTAATTCTAGCATTTATTCTAAACAAAGTAACAGCCCAAGGTACTGCATCAGAGCAAGTTACAAAATTTATTATGGCAGCTCCACAATTAGATTCTCTGAAAACTATTTGGGTGTTTTTACCTACAGATTACAAAAACTCTAAAAAAGATTATCCTGTCATTTATATGCACGATGCTCAAAATTTATTCGATTCTGAAACCTCTTATGTAGGCGAATGGGAAGTTGATGAATATATGGATTCCTTAAGTGATAATGAAAGTATTATTATTGGCATAGAACACGGAAATGAAAAACGAATTGATGAACTTACACCCTATACACATGAAAAATATGGTGGTGGAAAAGGAGATGCCTACTTAACTTTTATAAAGAATACCTTAAAACCACACATTGATGTCACCTACAGAACGAAATCTGAAGCCGCAAACACGACCATTTTCGGTTCTTCGTTAGGCGGTTTAATATCATTTTATGCGGCTATAAAACATCCTGAGATCTTTGGTAAAGCTGGCGTGTTCTCTCCTGCATTTTGGATCAATCCAGAAATTTTTGAATTAGTAAAATCAACTGAAATTCCAGAAACTTCAAAGTTTTATTTTTTAGCTGGGACCGATGAAGGGGAAACCATGATTCCTAAGTTAGAAGAAATGATTAAATTACTACAATCTAAAGGCGTAAAAGAATCGCAGTTTGAAATGCACAGCATTGAAGGCGGAAAACATAATGAAAAATTTTGGGCAGAACATTTTGGAGAAGCCTATGACTATTTAACAACTAATAATTAACAGATTCCCACTTTTATGGGAATAGAAAAACAAGTTTTCAATGACAAACAACGACATATTCAAAAAACTAAGAGTCGCTCACAAATTAAGGGACGATGATATTGTAAAAATTTTAGCACTAGTTGATTTCAGAATTTCTAAAAGCGAGCTCAATGCCTTCTTTAGAAAAGAAGACCATCCGAAATATATGGAATGTGGTGACCAGATTCTAAGAAACTTTTTGAATGGATTAATTATTCATTTAAGAGGACCAATGCCGAAGAAAGGAGAGAAACCAACTAAACCAGACCAAAAAAAGAGCAACAAATAATTGTTGCTCTTTCATTTATAATATATATACCTGTCAGATTTTAAAAACCTGACAGGTAAATATCGTTAAGATAAAACCTCCTGAACCTTATCAGCCGCTTCTTGGAATTCAGTTGCGCTCATTACATCTAATCCAGAGTTATCAATTAATTCTTTTGCAATGTCTGCATTTGTTCCTTGCAGACGTACAATGATTGGGACGGAAATGTTACCCATATTTTTATAGGCATCAATAACACCTTGTGCAACACGGTCACATCTTACAATACCACCAAATATGTTGATCAAGATAGCCTTTACCGCAGGATCCTTCAAAATAATTTTAAAAGCTGCTTCTACTCTAGCCGCATCAGCCGTACCACCTACGTCCAAAAAGTTAGCTGGCTCTCCTCCTGCTTGCTTAATTAAATCCATAGTTGCCATAGCGAGACCTGCTCCATTTACCATACAACCAACGTTTCCGTCTAAGTCCACATAATTTAAACCTAAAGCGCCAGCTTCAACTTCAATTTGGTTTTCCTCACGTAAATCACGCAATTGTGCCAAGTCCCTATGTCTGTATAAGGCATTCGCATCTAAAGTAACTTTGGCATCTACAGCCATTATTTTATCATCACTGGTTTTTAAAACAGGATTGATTTCAAATAATGAGGCATCCGATTTATCATATGCTGTATATAAAGCCGTAACGAATTTCGTCATTTCTTTAAAAGCCGTGCCAGATAACCCTAAGTTAAAGGCCACACGTCTTGCTTGAAACGGTAAAATACCAGTAGAAGGATCGATTTCTTCATTATGTATTAAATGTGGTGTTTCCTCAGCAACCGTTTCAATGTCCATTCCTCCTTCTGTAGAATATACAATCATATTTCTACCTGTAGCACGATTTAACAAAACAGACATGTAATATTCATTAGGTTCATTAGCGCCTGGATAGTAAACATCTTCAGCTACCAAAACTTGGTGTACACGTTTTCCTTCAGCAGAAGTTTGTGGTGTAACCAAATCCATTCCTATGATTTGTCCTGCAATATCTTCAACTTCTTTAAGGTTTTTAGCCAATTTTACTCCGCCACCTTTTCCACGACCACCAGCATGAACCTGTGCTTTAATAACATGCCAACTTGTACCCGTTTCCGCTGTTAATTGCTTTGCTGCATCCACAGCATCTTTAGCACTTTGAGCAACAATTCCGCGTTGGATTCGTACTCCAAAACTGCTTAATAATTCCTTTCCTTGGTATTCGTGTAAATTCATATTAAATATTCAATTTATAGTTTCCTTGAAAAAGGAAATCCTTCAAGTTTATTAGTCGAACAAAAATAAGCATACTTAAAGTTTCTACCAATTGTTTTTAAAATTGATTTATTTTTTCAGTCGATTAAGCGTTTTATAGCTGAAAACGCTTTGTCCACCAAATAATCTTCAACCACAATAGTAAACTCATTGGTTGTAGAAACCACTTCATACAAGGTAATATTTTCCCAAGCCAAACGCTTGAATATTTGATAATACAAGCCTACTATTTTAGAATTTCCTTTTGGTAAATAAATACTAATAGCAGACAGTTCTTCCTGCAATCCTATTTGCCTTTCATTCTTGAACGCTTTCAACATATTATCTTTTTCAGATGTTGATATAATAATGTTGCTTTCAAACATTCCACGGGTAAACGCATAGAAAATTTGATGGTTTTCACTAATCTTTTCTAATATTCGCGAATGGCTATGGATGAGTGTTTTTGAATTTTGAAATGTAAAATCACTTAAATTGGAACGTACCGTAATATCATCTATTTGATGAAATGCTTTTCTTAAACTATTTGAATTTTCAAGATTCATTGGCTGTTTATACCTTCGTAATGCCATCATAATAGCACCATCTTTTACAGGTTTGCGCAACATCTTTGAAATAGGTGCATTTAAATCTTTAGCTAATGCCGAAAAATTAATAATATCCCTCGACAAGCCTTCCTCTAGAAAAGGACTTGCCACAATAATATCTTGAACACAGGATGCAATCGTTTTCACTGGTTTAAATTTTTATAGATAAGTACATGACAAATTTTGAAGCGAATGTTTTATTCGCAACGAATCCACGAATCTTAAATTGTAAGAGACTAAAAGTCTATAAAATTTTTAACAGACTATAGGTCTGTTTCGTTTGTGAAATAGATAGTCAATTATTTATTCTTAATTTCCAAGAACGAGTGAATTCGTGTATTCGTGGCAAAAGTCATAGAGGTTAAAACAAAATGCTCTATCACAAATTTCCTTAAAATGCATTTCAAACGAATCGAATATCACGAATTTCTTTCCCTTTCCTTTGGAAAATTAACCCTATATCACACTCACAAATTTTATAATGTACTAGATTTTAATAGTTTTAAAAAAATTATAAACGACTCGACAAAATAAAACTATTAATTCTAATCTGAAAATGTCCCTAACGGGACGAATAAATTATTTTTATCATGTACTAAAGCACTAAATTGTTAATTATATAACAATATGTGCAAAAATAGCAATATTTTATCATTTTTATGTTTATCCTTGGGATTACATTTACTTTCGTCACTTCAAAGAAATCGAATTTTAAGAACAACAATACATGAAAGATAACACCTTATTACAGATTGCGAAGGATTTTGGAAGTCCTGTATACGTCTACGATGCTGAAAAAATCGAATCCCAGTACAAACGTTTAACTAAAGCATTCAGTAAGGTAAAACAGTTGAAACTGAACTACGCAGTTAAGGCATTGTCCAATATTTCTGTCCTTAAATTATTTAACAAATTGGGTTCTGGTATTGATACGGTTTCCATTCAGGAACTAAAATTAGGACTCAAAGCAGGTTTCAAACCAGAAGATATTATTTTCACACCAAATGGCGTATCGCTTGAAGAGATTGAAGAGGCCGCAAAATTAGGTGTTCAAATTAATATTGACAACCTTTCCATATTAGAACAATTTGGCACTAAACATCCTAAAGTTCCGGTTTGTATTCGTATAAATCCGCATGTGATGGCTGGTGGAAATACTAATATTTCCGTTGGACATATTGATAGTAAATTTGGGATTTCGATTCATCAGATACCTTTATTACTTCGAATTGTTGAGAATACCAAAATGAATATCAACGGAATCCACATGCATACAGGAAGTGATATTTTGGATATTGATGTCTTTTTATACGCAAGCGAAATTCTTTTTGAAACGGCCAAAAACTTTAAAACGCTTGAGTTTATAGATTTTGGTTCTGGATTTAAAGTGCCTTATAAAAAAGGCGATATTGAAACTAATATTGAGGAATTGGGCGAGAAATTATCCCAACGTTTCAACGAATTCTGTAAAGCATACGGCAAAGATTTAACCTTGGCCTTTGAACCTGGAAAATTTTTAGTTAGTGAAGCTGGTGTGTTTTTGGCCAAAGTCAATGTAGTGAAACAAACTACTTCTACTGTTTTCGCCCAAATTGATTCAGGGTTTAACCATTTAATTAGGCCAATGTTGTATGGATCTCAGCATGATATTGTTAATATTTCAAATCCAAAAGGTCGGGAGCGCTTTTACTCCGTAGTCGGTTATATCTGTGAAACGGACACCTTTGCAAATAACAGACGGATTTCAGAAATAAACGAAGGTGACATTCTATGTTTTAAAAATGCTGGTGCCTATTGTTATTCCATGGCCAGCAATTATAATTCGCGTTACAGACCTGCTGAAATATTGTGGTATAAAGGCCATGCCCATCTCATTAGAAAACGTGAAACTTTTGATGATATATTGAATAATCAAGTGGAGCTATCTTTATAAAAATTAAAGCGTTGTAATTATCAACGCTTTTTTTTATACCTTTAGCATTACCCTAAGTCTTTTTATCTAACCAATAAAGACTTATGAATAAATCTATCTCCACATTTCTAATCGCATGCTTTTCAGCATGCCTAGTCTTTTCTCAATCAAAGAATTTAAGTTCAGAAGATTTAAAAACAGTTTCCATAGACTCCTGTTTATCATGGATGCGCCAAAATGCCTATACCGGCAAGGATTTAGATAATTTTCACAGCATAGGATTAGAAACGCTTAAGCGAAGTCGAAACGAATCTGACATAAAAACCATAGCAGAAGTACATGAAGAATTAGCCAATTGGCATGGGTATAATGGTACATTTTCGCCAGATTCTGTAGTGAATCATACTGAAAAAGCATTAGACTACTACCTAAAAGGCGATGATAAAATTAAAATTGCAGACACGTACAGAACCCTGTCCATAGATTATATGAATGTACAAGAATTAGACAAGGCACAAGATGTGCTGTTTAAATCCATTGCAATTTATGAAGAACTAAAAAGCGACGAAGGTTTAGGAAATACCTACCGATCTTTGGGTGTGCTCTATCGTGTCATGGAAGATTTTGAAAAATCCATTGCATACACCCTTAAAGCCATTCCTCTTTTAGAAAAGACCGAAAATTATGCTGCCACTGCCATTGCTCAGTTTAGCCTTATACTCGGTTATGGCGAACTTGGAGACTACGAAAAAGCCTATAAAGCTACCGATTATTGTTTAGAACTTGTAAAAACGAAAGTACCGGAAGAAGTCTTTATTCCTGTGAGAGCACATTCTTACAGAGGGGACATTTACCTAAAAGTTAAAGATTACACCAATGCATTAAAAGATTTCATTAAGGCTTGGGAACTGTGCAAAGCTAATATTGGCGAAGAACGTTGTGCCACTTACCGTACCGAAATTGGACAGGTCTATTTGCATCTCAATGACTATAATGAAGCTTTAAAACATCTTTCCGCTGGCGTGAAAGCTTACGAAACAAAAGGCCAAGACGGAATTATAAAACCTTATGAAGATTTATCTGCCACCTATGCGAAACTTGGCGATTTTAAAAATGCCATGCTTTACAAGAATAAAGCCACAGTGAATTCGACAAAAATTCTTGAGGACAAAGTTGCCAATCTTGAAACTGAAGCCGTTATTAAATATGAAACTGGTAAAAAAGACGAAGCATTAGCTTCGCAAGCCTCATTATTGATACAAAAAAGCAAAACCCAAAATTTAATCGTTGCTGTAACAGCTTTATTAGGTCTACTGCTTCTATCCTTATTTTACTTTTTTAATAAAAATAAAAAAGCAACTAAATTAATTAAAGTAAAGAATGCCGAAAATGAATTATTACTAAAGGAAATTCACCATCGCGTTAAAAATAATCTCGAAATGGTAAAAAGCCTTATCGCTTTACAGTCTGCCCAAATGGAAGATTCAGCGAGTAAAGACGCAATGATTGCGAGTCAAAACAGAGTGCAATCTATGGGGATTATTCATCAAAAACTATATCAAGGTACAAATTTAGGTAGTATAGAAATGAAAGATTATTTCTTAAACCTTAGCGAAGGCATTTTGGATACATTTAATGCCGATGAAAAAGTAAAAATTGAATGCGCCATGAACAACTTAGACCTAGATGTGGATACAGCTGTTCCGATTGGTTTAATTGTAAACGAATTATTGACCAATGCCTTGAAATACGCATTTCCAAATGATAAAAAAGGATTAATTTATATAAGTTTAGAAAAAACGAATGGCAATCATTTAAAATTAAAAGTAGCAGATAACGGTATTGGTAAAACTACAGGACTGGCACCAAAAGGCACAGGATTTGGCACGCAATTAGTCAATTTATTAACCCTACAACTTAACGGAAAAATGACCGAACTTAACAAGGATGGCACTTTGTTAGAGTTTGACTTTTTAATAGATACCGCAGCATAATGGAGAAAAAGACCAAAATACTAATTGTAGAGGATGAAATGGTAATTGCAGCGAATATTTCGCTTCAATTGACGGAATTAGGTTATGAAGTCACTGGTATTATACCAAGAGGCGAAGATGCTTTAATTCATCTAGAAGACAATAAACCAGATATTCTACTTTTAGATATTAATTTAAAAGGAAAATTAGATGGTATAGAAACTGCACTTGTGATGCAACAAACGTGTAATATTCCTATTATATATTTAACAGCTAATATTGACGATGCACATTTTAATAGAGCAAAACAAACGCATCCTTATGGCTTTATTTCAAAACCATTTAAGAAATTGGACTTGCAGCGTGCAATAGAATTAACTATAAGCCAACTTCAAACGCAATCTTTAGAGTTAAAAAGTGCTCAGAAAGAAAGCACTAAACCTTTTATACTTAGTGATAGTATTTTTGTGCGGCACCACAATACCATGGTGAAAGTGAGTATTGAGGACATTCTCTATATTGAAGCAGAGCGTAACTACTGCCGTATCTACTCTAAAGCCAAGGAATATCTTTTAGTTATGACCCTAAAAGATCTGGCCGAAAAATTACCACCAAAACATTTTTTACGTGTACATCGTTCATTCATTGTTAACTTATCTCAAATCAATGAAATAGCTACGAGCCATATTGTTATTCAGAAAAAGGCGATTCCGATTAGTAAATCGTTGAAAGAAGAATTATTAAATCGACTGCAAACTATTTAGTTGGACATATATCTTCAATAATAATCTTCGGTAAACAGATCATATCATTCGGGTAGAATAAATAGCCCCTCGTCCTATATCGGTTTTATTTCTTCTTTATAATCAGTTACTTGTGTTAAGAATTCTTACTAGGAATTCGTTTTAATTAACCATTTAAAGCTATTAATTATGAAGATTTTAAAAACAATTTTATTCGTAGCATGTTTTGCATTATTGCTACCAACGACAACACAAGCCCAAGAGGACGAAAGTTTCATCATGGAGCTGACAGAGTACACTATTAAATTTGGTGAAAATTCAAAGTTTACCGATGGGGTGAAAAAATGGAATAAATGTTACAAAGACAATGAGGGAGCCAAAACTTGGAATGTTTGGCATCGTTTACAAGGAAAAGGTAATGTCTATGTCTTGGCCTCGAGTTTAAAAAATTGGGCTGAAATGGATGAAAGTGATGAGGCAGGAAAAGCGTGTCGTTCAATTGCTATGGAATCCATATTGCCTTATATTGAAAGTACCGAGGTAAACACTACACGGTCTGTGCCAGAGTTCAGTCGTAAAGAGGGATTAGGAGATAAGACTATTGTTTGGGTAACCAGTTTTAAAATAAATGATAGCGAGCTTTTTAGAGAAGCTGTAAATGAAATGAGCTCTGCAATAAGCAAAAAAGAAGGCGATAAACGTGGTTACTGGTACCGTGTTATGGGTGGAGAAGGTGCTGATTATTTTGTTTCTACACCTTATAAAGACTTTGCGGATTTAGATACTGATAGAGAAGGTATATGGGAACTATATGAAGATGCTCATGGTAAAGCTAAAGCAAAAGATCTAAAAGAAAAATTTAAGACGGTTATTGATGAGCAATGGAGCTATACTTACACTCTTGAAACAGAACTCAGCATGAAATAAAAGATGCCATTACATCATTTGATTTAATAAATTTATATAATATTTAAAATTAGACAGGCACTATGTGGAGATAGGATCAGTGATAACAATAATTACTTTAAATGGTTTTAGAGTATTTGCTATTAATTAGGGAAATAGTTATTGCTGATCTGCCTGTTTATTATTTCATATCATTCGTTTTGCTATTTGTACCAACTACTAAGTGCATTACAAAACCCTTTGTAATGATACTTTTTATAAAATATTTGAATCTTTTAGTATCGTTGATCTACGCTTCAACATTTAGATAACACCATTTAAATAAACATATCCCATGTTCAACTTAAAAGCCAACAGGAGTCTAACCTCTAATGTTTCAACTCGGTATTTTTCATTTTCTGCCTTATATACTGCACAAGGCATACCAGAAGGCATTACTTTTTTTGCAATTCCTGCTTGGTTGGCCATGAATGGTAAATCACCTTTAGAAATTGCGGCTTTCGTTGGCGTTATCGGGATTCCGTGGAGTTTCAAATTATTTATTGCGCCTCTCATGGACCGTTTTACGTTTCTAGCTATGGGAAGAAAGCGACCTTGGGTCATATTCGGGCAACTCGGTCTTATATTAAGTTTCTTAAGTATAGGTTTTGTTTCTGATCCATTAAATAATCACTCAGGCCTTATGATCACTGGTTTCTTAATTAGTTTTTTTGGTGCTTTTCAAGATGTTGCCACAGACGGTATGGCTGTTGATGTGATTCCTGCTGATGAACAAGCTAGGGCAAACGGATTAATGTGGGGAAGTAAAACTATTGGAATTTCCTTATCGTTAGTAATAGGTACAGCCTTAATAAACAGTATTGGATTTACGCTAGCCATAGCCTCGTTATCTATTGTTGTAGCATTAATTATGCTGGTTCCAGTATACTTTACCGAACGACCTGGCGAAAAAATAATGCCATGGTCAAAAGGACAAGCTTCTGAAGACTCTAAACAAACACAATTAAGAAGTTGGTCGCAAATATTGAAAAGCTTATATCGTGTTGTAAAATTACGATCCAGTATCATTTTTTGCATAGCTTCTTTTATAATAGGCATTATGTATGGTTTAGTAGATACGCTACTCCCTATTTTCACCATTCAAGAGTTGGGATGGTCCAACACTACATTTTCCCAAGTCTTTTCTGTGACTTCAATTATAGCTGGTTTTTTAGGCATGTTTATCGGTGGCTACTTAGTCGATTACTTCGGGAAACTAAAAATGTTAACACTCTATTTGGCAATAATTACCATACTTATTGCTGTATTTGCTTTTTTAAATAATTTATGGGCCAACACCATGGTGATGTACGGATTTATATTATGCTATTACACTTTATATACCTTTTTGTGTATCGCAGTTTTTGCTTCTGCGATGCATCTATGTTGGAAAACAGTAGCTGCCACGCAATTTACCTTATACATGGCGATTTCTAACATGGGACGAGCAGCTGGCGCGACATTATTAGGGGTTCTAAAAACTAGTTTTAGTTGGGAATATGTGTTTCTCTTTATTGCGGTACTACCATTAACAATGGCTGTTATGATGCAATTTATCAGTTTTAGTAAACACAGAATAAGAGTAGATGCCTTTAAAATTTTAAATAAGGTACTAGTTACGCCTCAGATTATTAAAGATTAAAAAATAGCATAACAACATACAAGCGGTACGCAAGAATTGGATAGGTAGTGACGACGCGATGTTTTAAAATATTATGAAATTTTTGCTATTAATTAATGATAAGTTACTGCTGATTTATCTGTCTTATTAAAATATTTTATACTAAAATGAAAACTATACCCAGCAAAACAGAACGCCTTCATGCCTTAGATTCGCTTAGAGCGATTATGATGCTATTAGGAGTTGTGCTGCATTCCGTAATTACATATATTGGAGGCGAACCCTATGCGGCCTGGCCTATAAGGGATCCCAATAACTTTAATACCAATTTAGAATGGATTTCATCCTATATTCATGTGTTTAGAATGCCAATTTTTATGGTGGTTGCAGGTTTTTTTGCCGCCCTATTATTTTATGAACGAGGTACACGCCAAATGTTCAAAAACAGAATGAGTCGTATAGCGTTGCCTTTTTTAGTTTTTGTCATACTGCTTTTTGTTCCTGTAGCAGGTGGCATGAAATATACCTTAAACATATTTGCGTCTGTCCCTAATGCTTTGGCAGAGACGACCGCGCAATTCACAACCTTTAGTGATTTTGTACCAACTAGAACCCTGCATTTATGGTTTTTATATTACCTCATCATGTTTTCTTTAGTGTCTTTTCTGTTAGGATTACTTTTTAAAAAACTGCCAAAAGCATCTCAACATATCCATATAGCTTTTCACTACATATTTAAGCATTCTATTCTTCGACTGTTTGTATTCACATTTATAACGGTGTTAATCCTAATTTTTATGAATAGATATTGGGTCAATACTTCAACGAGCTTTGTACCAGACTTTAGTACTTTTATCTTTTACTTCTTTTTCTACATGTTTGGGTGGCTACTATTTAAATCGAAATCGCTTTTGAAAAGTTTTATGAAACACGATTGGCTATACACCATTTTAGGCACACTTCTTTTTACTTGGTATTTTATTGCCGATACAGAGGTAATGGATTTATGGGTAATTATAACCATAAGATCTTTAGCTTGCTGGTTACTCACATTTGGATTTACTGGACTATTTGTGCGTTACGGAAGTCACCACTCTGCAAGAATGCGTTATATCTCAGACGCCTCCTATTGGGTTTATTTATTGCATCTCCCATTAACGATTATAATTCCTGCTTTAATTGCCGAATGGAATATATCAGGAGTTTTAAAATTTTTATTTGTAACACTTACGACTAGTAGTATTTGTTTTGTTACCTATCATTATTTTGTTAGAAATACATTTATCGGGAAATTTTTAAACGGTAAAAAGTATAGCCGAAGAATAAGTGACATAAAACATGTGGAAATTTCTAAAATGAAACTAATTAGGGATAAATAGTCGCTTCAGACCTTTAAAACCTAAATAGTGTGAAAATTTATAAATTTATGATTCCTCTGGTCTTAAATTTTTAAATACTAAGACCAATGTCATCAATCAAATTAAACAGAACAGAATCAGTTAATATCCTAAACAATTCGAAAATAAAATGGATTTAAAACACGTCTCATCAAAACATGTGAAACTTTTGATGATTTATTGAATAATCAGATAGAAGTGAATTTATGATTTCAAATAAATACCAACTGGGTTAATTTTTTATGTGATTAAAGCACGCTCCAATGTGCATTACAATTATCTTTGGTATGTTATACAAACTTCTATGATACAAATTGCGCCTAAAGTAATACGCCAAGTTTTTGTTTTACTATTGATCTTGCTTTTCGGAAGCTTGATTTTCCGTGAAATGCTACCTTATTTAACTGGCGTTTTGGGAGCTGTAACGTTTTATATTTTATTACGGAAATTTATGAAAAAGCTGGTATCCAAATACAATTGGAAACCTTCTTTAGCAGCTTTAACCCTTATGTTAGGTTCTTTTATAGTGATACTCATTCCGCTAACTGGTTTTGGTTTCATGTTGGGAAATAAAATTTCTGAAGCTGCCAATAATAGTGGAAAAGTTATTAAGGCCTTTAAAGAACAAATCACCCGATTAGAGTTGAGCACAGGCTTTGATATCAACTCTCAAATCGATACGCAATCCATAACCTCATGGATTTCCACAAACCTTCAGAATATGGCGGGCAATACTTTTAACCTAATTATCGCTATTGGTTTAATGTACTTTATGCTCTATTTTATGCTGACAAACCGAAATGAATTAAGACAATCGTTACGCGATTATATTCCAATGAATAATGATAACATTAGCAATATTGGAAAAGAAATACAAGCCATGGTAAAATCTAATGCCATAGGCATTCCACTTGTAGCATTAGCACAAGGCATTATTGCGCTAATCGGTTTTCTGATTTTTGGAATCGAAGATCCGTTCTTTTGGTTTGTAATAGTTACTATAGGCTCCATGATTCCATTTGTTGGGACACTAGTTGGTATCTTGCCTGTATTTATTTTAACACTATCCAATGGCCATACTTTTCAGGCCTGGGGAATCTTAATCTATGGCCTTGTGGTGGTAGGCTCTACGGATAATATAATTCGGTTATACGTTTTAAAAAAACTAGATGATGTGCATCCGTTAATTACACTTATTGGAGTCATTGTTGGTGTTCCTCTTTTTGGCTTTATAGGCCTCATCTTTGGTCCTTTATTAATTAGTGTTTTTGTGGCGCTAGTAAAGATTTATAAAGATGAATATGGTAGGTCTGTTGAGAGTCAATCGGAGGATCGTTTGTAACCGAGTCAAGTTGCCAAAAATATTCCAATTATAAGTGAAGCTATAATTTTAAAGTCTCGGCATTTCTGATTTTTACTCACGATTCCAAAGTAAACACCAACAAGAACCTAACTGATAATCAATAACAGGAATAGATATAGTAATGGTATTTGTCGTGATCCTATTTGTTAGGTATCTGATTGGTATCCAAATATATTGGAATGAAAAAAAGATAAAGTTGATGACGCCAATTAAATTCTATCCACTCCTTGAAAATGTTAAGCCATTTCCATATAAATCATAAAAAGCGAACTCCATAGCTCCCCATGGTGTTTCTTTTAATGACGTGTTATCATGAAAAACATCTTGAGTTTTGTATTCGAGGTACAACGCTTCAATGTTTTCTACATAAATGCGCAACATAGGCCTGTCCACGCCTTTCACCCATTCTACGGAATCGTGCCATTGTAAGTGAATTTCAACACCATCTCGAGACACTCCTGCGTAGCCATGAGCATCTGTTGTATCCGTAAATGCTAATTTAAATCCTAATTTTTTGACATAGAACTCAACAGCTTCAGTGACATCCTTAACGGGAAGTACTGGATATATTTCTTTTAGATAACCTTTAGTATTCATTAGTCTTTAATTTTTCCTGAGAAAAAATTCACCTTAGAACTTATCGGATTTCCGGTAGTACGTCGGTAAATAGATAATTGGCCACAATGCCATATGGCATCTGCAATTGGTCCATTTACTTGATTCCAAAATGGAATTTCTTCTTCTCCAAATATGATTTTAAATTGCGAAACATCATCACTTTCCCTTAAAATATCTGCTGCTGTTTTAAGATTTTGTAATGTTTTAGAACGTAGTTCTAAATAACTTAAACCCTCTTTATCTTTTGAATTTGGCTGCTTTAAAGTTGAATTGACTATAACTCTAGACAAATCATAAATATGCTGAATGGTTTCCAACGACGTCCTTCCGTTGTCATTTGCCTTATAAGCCAAATCTTTTTCAGTTAAGCTATCCGAAGCCCAATAAAACCGAAAGCCCAATGCATCAACCATTCTTGCTGCCATTGTACCTGCTGTGAATTTGTCTGAGTATTCTGGAACTTCATAGTATGGTAATTTTTCGTCTGTTTGAGCACACGATAGTTGTGTGACTAGCAATATTAAAAGAAGTACTAAATGTTTCATGTTTACTATTACAATTTTATATCATCATCAGTGTGAAGTTTTCCATCTTTTCCTTTAGAAACGAGGATATAATTTAAGTTATCATTAGTCAATTCATAATGAAAATGATTATTCCATGAATCTATAAGTAAATTTTTATGCAATGGGTTATTTCTTATAATCTTACTTAAATCTGACGGATACTTTTGAAATTTTTTCTTTTCTGCTTCTAAAAGCGTCTGAATTGTGTTTAACTGTTTTATCGTTTTATTTTCAGCTGCAGGTCTTGAAAAGAAATAGAAAAACAGACCACCCGAAATTGACAATACGATAAGTGCAATGACATAAATTTTAGTCGAAGGATAAACCATGGTCTTCTTAGGCAGGTTATGTTCCTTTTCATATTTGCGTTGTGCTTTTTTCTTTTTCCAAAACTTATAGTCTTCAAAAAATAATAGTAGCTCTGCAAATATTTCGGCAAACCACATTTCAGTCTTTTATTTCAGACGCGTTCTGTATGGGATTAATCCCATATTTATCGAACAAATATACCAAAGCCGTCATCGTTGCCGCACCAAGTTCCAGTTCACGTTTATTCACATGTTCAAAAGTATCGTTTGC
Organism: Winogradskyella forsetii; assembly: GCF_013394595.1. GTDB lineage: Bacteria > Bacteroidota > Bacteroidia > Flavobacteriales > Flavobacteriaceae > Winogradskyella > Winogradskyella forsetii. The sequence goes on from NZ_CP053348.1 coordinate 2,967,872, forward strand.
TGCATGGTGATGGTCAAAATAACGTTGCGAATCTGGTCGTAAACCCGCCAATACATTGGTGTCCGATTTCAAAGGACCAACATCTGCTCCACTTCCACCCAATTCAAAATAATGAATTAAATAAGGCTTGAACAAGGCTTTCCAACCTAATACCTGATTGAAATTTGCATCATTGGCAGCAAACGAAAATCCTCTAGGTGTAAATCCACCAGCATCACTTTCCAAAGCAAAAATATGATTCTCGTTTTTTTCTTTAGCCACTTTGGCATATTCCGTAGCACCTCGTAGTCCGTTTTCTTCATTCATAAATAAAACGACCCTTATGCTGCGTTTCGGTTTGATTCCGCTTGCCATCAATAGTCTTAAAACATCCATTGATTGCACTACGCCTGCGCCATCATCGTGTGCGCCATCGCCTAAATCCCAAGAATCTAAATGACCGCCAACTAAGATATATTCATTCGGAAATTTACTTCCCGTAATTTCCCCTATAACATTGTAGGATTGCACATCTTCAAATTGCTGACAATTTTGCTTGAAGTAAAATTGAAGTGCTTTGTTTTTCTTTAATGCCTTACTTAATTTATCAGCATCATTGGTACTTATGGCCGCAGAAGGAATGCGTTGCTCCACTGGTAAGTCGCCATAACTCATACTACCAGTGTGTGGTAAATCGTCCTGCCGTAAATTCATTGAGCGTACAATGACACCGACAGCGCCAAACTTGCCGGCCTCCTTGGCACCAGAATAGCGCTGATCCACACAACCCCCATAAGCATTAAAAGTGCTTATTAAATCGGCCTGCATAGGTCTGTTGAAAAACACAATTTTTCCTTCAATATTTTCTTTGCCTAGAACGGTCAGCTCGTCTAAACCTTTTACTTCGATGACCTTTGCGGAAATACCATCTTCTGGCGTAGCAATGGAACCGCCTAAAGCACAAATATTGACTTCTTTAACAAAACCCGAAACTTCAAAAAAGGCTTTTTCCTTTTCGCCTCTTTCCCATTTTGGAACCATAACAGGTTGCAGCCACACCTTGTCCAAACCTAATTTTTCAAGTTCTGCTTTGGTATATTGAACAGCTAATTCCGCATTTTTAGAACCCGATAATCGTCCACCAATTTGATTAGACAAATGATCTAACCAATCGTAACTCTTGCCGTTGGTCAACGACGTTGTGTAAACCGTTTTTAAAACCGCTTCATCATCTTGAGCATAGTTACATGTCACAAAGCCACATATAATTAGTGTCAGAAGTCTAACTTTCATTTTTAAGTTGTGCTTTATAGGAATCTATATTCTCTTTTTGATGGTCTGGTAATTCTGGTTCTTTGATATCATCGTATGCCTTTAAGGTATCATAGAGAATTTTAGCTACAATATATCTTGCTGTTGGTTTATCGTCAGCAGGAATGTTGTACCATGGCGCATGTGATTTTGATGTTCTGTTCAAAGCATCTTCATAACATTTTTGGTAACTATCCCAAAGTTCCCGTTCGTCCAAATCGTCTGGAGAGAATTTCCAATTTTTACTCGGTTTGTTGAGTCGTCTTAGTAATCTGTTTTTTTGCTCGTCTTTAGATACATTCAAAAAGAACTTGAAAATTATCGTTCCATTATCTGCAATATGCTTTTCAAAATTATTGATTTCATTGAATCTATTATTCCAAAACGCCTCGTCAACATCATCTAAACTATTAATGTTTGGCATGTTTTCATACATCAAATATTCAGGATGCACCCTTGTGACCAATACATTTTCGTAATGCGTTCTGTTGAATATTCCGAATTTTCCCCTAGCTGGTAATGCTTTGATATGCCTCCAAAGGTAATCGTGCTTCAGCTCTAACTCTGTTGGTTTTTTAAAACTGTGTGCGACAATTCCCCTAACATTAAATTCCTTAAAAACTTCACGAATCAAACTATCCTTTCCTGCTGTATCCATACCTTGAATACAAAATAACACAGCATATTTTCCATGAGCGTACATGGTATTCTGAATGTCTGCTAAATCTTCACTTACGTTTCTAAGTTCTTTTTCAATCTTCTTTTCTTTTTCTTCTAAATCAAATGACGTTGGCAAATCCTTGATGTTGATTTGAGATGAAATTTTAAAATCGTCTATGTCTATGTCTTTCATTGGTAACTATTATAATTTTACGGATAATCTATGAAACTAGTTGAATAACTTTAAGACACGAATTTCACTAATTAACACGAACGAATACGTGAAAAATAATTTAGGAAAAAAGTCAGAAACAGAAAAATCCGAAGATTTTTATATTTGTGAAAATTCGTGAAATTCGTGTCTAATTATTTCAACTCATTTTTATTATTAATTTATTTGGAAGCAAAAGCCTTTACATCACTTTCGCTAACCTCTTTTTCGCCTAAAATAATTAATCGTTCCACGACATTACGTAACTCACGAATATTCCCGGTCCAATCATAATTTTGAAGTAATTTCACAGCTTTATCCGAAAATGATTTTTCGGCAGTTCCTTGTTCTTTGGAAATTTTTTCGGCGAAATAATTGATTAAAAGTGGAATATCATTGCGTCTATCATTCAAAGCAGGCACTTCAATTAAAATAACGGCTAACCTATGGTATAAATCTTCCCTGAATTTACCCTCTTCAATTTCTTTTTTAAGGTTTTTGTTAGTCGCAGCAACGACCCTAACGTTTACCTTTATGTCTTTGTCGCTTCCCACGCGTTGTATTCTACTTTCTTGCAATGCACGCAAAACTTTTGCTTGAGCCGACAAACTCATATCTCCAATTTCATCTAAGAAAATAGTGCCACCATTGGCGGCCTCAAATTTACCTGCCCTATCTTTTGCGGCAGATGTAAAAGCGCCTTTAACGTGCCCAAATAATTCACTTTCTATCAATTCTGAAGGAATTGCGGCACAATTCACCTCAATCATTGGCCCTTTTGAACGTTCACTCTTTTGGTGCAACCAGTGTGCTACCAGTTCTTTTCCTGTACCGTTTGGACCAGTGATCAGCACTCGTGCATCAGTTGGTGCCACTTTGTCAATCATATCTTTGATGCGCGCAATGCCATCACTTTCTCCGACCATCTCGTAGTTTTTACTGACTTTTTTCTTCAGCATTTTATTTTCAACGACGAGTTCTTTTCGGTCTAAAGCAATTCTAACGGTATTTAATAGCCGGTTTAAATCCGGTGGTTTTGAGATATAATCAAAAGCCCCTAAACGCATGGTATTTACTGCGGTATCCAAATCGCCATGACCAGATATCATCACCATTGGTATTTCTGGTTTTATCTTTTTTACGGCTTCGAGCACTTCAACTCCATCCATTTTTGGCATTTTTATATCACAGAGCACCAAGTCGTAATCTTCATTTTTTATTTTTTCGATGCCCTCTAAACCGTCTTGTGCTTCTTCAACTACATACGCATCGTTTTCCTCTGAAAGGATCTTAAACAATACACGACGAATAGCAGCTTCATCTTCTATTATTAAAATTTTTGGCATAATTATATTTTAAATTTAAATCCTGTTCTAAAGTAAAATGTTCCCTTTTCGTCTATGGTATATATATCCTCTCGTTCATTATCCCTTAAGCGATAGTCATTGGAAATGGTGTAAGCCACATACCCATAATACATAATATGATCTGTAAAATAATGCTCATAACCCAAACCTCCTAATATGGTGGTCATAGAAATGTTTTCAGCAACTTTGCCATTGACCATTTTATTGCCTTGAATATTGGCAAAGAAATTGTCTAAGGTTAAAAATGCTTGAACATGGTTAACATCATCAAATTTATAGCGAATATTGGTTTTGGGCACACCTAAAGTGTAGGTCCAATCTGGATGAAACTCTCTATAATAATTTAAAATCGGCAGCGGGAAATCTCTACCAGGAGTAGTAGTATATTGCAAACCAATGATTAAACGATCTGGTTTGGCACCCTCTTCCCTATTTTTTGTTCTGTCTCTTATGGCATAGATGTTACCCACGTAAATATAATCATCTGAAGTAAGTTTGGTCTCAAAATTAGATTGAAGTCTCATACCACCTTTGATTGCATATATCCAGTCACCCGAGCTTCTATATAAATAACCCAACGAAGCTTCTATGCGCTGTACACTTTTAAGGTCTTCGGTTGTGAACGGCACATCTTGCAATCCCAAATCGATATAACGATACTCGCCTCCTACAACTATAAAATTGTCTTTTTTAAACTCTAAGGGCAACTGAAAAAACGTTCGGAAGCGATTGATGCTATTTCCTGAGTCATTATTTGGAATGTTTAGATATTCAATTCTGAATAAATCCGATGATTGTGCTTGTAATGCAAACACCATCATCATCAAACTTATGGTTAAAAATGATTCTATTTTTTTTATTGACATTTTAAATTTAATTCTTTGAAATTATTTTTCCTTACTAATAATATGAATATCGCGCTGTGGAAAAGGAATGGTAACATTATTCTCTCTGAATAATTTATCAATTTCAAAACGAATATCGCTTTTGGGATGCTGTGCTGTAAAACTATCCGCTAAAGTAAATACCAGTTTAAAATTTAATGAACTATCGCCGAACTCAGTAAAAACCACCGTTGGCTCTGGTTCTGAAATGACCGCATCATGCGTTCTTGCGGCTTGCAATAACAACTTTTTTACGAGCTGCACATCACTTCCGTAGGCTACGCCAACAGTTACATTTTCGCGCGTAATAGTACCGTTTTGGGTCCAATTGTAAAGGCTGTTTTCCAAGTACAGATGATTAGGGATAATAAGCACTTTATTATCTATAGTCACTGCTCTTGTTGTTCTTAATTTTATTTCTTCAACACGACCAACCTTACCTTCAATTTCAATAATATCGCCTACATGTACGGTTTGATCCACCAATATAAATACACCTGAAATAATATCCTGAAACAAGGTCTGTAGTGCTAAACCAATACCAATTAGTAGCGCAGCAGAAGCCGCAAATACCGCCGTGACATTGACACCAACACTATGCAATGTGACCAACAGAATGATGATATAAACCAGCCATCTAAAATAGCCATAAACCACACTGAATTTTCCTTTATCATCAGGTGGAAGTTTCCGTGTAATTAGCCTTAAAGCTAACCTTAACAATATGGTCGTTATAAATATGACTGTAATTACGACCAAGATATCGAAAATTGAAATACTGATGTCTTTGCCAATATCGAGGTGCATTCCTAGAAATTCCTTGACATTTATCCAAATTGAGCTCTCCGTTATCTTTTCTTCAATATGTTCTATATCCTGCACCATCGTTTAATATTTCAACCATTTAAATAGTTCCTTATAAGTCGGTTTTTTACCATACATTAAAATACCGACACGGTAGATTTTAGCGGCAAACCAAACCGCAAAAATGAATGTACCTATTAAAAGCAATAAGGATAATCCTTGCTGCCAAAGCGGTACTCCAAACGGAATTCGCATAAGCATGACCACAGGAGATGTCAACGGAATAAATGAAAAAACGGTTGAAACTGTGCCATGTGGATCTTCAATAACTGTAAAAACACCAACATAAACCGCCAAAATTAACGGCATTAAAATTGGCAACATAAACTGCTGTGTATCTGTTTCGTTATCGACTGCAGCACCAATTGCTGCGTAAAGTGAACTGTAAAGTAGATAACCTCCAATGAAGAAAAACATAAATGCTATGATAAGGTTGGTTATTGGTAAATTCCCGATAGCTGCTATTAAATTCTCTGCTATAGCCTGTGCTCCATCCCCTTTCATAGCCTGGTTCATCATTTCTTGCTGCGGTGTATTGACTTGGGTTAAATCGATTCCGAAAATTGAAGATACCACAATCAGTAAAACACCTCCCAGAATTACCCAAATAGCAAATTGGGTGATACCTGCCAATGATGTACCTATTATTTTCCCCATCATTAATTGAATCGGTTTAACAGATGAAATAATAACTTCAATAATCCGACTCGTTTTTTCCTCTATTACACTTCGCATTATCATGTTTCCATAAATAATGATAAACATGAACAATAAATAACCAGCTGCACCTCCAAACGCTAGCTTTACAATATTATCTATTTTAGAGGTCTTTTCGCCCTCAAAGCTCTCTTGAGCAATTTCGATATCTGTTCTAGAAGCTTCAATCTGGGCAAGTGTGACCCCATCTTTTTGAAGCTTTATATCCCTTAAACGCTTTTCAATCTTTTGCTCTAATCCAGATATAATACTTAATGAAGGGGATTCTTCAGAATAAAATTTTATGTTATTTGAAAATACATCTGAAGTATCAACACTAGCAACATAAAGCAATCCATAATTCTCCTTTTCTTTAACTAATGATATAGCATCGTTCAAACTTAAACCCCTTAAATTGGTATAAGTTGTATTATCTGTATCCTGAAACACATCCTTTAAATAACCTGTGTCGTCCAATACTGAAATAGTACGCTGCTTATCATTATTTAATTGCGATAAATAAGCCACGACTGCAATGAGCGCAATCATTATGAGAGGACTTAAAAACGTCATTACAATAAATGATTTGTTCTTCACTTTTGTAAGATACTCGCGCTTTATAATTAATGGTAAATGATTCATTCTTAATTATTTTTTACAGTTTGAATAAAAATATCGCTAGCGGAAGGAATCACTTCCACAAAGTGATGCACCTCTGCTTTTGAGGTTAAAAATGAGAGCAAATCATTTGGCGAAGTCTGTTCTCCCAATTTAATATTCAATTTAATATCATCATTCAAATTCTTGAAGGTTGCCGGAAGCACTTCAAACGTATTTTGAATTTCAGATAGCACCTTTTCTCTATTCAAAGATTGTAAACCAACTTCAAAGGTGTTGGTTTTATATTGACGCTTTATATCATTTAATTTTCCATCTAATACCTTATTGGACTTATGAATCAAGGCTATATGATCGCAAAGTTCTTCAACCGATTCCATTCGATGTGTCGAAAAAATTACCGTTGCACCTTCATCTCTTAACTGTAAAATTTCATCTTTTATTAAATTTGCATTTATAGGGTCGAAACCCGAAAATGGTTCATCAAATATCAATAATTTTGGTTGGTGCAAAACCGTGACGATAAACTGTATTTTTTGTGCTTGCCCTTTACTTAATTCTTGTATTTTTTTGTTCCACCAATCTCCAATTTCTAACTTCTCGAACCAATATTTTAATCTTGTTCGTGCTTCAGATTTACTCAAGCCTTTTAATTGTGCCAAATACAAGCATTGTTCGCCAACTTTCATTGACTTATACAAGCCGCGCTCTTCAGGTAAATAGCCAATATCCCTTATATGTTCTGGCTTTAAAGGCTGACCATCTAAATGAACAGAACCTTCGTCTGGCATGGTGATTTGATTGATTATTCGGATCAATGTGGTTTTTCCTGCACCATTTGGACCGAGTAAACCAAAGATGCTACCTTTTGGCACAGCGATAGATACTTGATTTAGCGCTTTAAATTTTCCGAAGTTTTTAGAAACGGAATTAGCAACTAATAAGTCATTCATATATAATTAAGTTTTAAGGTAAGGTATGGTTATGACGTAAAGATATTAAATGTAATAGATTCTGAATAAAAATGCATTATTATTTGTGTAACTATTCCACTTTTCCTTAACTCGTTTGAAATAGGGTTAGGATATTGGTAATTATATTGAAGAAATTGATTGATTAGCTACCAAATTAGAAAAATGGGAGAGGATAATTTAGGCTCTCTTGAAAAGCCATTTAGCGATGAAAATGTAAAATAATGACTGCCAGTGATAAGATTCGTAGACCTAGAAATAAGTTAGATTAAATATTCTTATTAATTATATAAGTCGTTCAACTCAATTCATTCAAATGATTGAGACACTTCATGAGACCTTGAAGCAAATTGAATGTTTTGTATCATAATTTCACGAGACCCTGAAACAAATTCAGGGTGAAGAATTTGGGATCCCGATTATCGGGATTAGTTTAACTTCGCATTTTGCCTGAAGTTTTTTAACGTCACCAAATGCTGTTTCACCAAAAAACAAAACCCACCCTTATAATTAAATAAGGATGGGAAAAAATTGCTATGAAAAAGAAAAATTACCGCTAATAAGATTAGCGATAATTCAAATATAGTATTTTTTATTTAAGAACTCGATTAAACTTTTTTAATTTGCTAAAAAATTCACCTTTTGCACCAAGTTTTTGCCATTTTTGACTTCCGTAGCGATGCTATGCAAGTCAAAAATAACTTCAACATAGCACAAGATCTTTAATTTTCGCTAAAACTAAAAAAAATTAAACGCGTTCAAAACGAGGGCTTTTATGAAAACATATCTTTTACTTTTTCAAAAAACGATTTATCAGAGCTCTCTGGTTTAGGCTCAAAATGCTCGTCTTCCTTCATGCTTTCAAAAAATGCTTTCTGCTTTTTATTCAAAGTCTTTGGTGTCCAAACATTAACATGCACCAACAAATCCCCTTTTCCATAACCATTGATACTAGGGATGCCTTTACCACGTAATCTTAATATTTTACCAGACTGTACACCTGGTTCAATTTTTATTCTCACTTTTCCGGTTACGGTATCAATTTCCTTGGAATTTCCTAAAACAGCATCTGGTATACTCACGTACATATCGTAATGCAGATTATCACCTTCTCGCTTCAAGGTTGGATGATCTTCTTCTTGAATCGCCACTAATAAATCACCTGCAATGCCATTACCTGGTGCGTCATTACCTTTACCTGTCACCTTAAGTTGCATCCCATCGACAACACCTGCTGGTATTTTAACAGCTACGGTTTCTTCCGAAACTTTTAAACCATTTGCATCAGCATCAGACGGTTTTTTATCTATACTCTGACCAGCTCCTCCACAAGTTGGACAGGCCGTTGCTGTTTGCATCCTACCTAAAATGGTATTGGTCACTCTAGTTACCTGACCAGAACCATTACAGGTACTACATGTTTTATAAGTGGTGCCAGGAGCTTGAACTTTTCGTTTTACTTTTATCTTCTTTTCTACACCATTCGCCACATCTTCCAAGGATAAAGTAACGCGAATACGTAAATTGCTCCCTTTAACAACACGTTGTCGGCCGCCACCGCCGAAGCCGCTGAATCCGCCTCCGCCGCCAAAAGCACCTCCAAAAATGTCTCCGAACTGACTGAAGATATCATCCATGTTCATTCCGCCGCCGCCAAAGCCTCCATTACCTTCAAAGGCTTGATGGCCAAATTGGTCGTAACGCGCTTTTTTATCTGCGTTACTTAAAACCTCATAAGCCTCTGCTGCTTTTTTGAACTTTTCCTCTGCTTCTTTATCATCAGGATTTTTATCGGGATGATGCTTCAAAGCCATTTTTCGATAGGCTTTCTTAATTTCGGCATCAGATGCTCCTTTACTAATTCCTAATATGTCGTAATAATCTTCTTTCATATACATTGCCCGAGAAATCGGGTATCTTTATTAATTGTTCCCACGAATCCCGATAACTATCGGGAGAAAATCTATTTTTTTATTGACCAATAACTACTTTCGGAAATCGAATGACCTTATCTCCCAATTTATAACCGCGTTCAACGACATCGATTATTTTCCCTTTTAAATCTTCATTAGGCGCAGGAATTTGAGTTATCGCTTCGTGCTCATCCGCATTAAACGTGTCTCCTTGTTTTATATCAATTTTAGACAAACCTTTTTGCTCTAAAGTGTTGACTAACTTATTATAGATTAACAACACCCCTTTTCTTAATTCCTCGGCTTCCTTATCGTCTTCAATATGCATCAGGCCGCGCTCAAAATCATCTAAAATAGGCAACATTGAGACCATAACATCTTGGCCTGCTGTTTTAAATAATTCTATACGCTCTTTGGTCGTCCGTTTTTTATAGTTTTCAAATTCAGCGAACAAACGCATAAATTTATCTTTCTCAGCGACCAATTGATCCTGCAATTGTTCTTCTGGAGATCTTAATTCTTTTGGTGCATCCGCTTCTGCTTCTGCTGTAGTAGTTGTTTGATCTTCAACTTGAGGATCTTCAACCTTACTGTCTTTATCTTTTTTACTCATTTTCGAGTTCTTTTTTAGCTTTCAACCTTAGTTCGCAAAAGTACTGCCATTATTATAAAAATGTCAAAATGTCATTAACATTTTTTTATCATATTTTAATCACACTATTACTTATATTTGTGCGCTTAACACTTAAACATAAAAAGACCAACATGAAAACTTATTTTTTACGAATTTTTACACTAGTCGCTTTAATTTCTTTTTCAAGCTGCGGCGAAAAAGCAAAAGAAGCTGAAACAAAAGAGGCCGAAGAGGCTGCTGTAGCAAAAGAAACGGCAGTAACTTACATGGTAAATACAGACAAATCCACTATCCATTGGACAGGGTCTAAACCAACTGGAACCCACAATGGTACTATTGCCATAAAAGAAGGAAAGTTTAGTCTTGCAGATGGTGATATTGAGAGTGGTAATTTTACCATTGATATGAATAGTATTGTGGTTAGCGATATACCTGAAGAAGATGAAAAGAATGGACAATTAGCTGGACACCTTAAAAGTCCTGACTTTTTTAACGTAGAAGCACATCCTGCTGCTATGTTTGAAGTAACTGGCATGTCTACAGTAGATGGAAAAACGATGCTTTCCGGGAACTTAACTTTAAAGGAAAAAACCAACAACATTAGTATTCCTGTAAGTACAGAAATGAAAGATGATATGATGACATTAACAAGTGAGACTTTCACTATTGACCGTTCTAAGTGGAATGTAGAATATGGTTCTAAATCATTTTTTGATGATTTAGGTGATAAATTCATCAGTGATGATATTGAACTGAAAGTAGATTTAGTTGCTAGTAAAGCTTAATTATTTTCAAAATCATAATTTGAAGAGCAGTCATTTATATGGCTGCTTTTTTTTTTACACTACCCGATTTTAATTTAAAAAAAATAGTTTTCAATCTGTTCTTTGCTCCGTTTGTCTGTTCTCATTATATTTTAACACAATAGATTTGACGAATAAAAATATGGCTATAAATATCATAGGTGATTTGTTTAATTACTTATCGTATAATTTTAAAATTGTCATCATTTATCAACGTATTATTTTGCAAACTGAACTATGATAAAATGTTTTATTCGTTTTTCAACTTTAGGATGAGATTAGAAATCTTTTTCACTGCTATTTTGATAGATTCTGAAATCACTTAAAATTACGTAAGGAAGCTTCACAAAAAAATCCCCAATAAAGGGGATTTTTAAATTATTGTTTGAATTTAAACTATCTATATAGCGGAATCTTTAAACCCAAATAAACATCTGTAGTTTTGGAGCTGTCTGATAGTAAGTTTGTAAAAACCGAACCAGATCCAACCGTTAAAGGTCCTAAACGAATACCGCCTCCAAATGATACATCTCCATATTCCCTAAAACTTAGTGGGGCGTAAAAGCTAAACCATTTCGTCTCTAATCGTGGTGCAACGGTCACTGTATTAATTACAGAAGTGCTTAAATCCGCATTTTTCTCAACCATGGATAAGTTGGCTTGTGCACTTACAAACCATTTTTTAGCCAATCTGTAATCTACAAGCAAGTGCAAAGCTGTAGGTAGTTTTATATTTGCAGTCTCCCTAGTCTCTACGCCGTTATAATTGGATTCTAAAAAATCCTCTACGTCGTCTTCGTAATTTGCTGTACTTGCATTTGCATTTAGATCATAATTATTAAGGACGGCATCGTCGTAACTTATGGATCCAATATCTGTAACTGACACGCCTACTTTTAATCTGTAGGGCTTCTTGTAACTGGGTAAACTGTCTGTTTCTGAATCAACTTTAGAATTCCATTGGTATGAAAAGCCAACATCAAAGCCAAAGCCAGCAGTAAGGTTACTAAAGTCAAAATCATCCTCTCCGTCGACGTCATGGGTAACGCCATAATTCAACTCCCCTTGGCTGGTAAGCATTTCTGCAGACGCATCATAACTCCCTTGTAATCCTGGACTGCTCATAAACACACTTCCTGCACCTTGAAGATATTTTAAAGTCACACCACCTTTTAAAAGATGATTTGGTTGATCTATAAGGATTCTGCCATAGGTTAACCCTACTTCTGCCCAAGCGTGTATGGTACCGTTCAAATTTTGGGAATCAAAATCAAAATCATCATCAGAATCAAAATCGTCAGCAACAGCTTCGTATAGCTCACCGTTAATATTATTAATGTTTAGGTTTGCCCTTACTCTAGTAATAATTCCGATGCTACTTTTTTTGCTTAAATTAAACATAAAGGAAGGTCCAAGTATATCTGCATTAAAGAAAAAGTTATTGGCATTACTGGAAAATGTTTCTGCATCATCTTCAAAATCAAATCCACCATCGGAACTTATAATGTCACTGATATTAATGCCAAAATAATCACTACCACCAAAAACACTGGCAGAAACAAGGTTGATGTCAGCTTTTACTTTAGATCCTACAACATTAGCAGGATTATAAATGACGCCATGCACTCCTGAATAATTGTCAACGGAATGCCCAACGTAGCTTTGGGCGGAAGAAAGATTAAGCGATAATAGAAATAAAAAAGCGGTTAAGAGTTTAGTATACTTCATAATATATTTAAGTTAATTAATAGCGGGCTCAATATATAAATCCTCATTTATTCTGAAAATATTTTTAGATATAATGCGCTTTTCAAAGGTTAACATTTTATTAGGTCAACGAAATACCTGATATTGGGTATTTCTATGTTTGACATTCTTAAGTCCACTTACACTCAATTAAGCACAAAAAATCCCCAACAAAAGGGTGTCTTGAAGAAAACCATATAATTAGACAATGGGTTCAACATTTTATCTAATAAATGATATGCCTTACATGGCTGGTAAGTCATAGGTAAGTATGGTGTGCGATCTAATTCAATAAATGCAGTTTCATGTATGTCATCAACAAATTTAAATGTTCTTTTTGTTGAGCTGAAGTAAAAAATTAGATAAAGAAATCAATATAAATTTCATTTGTGTTTTTATTCTATGGAATTTTAATTAATGTTTTCGACTATTGATAAGTTTGCATATTAAAAGTATCTGTATAGAAGGATTTTCTAAAACCTGTATTTCTTTTCCAAAGCATAGCGCATTAATTCACCTTTACCATGCAATCCAAGTATTCTGATCATATTTTTACGATGTGTATCCACGGTATGTATGCCAATAAAAAGTTCGTCGGCAATTTCTCGAGAAGTTTTGCCTTGTGCCACTAGGCCTAATATTTCTTTTTGCCTTTTTGTGAGCAAACCTTTAGATTGTTTTTGGGTATTGGAATCGACTTTATGCTCAATGTTAGAATCAAAATACTGTAAGCCATTGGCTACAGACCTTATAGCAATCAATAACTCTTCCAGTGGTGAGTTTTTAAGTAAATAACCCGAAGCACCTGCTTCTAACATCTGTCTTATGGCATCCTTCTGGTCATACATGGTAAAGCCAATAACCTTAGTGTGCGGGAACTCTTCTTTTATTATTTTTGTAGCCACGATGCCATCCATTTTAGGCATTCTAATATCAGTAATCACAACTTTAGGTTCTTTCAAACGCACGAGTTCAAGTAATTTCTCACCATCATTAGCCGTACCTACAATCTCGATATCTTCTTCATATTTAATTAATAATTTTATACCATCAATTAAGGATTGATGATCTTCTGCGATGGCTAATCGTATCATAATGGAATGTCTATTATTACTGTGGTTCCTTTATTCTTCTCAGACTCAATAGTTAAAGTTCCTTCTAAATGCTCAACACGTCTATCTATACTATTGATTCCCATACCATCATTTTTAAGGTTGATCTGCTTTGGGTCAAAACCTACGCCATTATCCTCTATCATTATGTTTAAATTTTCGTCGTGATTGGTTAAATGAACATAGCCTTTAGTTGCATTGGCATGCTTAATAATATTGGTCACTAATTCTTGAATAATTCTAAAAATTGAAATTTCCAGCGAATTGTCCAAACGTTGTTCTAAACCAAAACTTTGGACCTCAATTGTCAGCCCGTTGATTCCCGATGCGTTTGAGGATAATTTTTCTACAGCAGGCAATAAGCCATTTTTAGCCATGACACCAGAATTTTTTACATGTGCCATAGATCGTATTTCCACGTAAGCTTCCTCCAAAAGCGTACTTGTCTTTTTTACTAATTCTTCGGATTGCTCTGTATTCATTTGATTTTTCATAAGATAATCGAATTGCAATTTAGCAGCCGCCAAAGTTGCCCCAACACTATCATGTAAATCTGCCGCTAAGCGTTCTCTTTCCTTTTCCTGACCTTTTACCATGGCATCAATAGTTGAAATTTCGAGATCTTTTAAAATCTTTTCTTTTTCTTCAATCTGCTCTTGGCGCTCTCGTTCTGCTTTTTGCTGTTTTCTTTTAGTATTTCGGAAAATCAAAAACGCAAAAATTGATAATGCTGATAAGCTGCCTCCCCAACCCATTATCAGATTTGATTTTTGTTTCTGATATAACATTTCTGACTTCAGGGTATGCGTCACGTTTACTAAACTATCTTGTGCTCTCTGCTTGTCTATTTTAATTCGTTCTAGCGTATTTGAGGATGTGATGTCGTCAATGGTAGTGCGTTGCTGCTTTCTTAAATCATAATATTTAATTGTATTATCAAAGTCCTTTTTTAATTTGTATGCGTGAAAAAGAAAAAAATAAGCGCCATCAATTTCTTTTGTTAAGGAAATTTTCTCTGCATAGTTCAACATTTTATTTGCCGACACTAATAAGCTATCAGGCATTTTCTTATTATAATAGATTTGGGAAATATTTCTATAGGCATTTGCCAGAATATTGTAATTTTCTATTTCCTCACCTATACTTAGCGCTTTTTTGATTTCCTTTTTAGATAATTCATATTCCTTTTTCTGAATAAGAGCAGCAGCAACATTTATTGTAATTAACGCTTCTTGAAACTTATCTTTTGAAGCAATGGCGAAAACCCTGCTTTTTTCATAATATTTAAGAGCTTCATCATTTTTATAACGCCATAGATAAACATTTCCAATATTAACTAATGCCTTAGATATAAGTAAGGTATCACCAACTTCTTCACTGATTTCCAAGCTTCTTTCGAAATATTCTTTTGCTTCATCTAGTTTATAGATTCGTCTATATGAAACGCCTAAACCATTAATTGCCATGGCTATACCTCTGTTGTCATTCAGCGCTTTGTATAGGGTTAAACTCTCGTTTAAGCATTTGGTGGACTTATCATTATTACCAAACATCCGTTCAATATCACTCAATAATATCAAGGCGTCTGCTCTTTGTTTAGATAGGTTGTGCCTCTTAGTAAAATCGAGCAGATTTAAAGTCATGGCGTAGGCACTATCCGTTTTATTTCCAATGTAATCGTCATATATGTACTTTCTATAAGCGTCAGCCCTGATTGAGTGATCTAAGCTTCCGTTATTCCATTTAACTAATAAGTTTTCAGAGTTTCCTTGAGCGTATCCAAAAGATGTAAAAAGAAAAATTATAAAAAATCTCAGAAATATGGTCATAGTTGGTACAGTTTAAGTTGAATCGCTAAACTTAAATACATATATGGATTTTATCCAAACACAAAAATCAATATAAATAGTATTAGAAAACATACCCAGTGGAAGGTATATTTAAGTGATTAAGTTAAAAAATAATCGGTAATTAAAAGGAAATTATGACCAAATAAAAATAGGCTTACATAAAAACAAACTTAATAGCCGCAATCATAGCTATAAAACCAATAAATGCAATAAGTATCCAAACTGTTCCTTTATAGTGACGCTTATGAAGACGAAGATCTTTACGGTATTGATAACCGATCACGATAACAAAGGCAATAAAAAATAATAATCCAAAAATCAATTGACCAGTACTAAACATCTTCTTACTTTTATACAAAAATAAGGATTAAAACCACAACTATGCAAGACAAAATAAATGCGGTAAAAGCATTTCATACGGCTTTTAAAATTGGACATCGAGAAACACCTAAAGCCGACTTAGGCCTCGAAAAAAACATGCTACGTTATAAACTAATGCGAGAGGAGAATGAGGAATATCTTGAAGCTGCCAACGACAATGATTTGGTTGAAGTTGCTGATGCTTTGGGTGATATGCTTTACATTTTATGCGGCACAATTATAGAACATGGTATGCAGCATAAAATTGAGGAAGTCTTTGAAGAAATACAACGCAGCAACATGAGCAAATTAGACGCTGATGGGGAACCTATTTACAGAGAAGATGGTAAAGTTTTAAAAGGGCCGAACTATTTTAAACCGCATATAAAGGAAATTTTGGAGCGGTAGAAATAGCTTGAAGTTGGAAGTTGGAAGTTGGAAGCACGAAGTAAACAAACAAAATGTAAGATGTTCGAAGATTTTGATAAAAAAGTTTAAATTTAATGGTTTAGTAAATTCTTATAACTGCTTTTTTATATAAGTTTTAACCAAGATTATATTATTCATGCGATATTAAACGTAGAGAATGCCATAACAGTTTTCCACTTTAGAGAACTAAAGGGGCTTTTTACTTCACCTCATATCTCCAATCATGGACATCATCGGCCAAATTATGTTGAATATCCAATAAGGATTTCTTAAAAAGTTTAGCATAAGAATCTTCAGCACCAACGCCAGGGATTTCAAATAAATCGTCATGATGTTGAAATGCTGAAATAGGACTAATAACTGCCGCTGTTCCTGCGCCAAAAACTTCCTTTAAACTTCCCTCTTTAGCGGCTTTTTTGATTTCTTCAACAGTGACTTGCCTTACCTCACAGGTAATTCCTAAATCCTCAGCTAATTGAATGATACTTTTTCTGGTAATACCATCCAAAATCCGGTCGCTTGTAGGTGCTGTAATCAACTTGTCATTGACTCTGAAAAACACATTCATGGTTCCCGCTTCTTCAAGGAATGAATGGGTATCAGCATCGGTCCAAACCACTTGCTGGAAGCCTTTTTGTTGGGCCAAACTCGTTGGGTAAAACTGTGCTGCGTAATTACCAGCTGCTTTTGCCGCTCCAACACCACCATTGGCCGAACGACTATAATGATCTGCAATTAATACGCGTACAGCGGCATTATAATAAGACTGCGCAGGTGAGCAAATAATCATAAATCGGTACATACTTGCAGGTGAAGCGGAAATTGCGGGTTCGGTTGCGATGACAAATGGACGAATGTACAATGAATTACCAACGCCTGTTTTAATCCACTCCTGGTCTAATTTCAGTAACGCTTCTAAACCCTCAAAAAAATAATTCTCCGGAAAAGCAGGCATAGCTAAACGTCCGGCAGATTTGTTGATTCTATCAAAATTTTGTTTCGGTCTAAAAAGAAACACCTTTCCGTCTTCATCCTTGTAGGCTTTCATACCTTCAAAAACCGCTTGGCCATAATGAAACACACGAGCTGAAGGTTCAAAAGTCATGGCTTGATAAGGTGTTATTTTCGGCGTTTGCCATTTACCATCCTCATAATCACAGACGAACATATGATCCGTAAACACGCGACCAAAGTCTAATTTACTAAAATCAACCCCAGTAATTTTAGACGTTTCTGCTTTTTCAACATGGATGTTATGGGTATTAATCGGCATAAATAATTCGATTTAGAAATAAACTGATTTCAACAAAAATACATAGAAGTGATATAAACTTTTAACATTTAGGCGAAAATTAGTGATTTTTTTGGCACGTCGAAGTCTTTTTTTATTTGCATAGCATCGTTACAGAAAGCAAAAAAGACACACCTGCCTGCCGCCAAGCAAGAAATAGAAGAAAAAGCGTAATTTATAGGAAATAAGAAAAGTTGATATCACTTCATAATCGATACCTTTAAAAAACGGTAAGATTCCCTTAAATTGCGTAAATTTGCAATTCAATTTACAATTCAATTAAAATTCTTCAATAATGAAAAAAACCATTCTTTTTATCGCCATTTGTTTTGCTATCATCTCTTGTAAAAATGAAACAAAAACTACGGAAACAGCAAAGAACACGGAAGAAGCAAAGCAAGAAGTTGCCTATGCTTCTTTTGGAAAGAAAATCAATGATGCAGACGCTTTAACCTCCGAACGCATGATGGAGCATTATAAAACCATGAAAGAAGGTGATACGATTAATTCTAAAGTAAAAGCCAAAATAATCGAAGTGTGTTCTGCTAAAGGCTGTTGGATGACTTTGGATATGGATGGTGACAATGAAGTGATGGTAAAATTTAAGGATTATGGATTTTTTATGCCATTAAATGCAGAAGGAGACGTTGTCGTTAATGGAAAAGCATTTGTATCAGAAACTTCAGTTGAAGAATTGAGACATTATGCCGAAGATGCTGGTAAAACCAAAGAAGAAATCGAAGCTATTACAGAGCCAAAACGCACCTATTCTTTTGAGGCTGATGGAGTTTTACTTAAACAATAAGTTTTCAATGCTAATCACGTTTTCATTTCTATCACTAACAACTTGTAAAAATGAAGAACAGGTGGTAGAAGAACCGACCAAAACGAAGGTTGCATACGAGATGTATCAACCCTCTGAAATGGCAGGTTTTATGAATGCGATGTATGCTTACAACCAGCAGTTAAAAGCACAAATTATAGCTGGTGAAACACCAACCCAGTTACCATTGGATTTATTAAAGTTACACTCGGCAGAAATGACTAAGGGTAAGTCTAGAACCGAAAACTGGAAAAGTTTCGTCACTGTTTTTATAGCATCACAGAAAGCTGTGGTAGACACCCTTTCCAATATCGGATTAAAAAACCGTTACAATACCGCGATTAATAATTGCTTAAGCTGCCATAAAACGGAATGCACAGGACCCATTCCTAAAATTAAAAAACTACTGATTCAATAAAAGTTGAAGCGAAAAATCATTACCACATCAGATGGTTCCAAAACGATACAGATAGAAGACTGGAACGAGCAATACCATTCCATTCATGGTGCCATTCAAGAAGCAAACCACGTGTTTTTAAAACATGGTTTGCTTTTTTATTCTGAAGTCGTTTCAGAATCTTTAAAAAGTAAAAACCGTCAAAGTGAACACAAATCTCAAACTGGGCAAGGGTCACTGAGCGAAGTCGAAGTGTCAATTCTGGAAATAGGTTTCGGCACAGGACTCAACGCCTTTTTAACTTTAATCGAAGCCGAAAAATTAAAATTGGATATTGATTATGTCGGTGTTGAAGCCTATCCTGTTCAAGTGGAAGAAATTAATCAGCTTAATTATGTTGAACTTATTTCCAACAATCACAAAGCGATTTTTGATAAGCTACACGACACATCTTGGGAAAAACCTCATCAAATTACGCCAAATTTCCAATTAGAGAAGCAACAAAAATTCTTTAAAGAAATCACAGCCAAGGATAAATTTCATATCATTTATTTTGATGCTTTTGGCGCACGCGTCCAACCTGATTTATGGACCGAAGCTATTTTTGAAATCATGTTTAATGCGTTGAAAGAAAACGGTATTTTAGTCACTTATTCCGCCAAAGGAAGTGTGAGACGCGCCATGCAAGAGGTTGGTTTTACTGTTGAGCGCTTACCTGGACCGCCTGGAAAGAGAGAAATGCTTAGAGCAACGAAGCATTCGGTGAAGCAGAGCGAGCCAAATGTTGAGAGCAACGAAGCATTCGGTGGAGCAGAGCGAGCCAAATGTTGAGAGCAACGAAGCATTCGGTGATGCAGAGCGAGCCAAATGCCTAGGGCAACTAAGCATTCGGTGAAGCGAAGCGAGCCTAATGTTGAGAGCAACGAAACATTCAGCGAAATGAAATGAGCTAAATGCTTAGAGCAACGAAGCATTCGATGATGAATCTTTAAGTTCAACTATTAAAGTAAAAACATCCACCTTACAATTACCTAATAATCAAACACATGGCGTCACTTCGAGTGAAATTCCTTTTTCTGGAATTTTGTATCGAGAAGCATCAAAACTACAAAAGGTTCTCGATACATTTCTCGCTTACTCGAAACACTCGAACTGACGAAATAACCCCAAACGTTAAATCAAAACTAAACTTCACCCAAATGCCCCTTCCCTTTTGTATCTTTAAATAAAAAGGGAAAATGACCGTTTTAATAACAGGAGCAACAGGATTAATTGGACAGGAAATTGTAAAGAAATGTCATGCCGAAGGGATTAATGTCCACTACTTAACAACTTCAAAATCTAAACTAGATACAGAACCAAATTACAAAGGTTTTTATTGGGATCCAGATAACAATGAAATCGATCACCATTGTTTTGAGGGCGTCACTAAAATCATCAATATGGTTGGTGCGACGATTTCTAAACGTTGGACCGATAGCTACAAAAAAATAATTCTCGAAAGCCGCACAAAAACAGCACAGCTATTACAAAACACGATTAAAAAACACAGCTACAAAATTGATCAAGTGGTTTCGGCAAGTGCTATTGGCATTTATCCGACGAGTTTGATCAACTACTACGAAGAAGACAACACAGAGATTTCAGAAACATTCTTGGGCAAAGTGGTGCATGAATGGGAAGCTGCTGTAGATGGCTTTAAACCTTTAGGCGCTAAAGTTGCCAAAATCAGAATTGGTTTGGTTCTGGCTGAAGATGGTGGTGCCTTACCAGAAATCGTTAAACCCATGAAGTTTGGCGCAGGTGCTGCTTTTGGAAGTGGTAAACAGTGGCAAAGCTGGATTCATGTAGAAGATTTAGCAGCGCTCTTTGTTTTTGCCATACAAAACAATTTTGAAGGGGTTTACAATGGCGTCGCACCAAATCCTGTTAACAACAATGAGTTGACTAAATCTGCGGCTAGTGTTTTAAACAAACCCCTGATTTTACCAAACATTCCAAAATTTGCTATGAAATTAGTTTTGGGCGAGATGCATATCCTTTTATTTGAAAGTCAACGGGTCAGTTCCCAAAAAGTAGAAGGAGAAGGTTTTGGTTTTAAATATGCGAATCTAAGACCTGCTTTGGAAGATTTGCTAGGCTAAAGTTTTTTTCTATTTATTCCACAATCTCGTAATCAATATCCAGTTTTCGCAAGGCTCTTAAAGCTGAACCCGAATTTTTATCATTGACCTCAATTTCCACGGCATCGCCTTCTAAAAGTATGTCCGTAAGTTCATGAGCCAACGACGCATTTATGGCTGTTGAAATCTCCATAATACAGGTAGCGATCGCTCTTTTATCTGGTCGTTGCGCATGGCAGGATAATAGGTTTAGTTTCATCGTGACGGTTTGTGGTAAGATACAAAATAGATCTTGTATTCATTGATCCTTGATAAATTTGTAACATTAATTTCGCAGGCCATCCTCCACTTTAATTAGTTTCCGTCGGCTAGCGCTGGTCTTGTACGAGTGCCTTTTAAGATGCATGATTTCTATGGTTTTGCTTACGGTTATACGTCCTAATTCCTAACGAGCGCCAGCGAGGGCAAGAAGAAAATTATTGATCTCATTAGAAACTAAGTATTGTTTTATGGCACTATTGAAATTAATGCACTGCTATGGATTCTATCAGTATTTCGAAAGTTTCCTCTTTGTTATTACCAATCAACAATTGCATTTCAACCACATTTTCACCAGCATAATTAGGGACATCTACGGGTTCACCATGGTATTTAGCTTCCATTTTCTTAAACGGAATTGAGACGGTTTCCCATTGCCCATCAGCTTTGGTAGAAAACGTATAGCCATATAAATGACGTCCATTTGGCGTTCTTACGCGGAAGTTGTAGTCTTTACCATCGCCATTTAAGCGCAATACAAAAGCGCTCATCTCATCCGTTAGATTGTAAGGATCCTTTTCCACCGTTTGATGGATGGAACAGAAACCACCATTATTTTCTAAGGACACACTGCCAGAGAAATGTGCATTATTATCGGCTGTCATTTGAAGCTGGCTGTTGGAGCGACCGCCCATAACGACATCATTTTGTATGCGCCATTTACCCTTGCCTTGTTGTGGAAAGCTATAAAGCATCACTACGGGTGAATCCGCTTTAATGTTGTCTGTATTATGACGTTGTTGGTTGCTATTATTTTCATTTGATTGAGCCATAAGAAAAGGTATTAGAATTAAAATTAGTATTCGCATCATAGTATGATTTCAATTACAATAGAGTTTTACTTCTATAACCCTATTAGTGATAAGAATATACGATTTTACCAGGTTTGACTTGAGCTCTTTTGCTCTTTTGTTTGCCTTAAATAATTATAAAAATTAGGTCTTGAAATTAGGTTTCGCCTATGAGAATTTTTTCTTTAACTAAAACGATTGGAATAGACGCGTCATAGCCATGCAACATTTATGGTATTTACTTTTGAAAACATCTTTACTCGGGCCTTTGAACCTTTTCTACTTTTTTAATATAGTATTTGGTGTCACCTAACCAGAAAAAGGTTTGATAACGTTCAATATAGGTGAGTTTTACAAATGTCCCTTGAAGATTTTGAAGTTTATTTATGACCTCTTGCTCACCTTTTTCAACTGAAAAATTAAATTGTAGCTCTTCAGATACGCCTTGACTTAATTTCCCTTCCCATGTTTTAAAAATCACCCCTTTTTTACTGAACTTCACTAAATCACCTGATCTCACGCCTTCACTATACGTGACGAAGTAAGCAAAACAGAAGTAAGCCACTAAAATAAGTAGGACACCAATAACTATTTTAAGTAAGAATTTCATGATCAGTTCTATTGAAAGTTAATTCAAATTTAAGCTATTTTAAGGATACCATTGTTATTTTGGATTAATGATTGATATGAACTTAATGCTTTTTTTTGGGGCTTAAAAGTATAAGCTAGCGCTTGTATGTGACGAGAAACGTTTAAGATGATAATATTAATAGGCTTGCTTACTATTATGGACAATCGTTGCGCAAGAGTGCCATTGAGAGAATTTATAAAAGTACTCTATTGAAAAATTATTGGGATTTCGCTTGTTTTTTAGCACCTTACTTTATTGGAAACAAACTCTAATAAATTATCAAAATAGTAAAGCTACTTATTATTCATTCAAATGATAATTAACTATAAATTAAAATATTAGTATATAAGACGAATATGACCGCTAATCTAAATTGCACATTACTTATTAGCTTCCAGAATTTACCAACTCCCAAAACTCCTCACGATTATTAGTACGTGGAAAAGATTCATGGGGCACAGGCGAATTAAGGAATCTACAAAGTGGCTCCCATCCGTCTTTTACTTGATACACAAGCAATTGTTCTTCAGGAATAATTTCTTTTACAGCCTTATTATGAGCTATAAATCCATTGATTAATCCATCTTTATCTACTCCTTGTGGAAATCCACTTTTAGCGAGGACAAGAGTAACCATATCCAGCCAATCGTGCATTTTTTCAGGTGCCTTATCCTTTCCCTCGATTAATTTAAGAATGGTTGAACCAAAACTATCAGCCCAATTTTCTGGGTTTCGCTCGGTCAATATAAATTTGGCTGTTGGGTATTCTTTTAGTAATTCACGAAAAAAACCAGCTGTTGGCCAATCTACCGCGCTATTAAAACCATCGTAAATTGCGCTCCAATTCGAATTGCCTTTTATGGCCTCTGACCAAAGTTGAACTTGTGGATTCGTATTTTTCAAGACCTCTTCCATATGGTAACAAGGGCCATATCCAAGTTGATTAATTGCTAATTTAAGAGAATAAGTACCAGTTCTCCCAAGGCCTGCTCCGATAATATTAATTGCCATAATTTTACTTTTTTAAGTATTAACAAGTTTTAACCAAATAAAGATAATCAAAAATATAAAAACTAAAGTTATAATTAACTGTAAATAAAAGATTTAACCCAAATGAACATTTTTTTTATAACAGCTTTTTGTCAACGGTTTTGGGAAAGATTAGTTGGGTAGTTTAAGCACCTAATTTAGTAAATAAAAACTGAACAGAAAATCCACAACTCACAATACTTCGGGATTTGTAAGTAGGCTAGAGCTAGCTATGAATTATACAAATGGTTCTAAAACTTTATTAACTTATTTTAAAAGTCTGTTTTATTCTTGCCAAAGTAGTTTTTGATTCTTTACTATTTTGTCTTGCATCATTTAGTGAATCTTGAAATACTAGAAAACTCTTTTTTCCACTTTTGTCAATTACTTCTAAAACATCTAACTCAAGGTCAATACCAGCAAGATTAACGGATAATTTTATTCCGTTCAGTTTAGAAGTATTTAGTTGATTGGATATTTCTGTTGTAGAACAATTTGACTGTCCGAATTGACTTATCATTTCATCTACATATTCTTCTACGTCCATCTCAACCATTGGTCGGATAACCATAATCTTAAAGTCATTGCCTGATAGAGTCCAAATATCATTCGTTATGGACAAATCCGCCTCGAAAGAATACGTTCTAGGATATTCAAATTCGAGATTATTATGTGGAAATAGTTTCCATTCATAAACTCCAATTGTTGTTTCGGATTCTTTATCCAATCCTTTCCATTTTTTTGGTTGATTTTCTACGAAGTATTGAATTTCACCTTCTGATTTAAGTTCAAAAATTAATGGTGGCTCCTCATTTTTAGATAAACTAATCTCAAAATCTTTAAAATTGATTTTTGATTCTTTACTGTTCTCACAAGAGGTTAAAAAGAATACAACAATCAATGGTATTAAAATAATCGAAGGGTTTTTCATAATATTTTACGACAGTCTAGTGTATGATTTCTTTGCGTGTTTAAGCACTAAAATTAGTATATAAATCACCGATAGAATCCCGATAGCTATCGGGAGCGAGGACTTTCTTAAGTAGGCTAGAACTAGCAATGAATTATATACGCTGTTAGCAGTTCATTTTTATTTTTTCATAATAAATCTCAGTTTTTCTTTTTTGAATTTATATTCAATTTCCTCAAAATTTCTTTTTTCAATTATTTCTCTTTCTTTAGGGTCAATTACAAAACTAACTTTAGTAATCCAAGTATTTGAAACATTCGAAAAGTCAGAGTCAATTTCTTTTTCATCAGAATCAATTTCAATTTCATAATCTTCCGTCAGTATATTTATTTTAGTTCCTCGAGTTGTTTTTAAGTCAAAATGACTCAGAATAGTAGAGTTCATAAATAAAAAACCATTTAACTCCTGAAAATTCACCCAAAATTGACCTTGCCTTGATTCAGCTATTTTAATTCCAGAAATATTATTAATTTTCTCTTCAGTATGAGTGTCAACGTGCAATCTTTCCATTGCTCTTATATTTCCAAGAGCTGCTAAAATTTCATCTTTTTTTCTTAAAATATTCATTTCATTGAATTTTTACATGAGTTTTGCTAAATGACTGCAATCTCGCTATATAATAACTTTTATTCGTTATATCCTGAAATATTTCAGGAAAATTCATAAGCGCAAAACAGGAATTTTTATAGACTACGTTGTGATTGTGTACTTTTATTTTCTATCGCAGCTTTCAGTTTTTTATAATTTTTGTCAATATAATAGAAATTTGGTAAAATTATTTTAGAAATTTTTCCATTCAAGTTATATAATATTACTCCATTTTCTAAAGATGAAATATTTTCAATTCGGATTGGGTCAGATAGATGATCGAGGTACAGGAAATCTTTGTCAAATGAAAGATCTGTCGGTTTAGGGACTTGTTTTTTTAAAATAAAAATTCCAAAAAGTACAAATATTGAACAAAATACGATGGCTCCTACCTCTTGTGCTATTATACAGTATATCAAAAATGTGATTCCACCAACAACTATTACTCGGGCGGTTAGATATTGAAAAAAATATAGTGTAGAGTCAATCTTTTTATTCATTTTTTCCTTTCAAAATTTGATTTGATGTACCGTTTTGGCATTAAATGGTCTGGTGCACATTTCGTTGCGTGTTTAAGCACCCAATTTAGCAAATAACGTCCGAATAGAAAATCCGCAAGTCCCAAAATATTGGGATTTGTAATTAGGCTTGCACTAGCAATTAATTTTATACAGAGTTCGCACAGTATTTATTCCTTACATATTTTTCCATTCATAACTTCAATTTCTCCTTTAACATCTAATGTTGCTTTAAAGTAAAAACATCTTCCTTCTATTTTTACCATTTCAGTTAAAATTCCGTTATTATCATTGACAAATTTTTGGTATTCGGATAGCTCCATTTTCGATTCGTCATATTTTACTCGATAAGTACAGTCGTCAATCCATTCAATTTTTTCATATGGACTTTTATTAAAATCCATTCCAAGAGTATTTTCTGGATCTTCAACTATTTCCCTTTGTTCATTTTCATTTCTAATTATTCGATATGTCAGAACAGTTTCATTATCAGCAGGAACATAGAAGTTTCCATTTTTAAAATCCAAACAAGTTAATTCTTGAGCAAAAGAGTTTATGCCTATTAAAAGCAATGTAAGAAGTAGGGTTTTCGTTTTTTTCATAATATGTGTATGATTTCGTAGCTTGTTTAGGCACCTAATTTAGCAAATAAAACTGAATAGAAAATCCACAAGTTCCTACACTTAGGGATTCATAAATACGCAAGAACGAAACAATTTTTAATACACGATTTATTATAAGTAGTTTTATTTTATTATCTCTTTTATTATTCTGCCCAATGCTCCTTTCGTTCCGTCTGTCACGGTTTTATCAGCAGATGGAAAATCCCAATAGGAATTTCCCATATGAGTATTATGTTTTGTGTGCAATAATAAACTTCCATTCGCATCATAATATTGCATTTCTACTTCCGTGTCTTCACTAACTCCAATCGGAATAAACATACTGCTATACTTTACGTTCAAAAATTTTAGTTGAGTTAATATCATACCATCTAATTGGTTGTCCACACAAAGATTTTTAATTTCATCCGCATGTACGCTTTCAAATCCGTCAAAATTTTCAACAACTATTTTATCTGACTTTATGTTTTGCGTTGCAAGTTGGTTTGTCATTGTACTGTCATATATTTTCGCACTTCCTTTTACTATTTTGTCCATGATATCCTCGTTTGCAACTTGACTAAATCCGACTTTGGTCGGCTTATTAAAATCCGTTTCCGTTCTGTAAAGGGTTTTAGTTCCCATTGCACCACAACTTACTAGTACGATTGATAAAATCATTAAAACGAATTTTGATGTATTTCTCATAGTTTCTCTTAATTTATTTAAAACTGTTTTTATATGAAAGATTGCGGGTTTGGATGCGAGGATTTTTTAAAAGAAAATCAAAAGCCAGCAGTGCCATACAGCATAAGCTAGAGCTTTTTTAATGTTATTTTCGGTTTAAATACAATTCCTTTGCAAGCATTTAGGTTTTCATTGTATTTACTATTTTCCTCTGCATTATAGTCCGTTTTATAAGTGTCGTATCCTTTTTTTGAAACCTGAAAATTTGCATAACAGTAAACAAATGGCAAATCAAGTGGTGTATGAAACCATTCAATTTTAGATTTTTCGCTAAGTTCGAAATTCCCATTTAAGTCAGTCGTATCCGTTTGTGATTTAAATAGTTCATAGTCATTATTTTTTAGCTCCTTTTCTTCAATACGTGCGACTATGGCGTTTTGAATCGGGTTTCCATTTTGGTCAATGACCTGTCCAGTTATTTTAGGTAGATATATGACCTTTTCCGGTCGAATAAATAGGCCTATCAAAAATAGCAGAATAGCAATTATTATAATATTTCCGATTTTTTTCATGAATGATCGCTAACGGATTTTTATATGGAAAGTTGGGTTTCTGTGTGCGAAGATTTTCCGTAGGAAAATCCGATGCGAGCAAACAAAGTAACTAGCATTGGTTGAGAATAAAATAGCTATTTTTATATACTACGTTGTGCTTGTGTACTTTTATTTTCTATCGCAGCTTTCAGTTTTTTATAATTTTTGTCAATATAATAGAAATTTGGTAAATTTATTTTAGAAATTTTTCCATTCACGTTATATACTATTACGCCATTTTCTAAAGCTGAAATATCCTCAATTCGGATTGGGTCAGATAGATTATCGAGGTACAGGAAATCTTTGTCAAATGAAAGATCTGTCGGTTTAGGGACTTGTTTTATTAAAATAAAAATTACAAAAAGCACAAATATTGAACAAAAAATGATGGCTCCTACCTCTTGTGCTATTATACTGTAAATCAAAAATGCAATTCCACCAACAACTATTACTCGGGCGGTTAGATATTGAAAAAAATATAGTGTAGAGTCAATCTTTTTATTCATTTTTCCCTTTCAAAATTTGATTTGATGTACCGTTTTGGCATTAAATTGGTCTGGTGTACATTTCGTTGCATGTTTTAAAACCCAATTTAGCAAATAAATCAAAGATAGAAAGTCCAAGCCTTTCCTAAGTAAGCTCTAAATGCAATGAATTATAAACATTGATGCCCACAGTATTTATTCACGCTGCGAGTTTAGACAATTCTGATTGTAATAATCTAAAACTTCCCATAATTTGTCATTCGAAAACTCTTTATTTTCTACTTTTTCAATTAATGAGTGACAGTTTTTAAAGTATTTTTTCATAGATTTCTTGAAACCTTTTGCAAAAGGTAAACCTTTAGTGTATAAATGTTCAATTTGCTCACTTTCTCCAATACCAACATAATAACTGTATCTGGGAATATTGACTATTATGAAGCTATTACGAGGTCTTTGTCCAACACTTATTTTCTGACCATTATCTAATTCAATAGTTTGCACAGGTTCATTTCCAATTATGGGTATCGGCTCGTTAGAAAATGAATTGGATAAAACACTTCCTTCATAAATCCTAACATATAGACTTAAACTATCAATTGAAACTATTTCAACAATCTCTGGATATTTTTCACCATCTATATATTTATATCTGAATTTTCTATAATAGTTATTTTCAAGGATATTTATTCCAACGATTTCTTTTGATTTATAAGTTCGGTATTTGAGAGTGTCATTCTTAAATTTAACAGAAACAATAGATGATATACCGCTTATCTTTCCAATTCCATTAATGCGAGAACTATCTTTTAAAATTAATACTGATTTGCCTTGTTGTCCAAAAGTTAAACTGCTTAGGGCAAGCAAAAATATAATTGACAATTCTCTCATAATTTTGGGTTTCATATTGTGGGCAACATCTATGTATATGGAAAGTTGCGTGTTTGTGTGCAAGGATTTTCCGAAGGAAAATCAGAAGCTAGCAAACAAGCAACTAACTTTGGTTTAGCTAAAACCAGCATTTTTTTTATAGGGTGTTGTAAAACGTTTTTTTATTCTTTCGTATAAACAGCAAGATAAGTTATTGATGGCGAACCAATTCCTAAACATCCAGGTTTTTGAACTTGAAAAACAGAATGAAACTTATAACCTTGTTCCGAATATTTGTTAAATCTATTTTCAAGCCCAGTAATTGCTTTGCTTGAAAATTCAGCTCCGATTTGTTCAATTTTGTATTGCATCCTTTATAATTTATTTGGTTAATTTAATTGGTCAATTCCGCCATTTTCTGGTCGGCAACGTTTCAGTCGGTTTATTGTAAGTGACATTCCTCTAAGAAATCCCTTTTCTCGAAAAGAGAGTTCAGAATATCGAGAACAACTTGGGTCGAAAACACACCTATTTCCTAATTTTTCTGAAATATTGTTTTGATAAAATCGAAGTGTTCTGACTACAATATTCAACCAAATGGGCTTTTTCGGAATTGGTAAATTCTGAATTTCTAAATCAAGTTTTGTGTGTTTTGTAAAATGTCTTTGAATAATAACATAATCCTTTTCATTCGCATTTATTTCAAATGAATTTTCTTCAATTTCAATGTTTTCTGTTTTATTCATTGTTTTGTCAAAAATGTTTTACAACGTGTTTGTATAAAGAAAGTTGCGTGTTTGTGGGCGAGGATTTTCCGAAGGAAAATCAGAAGTTAGAAACGAGCAACTAACTTTGGTTTAGCTAAAACTAGCAATTTTTTTTATACGGTGTTGTAAGTAGTTGTTTTAATTTCCAATCATTTCATTATAATATTTTCTTCTATAATCAGAACTTACTTGTTCAATTTCTTGTGCTTGTCTTATTAGTCTTTCAAGTGGTGTGTTTAAAATTGTCCTATAATAATCTACGTCAATAAAGCTTTTCCAATACTTTAGCATAGTTTCGTCATTTTTATAATCAAGGCAATGTTCGTATCGTATCATTACATTAACTTGACTTATTGCTTTTCCTAAATCAGTATTAGTTCTGTTAATTGGATATTTGTCAATTTTCTCTAAAAAATCAATACAAGTTTTAGCATATTCAAGGACTTTCTTGTCGTAAGTAAAATTTTCAATGTTTCTTGGAAGCCAAGTAAAATAATTGAAATCCGTTTCCATAAATCTTTTTACCGTATATCCTTTAAATACAGTAAAGTGTAATTCAGATTCTAAAGAATATTTTCTTGCACGTAGAATTCCGTTATCGTGAGTGACTATGTTTACATTCGCTTTGTCGGTTTTCCAATTTGAGTTTGATTCCAATTCCGAAATTTCTCTTACTATTTTTTCTCTAAAAACTGAATTCATAATTTCTGTTTCGTTAGTTGCGCTCAATTACTTACAACTCATTATATAATAACTTTTATTCGTCATATCCTGAAATATTTCAGGGATACTAAAACCTTCTTCCAGTTTTTACAGGCTATAAAACTAAACAAATCAATCAAGACGTCTATACGTAAAGTTACGTATATTTTCAAAAAAATGAGATTGGTATATTACTGTAATTCCCTGAATCTTATTACATAAGAAATAACAGGCTCATAAATCCTTAGGTTTTCACAAAAAAAAAGCACCTACAATACTGTAAGTGCTTTTTAAAACTTATAAGCCTAAGCGTTTAATTCACCTCAGGCAAATGGCTATAGTTGGAGCTATAGTTTAACATTTGCTGCGCAAAGGCGTTGGGTTGGGTAACTTTAATCGCTGTAATTTCACCTGCATCATCCATTTCAGGCACTAAAACAGGATTCACAAAACCACTATAAGGTGGTGACGGAAATTGCTCGTTACGCGCCTTGACTTCCTTGTGTATGGCTTGATCTACTTTTACACCATACCCTTCAACCAAGTCTTCTACGGCTTTAAAATCACCTTCAGACTTAATACGCTGTGTCTCTCTTAATAACTGACCGAAAATCTCGTGCAATTTTTCATAATCATTGATATTGAAATAGGTTTTGCCGTCTTTGGTGACTTTTTCAATCACGTTGTCTTCCTTTCCTTTTTCGTAAGCCCAAGCTGAAACCCATTGTCTGTTTCTCATATGTGCTTCTTCAACATCATCACCAACATCCAAACGGATTAATTGCGTCATCAATCCATTTCTAATGTAACCGTCGTAAGCCGCTTTTCCTACTTTTTTCCAATCGTCGACCAAGCCTAATTCTTGTAATTTAGGATTGTACAAATAATATAAACCGACTAAATCGGCGCGTCCTTCTTCTAAAGTAGAAGCATAATTCTTTAAGGTTTCCTTAGTCTCACCAACACCAGGATTTAACTGTCCTGAGGCATGACCAATCACTTCGTGCAAAGCCGTGTGTAATTTGTCCGCTAGTTGTCCGTATTCTTCTTCGAGCTGGATTTCCTCTTCATCGTGTGCAAATTCCTTTAAGCGACCTGTTCCACCTGCATTATTGTAGGCATTGATAATGTTTCCTAAAGACACTGATTTACTTCCTACAGCTGCTCTAATCCAGTTGGCATTTGGTAAATTAACACCAATTGGCGTGCTTGGCGAGGCATCACCAGCTTCACCTGCAACGTTTACGACTTTGTAAGTGACACCAACAACGCTATCTTTTTTGTGATCGTCCATTAAAGGCGAATTATCTTCAAACCATTGGGCATTTTCAGAAAGCACCGCCATTTTTTCAGACATATCAAAATCGTTGATCTGAACAATAGTTTCGTAAGACCCTCGGTAACCTAAGGGATCGTTATAAACTTCAATAAAACTGTTGATATAGTCAATATTGCCTTCCGTTGCAGCCGTCCAAGCGACGTTATAATCGTCCCAAGTTTGCAGATCGCCTGTTTTGTAATAGTCTATGAGCAGTCCAAGTGCATCGCCTTGTGCTTTATTTTCGGCAACGCCTTTTGCTTTTTCCAGCCACTTTACGATTTCGTCAATGGCTTCACCGTATAATCCGCCAGATTTGTAAACGCGCTCTTTTAAAACACCGTTTTCCTTAACCAGTTTAGAGTTTAAACCAAAAGATAAGGGCTTTTCTGGATTAGGCGATGTTTTCTTCTTGTAGAAATTAGCCACATCGGCATTGGTCACATCCGGACCGTAAAAGTTCACGGCAGATTCCAATACATTATCAACCCCTTTGGCTTGATTTACCTTTTTCGCATCCTTATCGTTGAACAATACGTCAAACGCTTCGCCTTCTAAGGTGGTGTTGGTGGCCGTCAACAATTCATTAAGGTAGTCTTTCGAAAATTTTGGTTTTATCTTCGCATTGGAATAATGATGATGAATACCATTACTGAACCATATACGTTTAAGGTAGGTTTCAAAATTTTTCCAATCGTCAGTGGTTTTATCGCCACTAAATTGTTTATATACATTTTCTAGTGCACGTCTAATTTTTAAGTTATGTCTGTAATTCTGATCCCACATAATATCACGACCTGCCAAACCTGCTTGAGTTAAATAATACACTAATTTTTGTTCTTTTAAACTCAGATTCTCCCAGCCAGGTATCTGATAACGTAAGATTTTAATGTCTGCAAATTCTTCAACATTATAGTCAAAATCAGCTTGTGCCGTTTCAACCGTTTCAGTTGGTTCTTCCTTTACATCTTTTTCGTCGTTCTTACAGGCCACAATCAACAGGGCAAAAAGACATATTTTCAATAATGATTTCAAATTCATTTGTTTAGTTTTTAGTTGTAGACAAATGTAATATATATATCACATATCATAAAATGATTATATTTGATCTACTACAACCCATAAAGTCAAAAAATGAAAATCTTAAAATATGTGTTATTGCTGCTGCTCATCCTTGTGATTGGCGTTTCAATTTATATTGCGGTACAACCAAATTCGTTTGAAGTTACGCGCACCAAAACCATAAATGCACCACAATCTGTGGTGTATAACAATGTGATTGATTTTAAGAACTGGGAAGCTTGGAACTCTTGGAAGGAGGAAAATCCTGAAATCGTTATGACTTTTTCAGAACAAACCAAAGGCGTTGGTGGTTCTTATTCTTGGGAAGATGAAGATGGTGTTGGCACTATGAAGACGATTGCTACCAATCCAAAATCTTCCATTACCCAAGAAATGCAATTTGAGGACATGCCAAAGTCTGATGTGAATTGGGAATTTAAGCCAAACGACGATGGTACAACAGATGTCACTTGGACTATTTCTGGTAAGGATTTACCATTTGGTTTTAAAATGTTTTCGGCATTTATGGGAGGCATGGAAGCGCAAATTGGCCCTCATTATGAAAGGGGATTAACCTTATTGGATAGTGTGGTTCAAGCTGAAATGAAAGTCTATAGTATTAATGTCCAAGGGGTCACTCAGCATAGTGGTGGTTATTACCTCTACAATACCACCTCTTGTAAGTTCAGTGATTTTGAACAAAACATGAAAACAATGTTGCCCGAAGTTGGTGCTTATGCCACAACGCATAACATTACCATGGCTGGATCACCTTTTATTTTGTACCATAAATGGGATGAAGAGAATGATGCGGTTATTTTTTCGTGTTGCGTACCAACGAACTCTAAAGTGGTTACTGACGACGCTGATATTTTAACAGGAAAACTAGAATCTTTTAAAACTGTAAAAACCGTTTTAAAAGGTAATTATTCCAATCTGAATGAAGCTTGGGAAACCACTATGACTTATATTGCTGACAATAATTTAGAAATGGTTGAAGGTGGCGCGATGCTCGAAACTTATATTACAGATCCTATGGGTGAACCGAATCCTGCGAAATGGATAACTGAGATTTATGTGGAGGTGGAGTGAGTTGGAAGCGGGAAGTTGGAAGCGGGAAGCATGTAGCTTGGAGTTTGGAGTGTGGAGTGTGGAGTTTGAAAATTGACGGAAGATGGATGACAGATGACGGAGGACTGAATTACTGCAGAATTCCAACTGAAGACCCGCCCGAACGTGCCTTTTCGGTACGGGCAGGCTGAGGACTGTCTACTGAGGACTGCCAACTGGATTGAACACTGAATAAAAAAACTAAAATTTGAAACAACTCATACTCGTCTTCCTTGGTGGTGGTTTTGGAAGTGTACTCCGTTTTATCATTGGGAAATGGCTCAATAATTCTGAAACTGGAATTCCTTATGGTACGTTTGCGGCTAATATTTTGGGGAGTTTATTAATCGGGATTATTCTTGGTTTGGCGACTAAAAACGAAACGCTTTCCCAAAGTCAGACTTTACTATTAGCGACTGGTTTTTGTGGAGGGTTTACGACCTTTTCTACTTTTGCTTATGAGAATCATGTGTTTTTGAAATCGGGTGACTTCATGAGTTTTGCCATTTATACGGTTGCTAGTTTTGTGGTTGGGTTTTTGGCTGTTTTTTTGGGGATGTGGTTGGTAAAGTAAATTCAAAACTTTAAATGGCAAATTCCAATTGGTTAACTAACCTTGTTACACAAAGTTTCACAAATAAAAATTTCGCAGAGATTACACAGAGGTTTCACGGAGATTCACAGAGGCTTTAATAGTTTAGACTAGTTAAGCTAATAACATAATAACATTTTCACCTTAACTGTGATTGCAGACCCGCCCGAACGTGCCTTTTCGGTACGGGCAGGCTGAAGACTGCCAACTGAAAATCTCAAGCAATACCGAAAGCCTTCGGCAGCAAAGACGTAAAGAAAAACTACGCAGAGATTCGCAGAGGTTTCACGGAGATTCGCAGAGCCTTTTAGAGTTTCGACTAATTAACCTAAACAACATAATAACTTTTTCTCCTTAACTGTGACTGCAGACCCGCCCGAACGTGCCTTTTCGGTACGGGCAGGCTGAAGACTGCCAATTTACCCCTTTGGGGAAATGTCCGAAGGACAATGGGGAACTAATTCTTCTTATAAAACCCCTTCTCTTTCATACCTTCTACTTCTTTTAAAATTGCAATAAAAACGGCATCATCAATATCGTCCAGTGTTTTGTATCGTAATGATTTTACGACTTTACGTTTTTCGGTAATTAAATAGGCGTCCCACTTTTTTGATAAATGTGCAGAATGCCAAAAACCGACATCGACATAATCTTTACTTTTATTGAGGTAGCATATTGGACGCTTATCAATGTAGTAACAAGGCATTTTCCATTTGTACAACAGATCTGCCTCTGGTAAGGTGTGTTCTATCAATACTTGCAAATGCAAATAAATGGATTTGTAAGGTTCAGCTTGTTTGAGGATATGTGCTTCGGCTGGATTCAAAACTGGAATAATTTTTGTCTAAATTAGCCATATGAAATCTTTTTTACTAATCTTTTTTCTAATTTCAATTCAACTCAGTTTTTCACAAAGCTACGCAAGCATTGACTCTATTGTAAGTACTTATCCTAAAAAGTTTAAATCCATTGAACAATTTGCCAATAGAATTAGACATGATTTTGAAACTGATATTGAAAAAACTAGAGCCGTATATTTTTGGATCGCAAATAATATCACTTACGACTATAAAACATTCCGAAAAAATAAAAAAAATAAAAAAATCCGTTCAAAATCCAAAGCAGATTATGAGGCAAAGCTTCATGTTTACAATCGAAAATTAGCTCGAAAAGTGCTGAGGAAAAAGTCTGCAGTTTGTGAGGGCTATTCAAGATTATTAACAGAAGTGTTAAGAGATTTAAACATCAACTCTGCCGTAGTTACTGGCTATGCTAAAACTTATGTTCAAGAGATTGGGAGAAAAAGAAGCACTTCAAATCATGCTTGGAATGCCGTAAAGATTGATGGCCAGTGGTACCTTATAGACGCGACTTGGTCAACAGGAAACAGTATATATAACTCCAAATTTTTCAATTTCTCAGATACTTATTTTATGATTGACCCCGAAAAATTAGTGCTGACGCATTTCCCTGACGACAAGCAATGGCAATTATTAGACCAACCTATTTCAAAAACTGATTACTTTAATTTTCCAATCTTTTACAGTGCCTACCATACCTCAGGACTAAAACTTGAGAATAAAACAAATGGCTACATCACCACTAAAAAAGATTCAGTAATTAAATTGGTCTTTTCGAGTATTAAAAAAGAAACAACTTATTATTACTCATTTGACAATACAGGTCTTTCGGATGAAATAGAGTTTATAAATGAAAATGGAAATTTTATAGCTTTTATTCCCTACAGAGATAAGCGAAGAAAAAATTTGACCGTTTCCGATGGTCAATTAGCATTACTAAAGTTTAAAGTAAAATTACTTTCTCCTTAGTTTTTCTAAAACAGACCTAATATTCCAATAACAATAAGTGCAATACCAATGATCGCTTTAAAAGGCATCAACTTTGCCGACAGCTTTCTTAAACTAGTTTCTAAGGCAGGTACTTTTTGAAATACATGAGTCAACAATAAAATACCGCCTAGTATACTAACGATATTGAATAACAGACCATCCCAAAACTCCAGTATCGCCAATACGATTAAAGCAATCCCAATCGCTGTTTGAAAGGGTGCTAAAAAGCCAGCTATTTTATTAAAAAAATCGCGTTCGCCATCCCATTTGTCCAAGGTGGCTAGACCGAGTAAAATGCCTCCGGAAATATTTGCAATGGCTAATAGTAGTTCTATCATAGTTGTTTATTGTTACAAGCCCCTTTGTCCTGCGGACATTTCCCCATAAGGGGAAAGAAAAAGTGCTCCGTGATTAATATTTTCGTTTATTCCTCTAGCACCTGCCTGGCAGATTGGTTTGTGCCTTTTCGAGAGATTTTCAGCCAATAGTTATCCTGCATATTTAATCTATTGTCTGTTACATTTGCCAATTAGTTAAGGCTTTAATTCTATTTTATTTGTTCTATCCTCTATCCTCTATCCTCTATCCTCTATCCTCTATCCTCTATCCTCTCGATAAATTTAATCAAATCTCGAAAATAAATTTGTTCAGATGGAATATTTTATTTTACTTTGTATTTCAAAGTACTTTTAATTATGAGCGAAAAAGATTATCTAAAAGACATTAGTGAGATTAAAAATCTTATGAATAAATCCTCACGATTTATTTCCTTAAGTGGATTATCGGGAGTCCTCGCAGGAATTTACGCTTTAATTGGTGCTGCAATTGCCTATTGGCTCGTCATAAATTTTAGCAATGGTACTTTGTACATTTTTTACGGTTGGGTATTTTGGACGGTTATGTTTGTACTCTTCATGGTGGCGCTGTTAAGTGCGGTTACAGGAATTATACTGACCACACGAAAAGCCAAAACAAATAATGAAAAAATTTGGGATACGTCCTCTAAACGATTACTTTATAATTTTCTAATTCCACTTGCCGTTGGCGGTGTGTATTGCCTGATCATTTTGAGTCAAGGCAGATACGGACAAACGGGAGGTTTAATGCTTATTTTTTATGGCTTAGCTTTAGTCAGTGCGTCAAAATATAGTATTGGCGATATCAAATATCTAGGCTTTATTCAAATAATATTGGGCTTAATCGCGAGTTATTATCCAGGTTATGGCTTTTGGCTTTGGGTCCTAGGATTTGGAATTATGCACATTATTTATGGGACTTGGATGCATTTTAAATATGATACTAAATAAACTTATTCTATTATGGATTTTCTAAACAAAAGACGAATAGCAATTTCAAGTCTAATAATTTTAATATTGTTAGTACCTTTAATAGCCATGCAATTTACTCAAGAAGTGAATTGGACGGTATTTGATTTTATTGTGGCCGCAACACTTTTGACTATTACAGGCTTAGCCATTGACTTTATTTTCGAAAAAGTAAAATTTAAAAATAAGCGCATATTAATTACAATCATTATTATCGCAATTTTAATGATTATATGGGTTGAACTTGCGGTTGGTATTTTCAACACACCCCTAGGAGGAAGCTAATTAATGAGCATAATCACAAACATAAATAAACTTTTTGACCACAGGATCAGGCTTGGCATCATGTCAATTCTTATGGTAAACGAGTACGCCGATTTTAACATGCTAAAGGAATTATTAGGTGCAACGGACGGGAATTTGGCAAGCCATACCAAAGCGTTGGAAAAAGCAGACTATATTTTAGTTGAAAAACAATTTATTGGTCGGAAACCAAACACAAGATACAGTGTTACAAAACTTGGCAAAGCAGAGTTTAAAAAACATATCGAAGCACTAGAAAAATTAATCAATAAAACAGAATAGGAACACAATGCCATCAGAACCATTTGTAAATAAAAATTCAATCGTCAGGGAGATCTGGGGAACAAGCGACACCATTCTTTTGGTTTTTGCTGGTGCTTCTGCAGAATTTGCTTTGAACAAGGCTGTGGATTGGCTTTATTTTACGGGTAAGTTACCGT
The DNA here is from genome assembly GCF_013394595.1 of Winogradskyella forsetii. Taxonomy (GTDB): domain Bacteria; phylum Bacteroidota; class Bacteroidia; order Flavobacteriales; family Flavobacteriaceae; genus Winogradskyella; species Winogradskyella forsetii. The sequence goes on from NZ_CP053348.1 coordinate 3,006,462, forward strand.
CAGATCCTTTGGGCAGATTGTTTTCAACCGTGAATTATGCAAAAGCCATTGTGTTTTCAGAAAAAGATGCTGCGATAAAAGCTATTGATCATATTACGGCAATTCACACTGCTGTTGAAAATAAACGTGGCGAAGCAATTCCAGAATGGGCCTATAAGGATGTCTTGTTTATGTTGATCGATTATTCCATTCGTTCTTATGAAATCTTAGAGCGACCATTACACATAGAAGAAAAGCAAGACGTACTCAATGTATTCATAAATGTTGGTCAAAGGATGGGATTGAAAAACCTTCCACTCACCTATGCCGACTTTCAAACAACACGAAATGATCACTTGAATCAAAACTTAAAAAACGGACATTACACCAAAGATCTATACAAGCAATACCGAAAACATTTAGGGATTTTTAGATATCGCCTATTATTGGAATCGCAGATACTTTTATTACCAAATACCGTAAGGGAATTATTGAAACTTAGAAAACAATCGTTACTAGCACCATTTATTCCTATCTATAAAATTTGTCGAAGTTTGAAAATCGATTGGGTATTAAAAGATATCATTTTACCATCAGCCTATAAACAAGAAATCAAACGATTGAATATAACATCATCATAAATTAACGCAACAATAGTTCGACTACGTTCAGTACGTCGCATTTTTTTTAACCATTTACTTTGTAATTCAAAGTACTTTAAGACAAAAAACCATGAAAAAATTAATGCTCTTCATTTCAGCCCTTTTATTTAGTACCTTCTTCTACGACCAAAATATTGGACTCAACCTGTTTCTATTTAGTTTGCTTACGGTTGTAATTCTTTTTATTAATAATCAATCACAGTTTAAGAATCGGAAAACCATTATCTACACTATCGCTTACCTCATAACGGGATTAACCATGTTTTTCCATAGCTCCACACTTTCGGTAATTGCCAACTTAGTGGCCTTTTTCACCTTAATCGGACAGCTTTCCGAAACTAAATCTTCCATTTATGTGAATTGGCTCAATGGTTTATACACCACCATTGCAGGTTTTTTCCATCGGAATTTTGCACTTCCAAAACCAGAAACAAAAGCTGAAGAAAAGACACAGATCGATTATTTACATTGGGTAAAAATTATCCTGATTCCTGCAGTTATTGTTGTGGCCTTTATTGCACTTTACAAAGATGGAAATCCTGTTTTCAGTAACTTAATTGAAGCCATAGATTTCGGATTTATAAATGTGCAATGGGTATTAGTTGCAGGTTTGGGCTATTATTTATTCAACAATATTTATGCACCAATCGAAGTGGAACCTGCAACGGAAATCGATTTAAAAACTGATAATAATTTATTCAAAACGGATACGTTTTCCATTCCAAAATTAAAACAAGAAAACCAGTTAGGTGTTATCCTTATTTCACTTTTAAACGCTTTAATCGTACTGTATTTAATTACGGATATCGCTTTTCTAACAGCACAGCAAGATATTAGAGCTTCGGTGTATTCGGCACAAGTGCATAGCGGCATCAATGCCTTAATTGCTTCCATTGTCATTGCCATAATGATTCTACTGTATGTGTTTAGAGGCAATCTTAATTTTTATGAAGACAACACAATCCTTAAACGCCTCGCCTTCACATGGATTATATTAAATATGCTGTTGGTGCTGAGTATCGTTTTTAAAAACGGTCAGTACATCTATTATTTTGGTTTGACCTATAAGCGTATTGGTGTTTTGGTCTATTTAATGCTTACCACCATCGGACTTGTAACCACCCTATTAAAAATTTATAATGTGAAAAACAATTGGTATTTATTTCGCATAAATACGCAAGCGGCTTTTATCATCCTCATTATTTCCAGCACTATAAATTGGGATTATCATATCACCAATTACAACTTCAACTATGCGCAATCCATGGATTTTGGTTATCTCATAGAGTTATCGGATAACAACACCTTATTACTAAGTGAGCAGCTTCAAGATAAAAAATTAGACGATGACGCCATTCAACGTATAGAATCGAAATACAATAAATACGTGTATCAATTGCGAACCAACAATTGGCAAGAATTAAAGTATGATAATTTCAAATTAAACGCTAAATAAAATGGCTGGATTAATCCTAATCGCGTTCGTAATTGTTGGCGGATTTACATTTGTAATTTTAAGACTAAGTGTCTCGTGTATGTTTTGGTCAGCTAAAACTTCAGAAGATATAATTAAGATATTTAAGCTCTATTTTCCGTATTACATTATCTGTTTATTCACACTCTGCATTTTAGCCATTATAGGATTAGACCGAAGCATATTTGCGATCTACTATTTCAGTTCCGTGTTCTTTATCTCACTTTTTATATGGAGTCGTAAAATAAAGTACCCTTCAAGATTCAAGAAAAACCTCAATAACACTTTAGAACCTCAACAACCCGAATTACCATGAACAACCTCTTCAAAATCGTAAAGCAAAAACGAAAGCAACTTATTATTTGGCTATTTGAACATTCGCAACGTATATACACGTCGTTATTCAAAAATCATAAGCCTTGGAACGTTAGCAAGTCCGATTTACTTAAGTTCCCCGAACCGAGTTTTGGTCGCCATTTGGGAGAATTCTTGGATACAAATAATTTCGAATTGATACCTAAAGTAGAACGTCACGATTGTTACCATGTGCTTTGTGGCTATAGCACCAAAGTAGAAGACGAAATTGCGTTACAATGTTTATGCTATGGCAACGGAAAACGCAGTCCCTATTTGTATGGCGCCATACTTCTTGGTATTGCCATTTTGCCAGATTACTATAAATACTATTATAAATCTTTCAAAACAGGAAAGGCCGCGCATGCGTTTCATCATTTCGATTATCAGAAACTATTAACGGTTTCCATTTCAGATTTTAGAGCTGCCATTTTTCCGAAGCCTGAATTAATAAACCTCAAATTAGCATCATGATAAAACTTTTTTATAAAGAACGATTAATTATGAACTACATAGTCTTAATTATAACTAATAAAATTCCTTCCCATTGGGAAGGTTAGGACGGGAATGAAAAAATTAAAAATCTTAATCCTATCAGGAGTTTGTGCGGCCGTTGGTGTGTTTTTAACTTTCCATTGGATAAGCTATAAAGCCAAAGGGTTCAACTATAATGACATCGATACTATTCCGAAAAACAAAGTCGGACTTGTTCTTGGCGCAAGTAAATACGCCCCAAGCGGAAACATCAACTTGTTTTACAAATACCGAGTAGAAGCGGCGGTTGATCTTTACAAAGCCGGAAAAATAGACTACATTTTAGTCAGTGGTGATAATGGAAGAAAAGGCTACGACGAACCCACGGATTTTAAAAGCGATTTGATCGAAAAAGGTGTGCCTGCTGAACGTATATTTTTAGATTATGCAGGATTTAGAACTTTGGATTCCATTGTTAGGGCCAAGGAAATTTTTGGTCAGAATGCTATCACTATTATATCACAGCGCTTTCACAACCAGCGTGCCATTTACATCGCTCAACATTATGGCATTGATGCTGTGGCTTACAATGCAAAAGACGTTTATAAAACACCTGCGAGAGAATATTTGGCACGTGCCAAAGCAAGTTTAGATATACTGTTTAATGTAGAACCCAAATTTTTAGGCGATAAAATCGTCATTAAATAAATTTAAAATTATTTCAACATGAAGCTTCAATTTAGCAAAAATTATTTGGCCTTGGCACACTTTCTGTTATTAGTGGAATTGGCCATTGCTTTCATCATAAAAACTGGATTTATTCGTTATACGTTTGGCGATTATCTCATCGTTATTTTACTATATGCAATTATCAGAGGATGTACCAACTTGAATGTGAGGGCTTCATGTTTGGTAGTCCTCTTGATTGCTTATGGGATTGAGTTTCTTCAGCTCACACCATTCTTAAGCTACTTCAATTTAGAAGATAGCTTTACGGCAAAACTTATTTTCGGCAGTACATTTCATGTCACGGATTTATTAGCTTATACCCTTGGAATTCTAACAGTTTTAGGCATTGAATCTTCGATTTCCAAAGTACAAAACTCAAAAAATATCAGATTATGGAAACACTAAAAACTATCGTTCAAACACGGTTTAGAACCTTATCACTCATTAGCGTGGCCTTAACCTTCAGTGTTATTTTATTGATGGTACGCATGAAATTGAACAAATCCTTTTTCTTTTTGTTTTTAATCTGGAATGTGTTTTTGGCCATCATACCTTATACCATAACTATGTACCTCAGCACCAAACCCAATCTCAGTAAATTGAAACTGACGTTGTGGTCATTGGTTTGGTTGGCATTTTTGCCAAATGCACCCTATATTGTTACAGACCTTATTCATATTAGAATAGGAAGCGACTCTCTTTTATGGCTCGATATTTTAGTGATTTTATCATTTGCACTGAGCGGCTTATTACTCTTTTATATGTCAATTTTGGATATGCAAAAACTTGTTAAATCTAAATTTGAAAAATTGCCCATTGAAACGATTAGCATTAGCATTCTATTTTTATGTGGATTTGGAGTCTATCTTGGTCGCTTTTTACGCTATAATTCTTGGGAAATTATTAGTCAGCCACACCTATTGTTTTTAGATATTTTAAATATTATCATGGCGCCATTTCAGCACTATGACGCTTGGTTGTTTACCTTAGGTTTTGGACTATTTTTGGTGGTTGGTTTTTGGATGTTTAGGAATTTGAATAAAATCTAAAGGTATAAGAATGAATTCATAATTCAATACGATTATCATTTTAGAATATTCACGTTATCCACTAGCTTTTAAAATCAATATTTCTTTTGAGTCTTAGTTCTTATTCATATCTTTAAATAAACATTTTTAATTATTATAAAATGAAAAAGATCACGCTCTTGGCATTTTTAATGCTAACAATACTCTCTTGCAAAAATGATAAGCAAGAAGAGAAAATTAACTCTAAAACTATTGGACAGCTTACTATTTCCAATGAAAAGCCGCAGCCTGGCGAAATGCTGGAAATCACTTATAAAAACGACAATGTTACGGACGCTTTTTACAATTATATGGTTGGTACAAAAAACTATCCTGTCGATATTGACTATGAAGCTTCCGAAAACGAGATAAAAGGCGCTATCAAAATCCCTGATTCTGCTGATGCCATTGCGCTTTTTTTTAAAGTAGGCGAAGATTACGACAACAATGATAAGGCTGGTTATATTATGCCATTATATAATAAGGAAGGCAACCCAATTCCTGGCAGTAATTCAGCTGCGGCCTTCTATTCTGTCAGAAACGGGAGTTTCTATGGTATTGAAGCAGACCCAGTTGATGTTGCCAAAGCTATAAAAACAGAAATGGATTCAAGTGCGGACCTTAAAAATAAATGGGAAACAGCGTATCTAAATTTAGCCTATAAAAACAATAAAGCCGAAGGCAAAACACTTATTGATAATTATTTAGTGGAGCTCAATGAAAAAGCCAGTAAATCTGAAGAAGATTATACAAACTTGATGAATTTCAATAATACAATTGGAGAAACAACAAAATCCGATTCTTTAAGAGCACTATTAATTGAAAAGTTTCCCAATGGAACTACTGCAAATTTAGAGTTAGCAAAACAGTTTAATACTGAAACTGATTTAGACAAAAAGATAGCAATTTTTGAAACCTACATGAAACGCAATCCTAGAATGGATAATTTTAGTGATGGTATGGCTAGCTCTTTAGCATACCTCTATTTAGAAAAAGACGATTTGGCTAATTTTGATAAGTATAGCCAAATGATGGTCGATAAAAACAGACGTGCTTATGGCCTAAACAATTTGGCATGGTCCTATGCAGAGAAGGGAGAACAACTTGATGTTGCAGAAAAACTATCCAAAGAATCCCTCAGTATTATTGAAGCGCTACAAAAAGATCCTAATGGAAAACCTGATTATGCTACGCAGAGAAATTACGAAAAAGGCCTAGAATCATCTTACAGTATGTTTGCAGATACCTATGCACTGATACAATTTAAACAAGGAAACGTAAAGGAAGCCATAACCTACCAAGAAAAGGCACACGACCCAAAGGCACAAGATGCAGAGGCAAATGCAAGATATATAAGTTACTTGATGGCAGACGAACAATATGAGTCTGTACTAGATAAAGCAGCCAAATTCATAAAGCTCGGTAATGGTAATGAGGATGTAAAAGCAGCTTATAAAAAAGCTTACCTAAATGTAAGTCCCTCAGCCAAAGACGTCAATGAAAAATTAGCCGCATTAGAAAAAGAAGGGTATAACAAAAGTGTTGCTGACATCAGATCAAAAATGATAGATGAGGCAGCACCACAATTTACCCTTAAGGATACTAAAGGTAAAGATATTGCTTTGAACGACTTAAAAGGAAAAATTGTGATTCTGGATTTTTGGGCAACTTGGTGTGGGCCATGCAAAGCCTCTTTTCCCGGTATGCAGAAAGTGGTGACTAAATACAAAGATGATGAGAACGTAACTTTGCTGTTTGTGGATACTTTTGAAAGTGGAGCAAACAAAGAACAACTCGTTGAAGATTTCATTTCTGAAAATAAATATGATTTTCATATCGTTTATGATATACAACCTGAAGGCTCAACTCGTTTTGAAGTGGCAGACAAATATGAAGTAACCGGAATTCCAACAAAAATTATCATAGGACCAGACGGCAAAATAAAATTCAGGTCTGTTGGCTATAATGGCTCAACCGATAAACTTATTGATGAAATGGATATAATGATTGATATTCTTAAATCTTAGTTCTGTAATTATTTAGTACGTACGTTCAAAACGTGAAGACTTAAAAATGATAAAATTAAGTTGTATTGAATAAGTTATAAATCCCTATTCTTATCCTGAATTCTTCGGATAATTTTTGTTGCTCTATTACGAGTTAGCATTCTTGGTAAAATGGACAAGAATTTATTGAGTGTTCCAGGTATGGCAACCACCCGTCCATTTTGCATCGCTTTATAGCCATAAGCCGCTACACGTTTGGGACAAGCCATATTAAAAGCTATTCTATTTTCTACCGTATCTTGAGAAACCACACTTTGAAAGGCTGTTTTTGTTGGACCTGGACATAAGGCGGTAACCGTAACACCTGTGCCTCTTAACTCATTGGAAATAGCTTGTGAAAATGATAAAAGATACGATTTAGACGCGTAATATAAAGCCATCATCGGACCTGGTTGAAAAGCCGCCAAAGATGACAGATTTAAAATTTTTCCCGAACCACGTTCTACCATATCTGGTAAAAGTAATTTTATTAAATGTGTAGCGGTCAATACATGTAAATGTAACATTTGCGATTCGCGCTCCCAATCCGTATCACAGAACGTTCCAAATAAACCAAAACCGGCATTATTAATGACCACATCAATAGAAATATCGCTAATCGCTTCATAGATATCGTTAGCAACATTAGCCACGCTCAAGTCTTTTAGCAACAAAGTAATCTTAGTAGCATAAGTATCTAAAATGAAATCCTTCGTATGTTCCAGTTTTTCTGAATCAACATCAATTAAAATAAGATTATAACCATCCTTAGCCAACAGAAGCGCCAACTCTAAACCCAATCCGGAAGCTGCACCTGTCACTAAAGCTGTTTGATTTTTACTCGTTTCCATCGATATAATCTTGTAAATAACTAAAACGCTTAGTTAATTTACCATTTTCCGTAATCTTGGCCCGTTTTAAAATTTCCCTTTCGTCGTTATTGAAAAAAGCCGGAATCACATGTTCTAAAAATGTTTCCCCAAAACCCTCACTAGCATCTTTTGGCAATTCGCATGGCAAATTATCCACGGCCATAACGGTTATTGCGTTTTCAGCATCAAAAGCCACTTCTTTTTCTGTTTGCGGATCATATCCATAAAAAGGATCTGCAATGGTTGAAGGCCTAATAGTACTTGCCACTGGACCATCGATATCACAAGATACATCAGCCACTAAATTAATTCTGAAGTCTGGATGTTTGGCATCTTCCCGTGTAAACAAATAAGGGGCATTATTACCATAAAAATGTCCAGCAATAAAATAATCGGTCTCTTTGGCATAAGGCATAAAATTGCTTTCGTATCCCGATGGATCCTTATAAAACTTGTACTTATCGCCTACCTTACCATCTTTTCGTTTAGCATATTCCATGACATCTGCCATGACATAAACGGGTTCAGTAAACTGAGATGTCAAATATAAAGCATCACTTATTTGTTTAATTCCCAAATGATCCAAAATCTCCTTGGCACCATAGGCTACCTTTCCTGTTCCAGTAAGAAGAATTTTTAAATTTGGAATCGTAATTTTATCCAATTCCGATTTAACCTCATTTAAATCTGCAAGGGTTTCTACTTTCGGTAAATTGAACAAACCATCGCGTAAACCCAAAGCTCTAAAACCATTGTAAGCACCAACCAAACCTGCATAACGACCGAAGCCAATTAAACGCGCACCACTTTTTTTAACTATGGTTTCATGGTCGAACAATTCAATATTTTTTTCCAACATTGCCATTAGAAGCGCTCTGTTGTACGGTTGCTTTTTTATGGTATGTGAAAAGAAAAAGTATTTTTTATTTGGGATTAGATTTTCAATGGGAACTTCTTTTACTCCAATCATCACATCAGCTTCAGAGACATCGTCCAAAACTTCGAAGCCTTTTTTTCTATAGGCCTCATCAGGGAAAATCCTGATATCCGAAGATTCTACAATGAATCTTACCTTTGGATAGGCCAATTGTGCTTCTGCTAAATGTTCTGGAGAAAAAACCACGCGTCTATCTGGTGGATTTTTACGTTCTTTTATGATGGCAAATGTCATTATATACGATAAAATTTAAGTTATTGGAAAAAACAAGTTCGTTTCTCAGCTTGTCCTGATCTACTTTCTTGCATTTACTGAAAGTAGGCTTTAGAATTATGGATTGCAACTTACAAATTACTAGCTAAATATAGAAATAACTTTATCACGAAAATAACTTCATTCTATAGCTTTAACCTCATTTACTACGTATATGACTAATCGGCTCGCTCTACCTCACTTTCAATTTTAAGGACATAATCTCCGTCTTCTTGCTCAATATAAAGTGCTTTATTACCTTCTTCTCCGTTTCTTGTAATCTCGCTGCCCTTTATGGTTTTGGTCACTTTTTCTGAATACGTTTCCATGACTTTACCTTCTGCGGTACCGTTGCCCCATTTCCATTTCACTTTAGTTCCTTTTTTAATCATGGTATCATAGAATTTATTGTACTAACAAAAATATAAAGTTATTTAGGAATTGCGAAAAAACCCTTCCTTTTAAATAGCAATTCAGTTAAGATAAACTTCGATAGAACAACTCATACTGATGGATTTATCTTTTATTAAGACAATTATAAACCAACAAAAAATATAAAATGAGCTCAAAAAAAGAAATGCTCTCCCGTTTTGGGATGGCTGCAAAAGGAATTGTCTACCTGCTAATTGGCGTATTGACGGCTATGGCTGCTTTTGGACAAGGTGGAAGTAAAAGTGGTAAGGACGGCATATTAAAGTTTTTGGCGCAACAATCTTATGGTAAGATATTGCTTATTGCCCTCGGTTTAGGTCTAATTGCCTATACATTCTATAGACTCTATCAAGGATTTGGCAATATAAAAAATCACGATGATGATGCTAAAGGCTATTTTAAGCGCACAGCTTATGTAGTGAGTGGACTGATTTACGGTTATTTTGCGTTTTCTGCATTGAAAATGGCTTTTGGCAGTTCTTCTGGGGATTCTGGTTCTTCTTCCCAATTACTGAATTCAGAATACGGAGATATAATTGCAATTGTAATTGCCATTATATTATTAGGAAAAGCCATATATGAATTCTATGTAGCTTATTCTGGAAAATATAAAGAGGACATTGAACATGCAGGCATTGATCCAGATGCCCAGAGTTTGCTGACCAAAGCAGGAAAAATGGGCTTTACGGCTAGAGGTATTGTGGCTGGCATCATGGCTTTTTTATTTTTTAAGACGGGTATGGGAAATTCTGGTGGCGACATCAACAGAGCTGATGCCTTTAGTTTATTACAAAATGAATTTGGATCAGTTGCTATGGGTCTCGTGGCTTTAGGGGTGGCACTGTACGGTGTTTTTATGCTGATAAAATCCAAATATCCTGACACAAATGTCAGATAAGACATTTGCTTCAACTTTGAACTGACATATTTTCTTAATGCTATTATAAAAATGTAATGGTATTACTTTTGCAATACTATTTTTAGTAATTTCGCCAACCTTGAAACCGTAATAAGCGTTTCATGGTTGCTGCGTTAGGGATAGAAGTGGCATCCTTTTGCTTTTTTTGCAAAAGATATAATGGAAAGCCCGACTGAAGCGTTTCCTGCAAGGCTTGTACCAAACTTGTTTTGGCATCTAAACCTTGTAGGTATTAAGCGGAAGGAACGCCCAAAAAAAATATTATCATTTATTAATTGATGAGATCCTGAAACAAGTTCAGGATTAATTCGATTACGCAAATTAAAATTTGCTATCTCATTAAGGGGTCGACTGGTTTTGACAGCGAGATTAATTAGATGGTAAGCACGTCGTGTAATGGCATTGAAACACGTAAAAGGCTAGACCAAATTTTAAACGGCGAGAATAACTACGCTTTAGCTGCATAATCTGAATTATAGTAAGATTCGTGCTTATTCCTACTAGGTAGGAAGGCTAAATGTCTCCGAAAAGCCCTAGTCAGTGGCGTTTCTATTTGAGGCATCGTAAAAATTGACTAAGATCGTGTAGCGCTTCGATGCACTTTCGAGATTAAGAAGCTAAGTTGTAAGTAGGTTGTCTTTAACCAGCTTGCAATCGAAAACCCAAGAAAAGAATAAACGTGTAGAAAGCCCTTTGGTTACTTGTTTGGACGAGAGTTCGATTCTCTCCGACTCCACAATCACCCTGTAAATATTGATTTACAGGGTTTTTAATTTTTCTATTAATAAGCAGCTAATTACAACTAAAAAGTTAAACCAACGCTCTTAAAGTTAGAGCGGCTGTTTCTGCCGTAATATCGCGTTGAGGACCGGCAAACATCTCATAACCGACCATAAATTTCTTTACCGTTGCACTCCTCAAAAGTGGAGGGTAGAAACTCATGTGCCAATGCCAATGACTATTTTTGGCATTGTTAGTAGGAGATTGATGAATTCCACTGGAATACGGAAAAGAACAATTGAACAATTTATCGTAGGCCTTGGTAATTGCAGCAATGGCTTCCGCAAACCATACCGTTTGTGTAACAGGTATTTTACTTATGTTTATTTGATGCGCTTTGGGTACAATCATTATTTCATAAGGCCATGTGGCCCAAAACGGAACTAAAACTACAAAAGCTTCATTTTCAAAAACAATACGCTCCTTTAATACTAATTCTTGCTTAAGATAATCACCAAGCAATGAGCGATTGAATTTGCTGAAGTAATTTAGTTGACTGTTATCCTTTTTTACAATTTCATCGGGCAATGAACTTTGACTCCAGATTTGACCATGAGGATGCGGATTGCTACACCCCATAACCTCTCCTTTATTTTCAAATATCTGAACGTAATTAATAGTTGCCATACTTCCTAAAACCTCATACTCCTTTTGCCATGTCTGAACAACTTCTTCAATTTCGGCAACTGACATTTGAGCTAAACTTTTTGAGTGGTCTGGACTAAAACAAACCACTTTGCATATCCCTGTTTCTGTTTCGGCTTTTATAAGTCCATCCTCAATTTTAAAATGCTCATCGTGCTGAGATAGCGCTGCAAAATCATTCTTAAAAACATATACGCTTTCATAATTAGGGTTTGCTTCTCCACTAGCTCTTTTGTTTCCTGCACATAAATAACAATTAGGGTCATAGCTTGGTCTTTTGGAAGTAGGCAATTCTTCCTCCTTCCCTTGCCAAGGTCGTTTGGCTCTATGTGGAGATACTAAAACCCATTCCTCCGTTAAAATATTAAAGCGCTTATGTGAAGCGTTCTGTAAATCATTTTCCATTTTAGTCTCTATTTAATCACGCTTGTACCATCGCCCAGCATTACATTATAAATGCTACAATCTTTATTGAATTTTCTTTTATATGATTTTGAGATTTTTAATTTAAAATCTTCGATATCGGTCTTTAACACCAAATTAATTGTACAACCACCAAAACCGCCGCCCATCATTCTTGCACCAATGACAGAAACACTTTTTTTTGCCTCATCTACCAAAAAATCTAATTCTTTACAGCTTATTTTGTACATTTCACTTTGGCCTATATGTGATTGAAAAAGCAATCTACCTACGCCTTCTATATCATTATCCATTAGAGCATTTTTACATGCCACCACTCTATCATTTTCCTGAAGAACATATAGTCCTTTTTTATAATCTGATGCCTCTAGTTTAGTTTTTAAAGAATTTAACTCTTCTAAAGAAACTTCTCTGAGTGAAGGTTTTTTGAGATGTTCAATAATTTTTTGGCAAACGGCATACCTATCATTATATCCGCTTTCAGCCAAAGCGTGCTTAACATTGCTGTTAACAAGCACAATTTCGTAATCGTGGAGATGCACTGGCACTAATTCTGACTTTAATAATTTGCAATCTAGAAACAAGGCATGATCCTTCTTACCAAACATGCTTGCATATTGATCCATAATTCCACAATTTACACCTACGTAATTGTGTTCTGCCTTTTGGGATATCTGTATGAGATCCGTTTTACTTAAGCCTAAATCAAATAACTCATTACAGCCAAAGGCTAAGCTGTTTTCTAGTGCTGCAGAGGAAGACAAACCAGAGCCAAAAGGAATATCGCCAGCAAAGACACAATTGAAATTGTCCACTTGACATCCTTTCTTTAATAGTTCCGCAATAACTCCGATTATATAATTTTTCCATGTATTCTTTTCTACTCTGTCAATATTTTTGAGATTTAATATGAATTCCTCATCCATATCAATAGACCGAACTGTAGAATAATTGTTATCACTTTTGGCAATGGCCAAAACGATGCCTTTATCAATGGCAGCAGGAAACACAAAACCATTGTTGTAATCCGTGTGCTCACCAATTAAATTAAGTCTTCCTGGTGAGAAAATAAGTAGAGGTTCAGTTATAAACTGTTCTATAAATTGTTTCTTTACCTTTTGTATTAAAGCGTTGTTCATAAATATTACATCTAAATAGAATTTCGAATTAGAATATGATTAGGATTTTCTATTTGATCAAACTCCTCGTTTATAATCATATTAGCCATCCGTGCTCCCATCTCTTTAAAATCTGTGGAAATAGTGGTGATTCCACCTTCAACTATTTCTTTTAACAGTGAGTCATTGTAGGCAATTATGCCAATATCTTTACCGATTTTCAAACGTGTTTCATTAATTTTCTTTATTAACTCTATTAAGCTTCTATCATCAAGAACAAAATATACTGCTCCTTGTTTTGGTTTCACAGAAGCTACACCCTCAAGTTTAGACCCTTTAATTACACCTGTGGACATAAATTTTTCATACCCTAAAAAGATACCAATTGGTTGATTGGAGATTGGGTTCACAAACACTAATTCGTTATAACCTTTTATTTTAGAGTTTAAACTCATCAAACCATCGTAAACATTACGTTCAAAATTTTGAAACACACCTGCATAGTTTTTTAATTTCTTATGCGTCTGATCTAATAAAAAAACTTGGTCTTTCGGAAGGGTTTTCAATGCTTTATAAGCATGATCCAAACTCGCTGGCATTACAATATAATAGTTGTAATTGCCAACGCTATCATTAATGAGCTTATCAAAAACATTTTGATTAAAATGATGGAAAAAGATGTCCACCTGAACATTTTCACCCAAAGCATTTAAAATTGAATTATATAGGTCTTCCTTAAAACTATTTAATTCGTCAAAAAGTAAAAATACTTTTTTAGCAACTTTCACATCTTCACTCTTTATATAGTAACCCTTACCTGTAACCGCTTCTATAATTCCACGCTTTTTCAACTCACCGAAAGCCATAAAAACGGTGTCTCTGGATAGGGAAAACCTATTTTTTATACTATTTACCGATGGTAGCTTATCCCCTTTTTTTAGCTGACCTTGATCTAACCCTAACTCTACAGATTGAATGATTTGACGGTATTTAGGGATTCCAGCTTTAGAATCAACATGAATGATACTCATAAAACAAATATATGCAAAACTGGTGGGCACTGGTCGGTGTTTGAAAAAATATTTTTTAACTTAGCAGAAATCGCTGTAAATTATGACCTATATTAAATTAGGAATGCATCACCTTTTATATATCATATTATTATCACTTCTTTTTAGTGCCCATTCGTGCTCAGAAAATGATTCAAATGGGACTCATAATAACGATGATGACATCACCGATACACCCTTTTCATTTTATTATGGTGCGGATCTTTCTTATGCCAATGAAATGGAAGATTGTGGTGCTTTATATAAAGACTTGGATGGCACAACTAAGGACGTCTACCAAATATTCAAGGATGAAGGTGCCAATTTAGTAAGAGTAAGGCTTTGGCACAATCCAGATTGGACCAATTACTCAAATTTTAATGATGTTAAGGAGACCATACAACGCGCCAAATCCAAAGGATTAAAAGTGCTATTGGATTTTCATTATAGCGATACTTGGGCTGATCCCTCTAAGCAAGAAATTCCCGCAGCCTGGCTTAGCGAAATTAACAACGTCAGTACTTTGGGTGAACTGCTCTACAATTATACCTACCAAACTTTAGACGAACTATCCAATGACAATTTATTGCCAGACATTGTACAAGTAGGCAATGAAATTAATGGTATGATTTTACAACAAGGTGAATTGGTTTGGCCTATAGATTGGCAAAGAAATTCCACCTTGATTAATAAAGGTATTGAAGCCGTAAGAGCTATCGGCAATGCCAAAAATGAAGAGATAGAAGTAATGCTTCATATTGCTCAACCCGAAAATGGACTTTGGTGGTTTGAGCAAGCTACAGCAAACGGCGTTACCGATTTTGATTGGATTGGCTTATCCTATTATCCGATCTGGTCTGATTATGATTTGAATGAAGTTCAAACACCACTTTCCACTTTAATAAACAACTATAACAAAAAATTAATGATCGTAGAAACGGCCTACCCTTTTACGCTTGAAAATGCCGATGGCGCCAACAATATTTTGGGGCAAGATGCTTTAACAGGCGGACTTTCGGCAAGCCAGCAAGGCCAATTGGATTATCTCAATGCGTTGCAAGAAATCATAGAGAATGCTGGTGGACAAGGTTTGGTTTATTGGGAACCTGCTTGGGTATCTACAGATTGTTCTACACTTTGGGCTCAAGGTTCTCATTGGGACAATGCGACCCTTTTTGATCACGATAATAAAGCCACACTAGGAATTAAATTTTATAATGCTGCCTTAAATGAATAAGACCGTATTTTCACTTCTTGGTTGTTTTATTTTTTTCTGTGGAGCTTATTTTTCTGAAGCTCAAACTAGAGAGGTCATCACGCTTAAAAACCAATGGAAGTTCAATAAAGGTCAACATCCTGAGGCCTCAAAAATAGAATTTGATGATTCTAATTGGCAAAATGTAACCGTACCTCACGATTGGGCAATTTATGGTCCTTTTGACAAAGAAGTTGATAAGCAAACTGTTGCCATCACTCAAAACGGCGAGACAACTGCGACCGAAAAAACAGGTAGAACAGGTGCTTTGCCCTATATAGGTGAAGGCTGGTACAGAACTGCATTTTCGCTCACAAATTTTGATGACAATAAAAAAGTTTTACTGCTTTTTGAAGGTGCTATGGCCGAACCCGAAGTGTTTTTAAACAGTAAAAAAGTCGGTGAATGGAAATATGGTTACAGCTACTTTTATTTCGATGTTACGCCATACATCAATGGAAAAGATCAGAATACGTTAGCCGTAAAACTAACTAATATTGGCAAATCCTCAAGATGGTATCCTGGTGCTGGTTTGTACCGAAATGTAAGGGTCATTGTAAAGGATAAAGTAAGTTTTGAGCAATGGTCCACCTTTATCACCACACCTTCAATTTCTATAGATGAAGCCAAAGTGAATATCAAAACAAAAGCTTTTGGCACAGATTTAAAGTTGGTCACGGAAATTTATGATAAAGACGGCCATAAAATCAATGCAAAAGAGACCGAAACCATTATAAATAATGAGTTTGAACAGAACTTAAAAATAAACCAACCTCAACTATGGAGTCCAGAAACACCATACTTATATACCGCTGTTTTAAAACTTTTTAAAGGTAATGTTCTTAAAGATGAAATAACACAGCGTTTTGGCATCAGAACTATAGATTATAGTCCTGAAACTGGTTTTAGTCTCAATGGCAAAACTCGAAAATTCAAAGGGGTTTGTCTTCATCATGATTTAGGGCCCATTGGTACGGCCGTAAATAAATCCGCATTAAGGCGTCAACTCAGTATTTTAAAAGATATGGGTTGTGATGCTATTAGAAGTGCACACAACATGCCATCGCTAGAACAATTGGAACTTTGTGATGAAATGGGTTTTATGTTTTTAGCTGAAAGTTTTGATGAATGGAAAAAGCCAAAAGTTGAAAATGGCTATAATCGATTTTTTGATGCGTATGCTGAAAAAGATGTCGTGAATTTGGTAAGAGCAACAAGAAATCATCCAAGTATCATCATGTGGAGTTCTGGTAATGAAGTCCCTGATCAATGGGGAAGTGAAGGTGTAAAACGTGCTAAATGGCTTCAAGACATTTTTCATAGAGAAGACCCAACACGACCGGTAACCGTTGGCATGGACCAAGTTAAGGCGGTCATGGCATCTGGATTTGGTGCCATTATGGATGTGCCAGGACTCAATTACAGAGTCCATTTATACGAGGAAGCTTATGAGCGCTTTCCGCAAGGGTTTCTTTTAGGTTCAGAAACGGCTTCAACGGTTAGTTCTCGTGGTATTTATAAATTCCCTGTCGAAATTGCAAGTATGAAAACCTATCCAGATCTTCAATCATCCTCTTACGATCTGGAATATTGTAGTTGGTCTAACCTTCCTGATGATGATTTTGAATTGCAAGATGATAAGCCATGGGTTATCGGTGAGTTTGTCTGGACAGGTTTTGACTACTTAGGTGAACCAACACCATATGATGACGCTTGGCCATCACGTAGCTCCTATTTTGGAATCAATGATTTGGCAGGTTTACCAAAAGACCGCTTTTACTTATATAGAAGCCGTTGGAACACCGAAGAAGAAACGCTTCACATACTACCACATTGGAATTGGGAAGGACGTGAAGGAGAAGTTACACCGGTTTTTGTTTATACCAATTATAATAGTGCCGAATTATTTTTAAATGGAAAAAGTTTAGGTGTTCAAACTAAAAACTTTAAAACGAATCAAAATCGCTATCGTTTAATGTGGATGGATGTAAAATACGGACCCGGAACATTGAAAGTAGTAGCTCTAGACGACGATGGAAATCCTGCAGCAGAAAAAGAAATCAAAACTTCAGGCAAGCCCAATAAACTTGTTCTCGATTCTAATGTAAAACGATTAAAAGCCAATGGCGAAGATTTAGCTTTTATTACAGTTTCGGCAGTTGATAAAAACGGAATTCCATGTCCAACTGCAACTAACCAACTTAATTTTGAAGTTTCAGGCAATGGTCGTTTTAGAGCCGCTTGTAACGGAGACCCAACGTCTTTACAACCCTTTCATTTACCTACCATGAAGTTGTTTAGCGGAAAACTTGTTGTGCTAGTTCAGTCCACAGAGAACGTGGGAAATATAACACTTACAGTTACTGGAAAGCATCTCGAAAAGGGTCAACTGACTATAAATTCTGAAAAACAAAACCCTTGATTATTAATCCAATTTCTAAAAGAAAACCCGGACTTTAAAACAGTAAAAAAGATAAAAAACTGTACATTAAATAATGTGGTTAAGCCGAAGGATTTGTTCTATGTATATCATCAAAAAAAGGTTTGGTCTTCCATAATTTTCAATTATTAGTTTGATACTATACAGACTTCAATCGTGTTAAAGTATGTGACGCATATTGCGCTCCAAAATTTTCGGATAAATCCAAAGATTCCTCTCTTCCCAATGTGTAATATAAATTCGTCACATTTTGTGGCGCATAACATAATATCAAATCCGTAAACACATTATAAGCCCCTTTCGTTTTTTTACTTGAGCTCGTTAATCCATTATAACTTGTGGATGCAAATTTGGAACAGTCCTGCAATTTATTTTTATGGTTTAAATAACTCTTGCCTGCAATAACCTGACATCCTGCTGAAAAATTAGAGCTTCCAATGCCTGTCCAATGAATGTTTATAGACGGATTTACCCGAAGACCTTTAACATTTCCGGAACCATCAGTAAACATGATATCTTTATCCGTATAAGCGTTGTCATTATCCCAATCCCTTATAATCATCACGCCATTCCAATCTACAGGTTTTAATGCTCTGTATATTTTCTTCTCCACGGATATTTTGTGCCATCCAAAACGATAACGATGTTGCCCTTCTATTAAAAACGCTTCATCTTTTCGTCCTGCCATATTTACGCTGGCATCTGTTGAGCCCCAGAATGTGAATGCCATTCCTTTGATGAGTAATACGAATAGGTCATCATTTTCTCGTCTTATAGCACTTTCGGTCTGCTTTCTCCTGATGCCAATGAGATGAATATCATTAGTATCAAATTTCCATTCCGCAGGCTTTATTGTGGAATAGGTTTTTGATAAACTATTCAAATGCTTTAAAATTGCTCCTGGATTATTGGTATAATGCTTTTTGGCGTCCTGTAATAATTGCATCCAATTGGTATAAGCTTCCGAAGGATTTTTACTTGTAGCACTTCCCCATTCCGATACTTTGTTTTCTTTCTGCCAACGTTCAATGTGACTCATGGTTCCACTTCCCACAATACCATCTGGCACCATGTCATTAAAGCCTTCTATAGTGCGGACGTATTCTTGAAATAACCGCACAGCAGCTTGGGTCACGTAACCAAAAACACCATCAAAAGCAGCTCGTGGCATAAACCCTGCCCTAAATAAAAACTGCTGCAATTTTAAAACTGAATTATCTTTACCTTCTCTGAAAGAGCGCCATTTCGTTCGGTCATCATCACGAAACGTTACTTTATTAATTAACAAACCATCAATATGGTAAGGTTTCAAAAAATCTTTCTTGTCCCTTGGCTGTTTGCCTTTATCGCAACTTCCTAAATATAATACACCCATGTTTCAATTATTTAAAAGATTTTCCAATTCAATTTTTATGGTATCCAAACATTCTAAAAGCTCAGCATCCTTCACATAATGTCGTAAGAAATCAATTTGTAACATTTCTATTTTTATATATCTCGGACTATATATTTGATTGAATATTTCGTTGTACCAACCTAATATTTTTTGATCTTGATGTGTGTCATTGGTATTTGAAATCAATAGAATTGCATAACTTATTTCGGTCATCCCTATGAGGACAGAAATATCCAAATCAGCTTTATCAAAGTCATCCAGTTCTTGACGGTAATCCGTTAAATGTTTTACCAAGTCCGTAACATCTTCAAATACCTTATTAGTTTTCAAACGGTCTATCAATTTTTTATCTCCTAAGGTTTCGAGAATATGACCAACCATCAATATGTTGGATAAGGCGTCCAAATACTGTCCACTGTATTTATCACTTGCCATTTCCATGGCTTCGTTATAATAACTATAGGCTGTTTTTAATTGCTCAATTTCTTCTTTTTCGTTTAAGTGCTTTGCTGTTAATTTATAAGCATTGCCGACAATATTCAGTCGGCTTGCATTTCGGCCTGCGAGTGTGAGTAATCGAATTTCATTTAGGTAGTCAACAATAACGCTTCCTACTGCATCTTTCTTTTTGGATTTTTTAGCGGCTTCAACGCTACCTTCTAATCGGTAGGATTGCACCAAACAATATTGCTCTAAGGCTTTTATGGAATAATTGCCATTATCAAACTGAAATAAACCTTTATATTTTTGAAAGGCGACTTCAATATTTCCCAATTCATCGTAAATAAGTGCTTCTTTTTCCAGCACCATGGCATCCAATAAATTAGATGCTTCAGCTCTATCAATGTAGGTATCGAGTTTTGCCAATGCTGATTTTTCTTCTTCTTTTTTATCACGAATTGAAATTAATAAATTATCCAAATCGGTATGCACTTGAGACGACACTACGTATTCTTGATTGTTTCGATCTAATTTTTGCCTGTCATTAAATTTATAAAATTGGTTTCCATAACACTGATACGCACCCCAAGTATTGCTGTGTTTATGTTGCTGATAACATTCCAGTCTGGCAAATTGTACCGCACTTCCAAAATCGTAACCTTGCAGCATGCGCTCATAAAAGGTTTCGGAAAATACTTTGGCGGCAGAATCATCAACCGCCCAACCTGCTATTACAATAGCCTTGACACCCATTTCAATCAATTGTGTTCCAATATTGGCAGCCAAACGGTATCGATTTTGACTATAAATATCATCCTTGGCATTTACAACACCCGAAAAACAACAATTGATGAATACAAATTCCGGGACATAGCCCAACTGGTTGATCATCGCAGGATCGATACAAATTCCGCTACCTATGGCGATTCCAATATTATTATTTTCAGGATCATAAATTCCGTGTCCCGCAAAATGCATCATCATATAATGCTTGCTGAACAGTTCCATCATAATGTTTTTGGCATTGGAATGTAATAACGAATTAACCTTATAACCTTCCTTTGTCAATTTGCTAGACACCCATTCCGCTTCTGCCTTAGCTGCTGGAAGTGGCGACAAACCTTCTTGGTCATAAACTGGATCACCAACTACAAATGCTTCCTTATTCTGAAATCCAACTTGATTAAAACGCGTGGTATCTTCCGAAATCAATTGCCTTATAAAACTCGATGTTACCGAAGCTGGAATTTCAGTAGTGGTATTGTCATGCAATAATTCCCATGGAATTTGGGCTGCAGATTTATCTAACTTTAAAACGAGGTTATTTTGATTTCTGAAGGTGTTTTTGAAATCATTTGGAATCAACATTTCAAACAAGGATTTTGATAAGCGTTCGTCCCAATTTGATGAAACTGACATTTCTGTCAATAAATGGTTGATTTTATTCAATCCGATACCCACCATTTCCTGTTCTACTCTTGCCAAACCGTTTGAAGCAAAATATCTGAATCCGCTTACCGTTTCGTCGTCTTTTTTAGATTCATCGGTGACTTTCACGCTATTAATGTGAAGGTTAAACCACCAATCATAACTATAGTTTGCGAATATTTTTTTCTTTTTCGCACCTGGTCTTCTGGCAATACCTTTTTCATAATTAAATGTTACCCGATTATCGGTTCTGTACAATCGTGTTAAACTAAAATAAGCCTCACTTGCCACAGATTCATAGTAGTTGACAATTTCAATGTCTTTTATCAATTTTAAACCTTCACCTGTTTCCTTGATCTGTTTATTCGCCTCTGCAACACCCAATAAAATACCTTTCAGGGAATCTTCAATAGGTAGTTTTCCGTAACCGATTCCCATTAGCACAAAGGAAATTCCGGTCGCATACTTTTTGGCACTAGGTAATGTATAATTATCGCGCATAAACATGGCATACTTAAGCACCGCTTGTTTCACCGTTTTGGACAACACGTAAGACGTTAAGCTTCCTGTACTTCCCAAACCGCAAACAATGGCACCTTTAGGTTTTGTTTTGAGGTTGAAAAACACCTCACTCTCGCCAATTTCGCCAGGATAGTAACCAATACTTAAGCGTTGGGACAAGCGATTATCCAAATAAGAGTCCAGCGCTTTTTCCGAACTTAAAATTAGATCCATAAAGAAATGCCCAACCATTACTGGATAGGATGACATTTTTAAATCGCCATGAATTATCTTCACATTGAAGTATTCTGCTTCTGGCTCAATGGTTTTATGCGTACCAAACAAAGCATCTACAACGGCTTTGGAATCGTATAGTGGCTCTGGCGATTCAAATACTTCCGAAATGATTTCTCCACTTCGGGATGCGGGTTGCTGATTGTTCAATCTATTGGTAGTACCTGTTTCCAGTATATCTGAAATCCCATGAAAAATATAATCTTCATTCGCCAAATCGCCATGAGAGGTATGCGTGTAATATAAATTTGGTGTGTTGAGCAATTGCTTAGGAATTCCTGTTTTCCACGTCACGCTGCCATCACCATGAGACGTGGCTTTATAAACTAATTTATCGTTTTTTGAAAGCCAACGATCTTTAAATTCATAATCAAAAACCGTTTGATCCGACTGGCCACAGATGTAATAAATATTCCTAAAATCATCGTTATCCAATTTCGAATTTAAAAATGTTTGGATGTTATCCCGATAGGTTTTAAAATCCTTTAAGGCTTGTGCATTGTCCTTTGGATCTGGCATGTGTTTTAGATCCGTCTTTACATCCAAATTTTTCCAAAAAGTTTGTTGCCAAAATGGACGCTGTGTGTCATCATCTTCTATTGGCAACAATTCAAAAACCCCTGGATATTTCCAAAACACCTCTAAAAGTTCTTTTCGGTTGTGTTTAAAATCAATAAAAGCTAACTGTTTTACACGTTTACTGTGACCAGTCAGTACTTCCATAATCAAATAAGAACCCAACCATGGCGTACCCAACATAATGAATCTATTATGTACATTTTCCTTGAATTTAGACCAAGTATCTTCGTAATCCATCATACATTGTCTTACCACCAAACCTCCCATGGAATGCGCTACGATGTGAATTTTTGCGCTACTGGTTTGTAGGTAATCCTCCAGTTGGTTTTTTAATTCTTCTGCAGCACCTTTTACCGACTTTCTCCAATCGAACTGAAACGTAACCACATCATATTTTTCCGATAAATGATCGGCCAAGCCGTAATAGTATTTTTTTATGATCCCGCTAGCGGCAACTTTTTTCGCATTAATGCCTAACTTTTTTACAATGGCGCCTCGATTCAATTCAGGCATATCTACCCATTGCTCTTCGTTATTGTTAGCAATGGTCGATCCCATAATGCCTGGCACAATAATGACGATATCCTTGGTAATGGTTTCTGGTTTTTTCTTGAAACCTTCCATGGATAAGGGATCGAGTAGAATACCGCGTTCGCCTTCAGTATAAATGTGCTTTTTAAATAAAGTCGTCGGGTTGTTGGCATTGGCATTTAAAGCCTCGACTATGGCGACACTTGAATTATCCGCAGAAAAATAATTGAAATGGTTCGTTGTTCCTCCTTTTGCCAAAAATTTGTAAATCCCTTCTTTTCTTTTAATACCGTGTTCCATGCGAGGTGTATCCACGACCAAATCATTATCCACACGATAAAACAGATTTGCCAAAATAACTTTTAAGGAATTGAAATTGATACCTTCAACATCTGCATCGCCAGAAATATTATACAGATCACTTACGACTGAAGTATCCGACGCATTCATCATTTTTTGAAAGAGCGATTCAGGCATCATGGCATTCAGTCCTGGTAAAACTTCAGGAT
The DNA here is from genome assembly GCF_013394595.1 of Winogradskyella forsetii. GTDB lineage: Bacteria > Bacteroidota > Bacteroidia > Flavobacteriales > Flavobacteriaceae > Winogradskyella > Winogradskyella forsetii. Next base: position 3,030,047 of record NZ_CP053348.1, read on the forward strand.
TTTCCTTTTGGCTTACCAGTTCCAATAAAAATGCTTTTACCGCATGGTAAATCGGGTTTCCTGCGCCAAATGCCAATACAACTGCATTTAAAAAGAGATTAAAAAAGTGATCTACACGACGCGATAATATCGTAGTGCCGCTCGCAGGTGCTGCCACACGAACGACTTTATTTACCGTGATTTTTTTCTTTTTGGCCATCTCATTGATGGCAGTCATTAATTCTTGGTTCCCTTCTTCATTGTCATCACCATCGAGTATTCCTATTTCAGTTTTACTGAATCCTATAATTGGATTTCTACGATCACATTTCGCCAAAATATCAGCAACCAAACCACCTCTGGAATGGCTCAATATATCCAAATTGCATTCTTTAGGACAATCTTTTAGAAAATCCAACGCATTTTGTAGTGGACTGACAGAAAGCGTATAATGTTCCAAAGCCAAAATTTGGTTGTCGTAAATACTGACCATGTCATTCCAAGCCTCGTTATTTTCGTTCAGTTTATGAAAGGCATCAATTGTGTTGGACAAAGTGCCATGCAACATCAGTAAAACAGGTTGGGCGTTATCAAAACTATTGGTGTTTTCGACCCTAGTGAATTTCGCATCTATTTGATACAAACCAGGATGGGATTGTACGCGCTTATCGTAAGCGTTTGCCAGTTCCTTAATGCCTAATTTAGCGATATCCTTTTTAGTCACTTTAGGTTTAAATACACTGAACACTTTGACCATGGCGCGTTTTATGATGCCTCGATTTTCATTTTCGGATAAGATTTGAATGTCAAAAACATAATCATCATTTGAAAGTGAACGTTTTGCCAGTACCTTTTTTCCATAGATATCCTGTACATCTTCTGGATGCCCAATCCATTCGGTATCATCGGTAAACTGAAGTGCAACGATATCGTGCTCGTCAAAACTTACCGTATTGACTTGATTTTCAGAACGGGTTGAAGACACCTCTATATATGATTTAAGTTCATATTTTTGGTCGAGTGTTTTTGGGACGATGTAATCAATGGATGAGACTTCGCGCTCTACTCCTGTTATTTTTGCTGTTTTGCTCATGGCTAATTTTTTATGGTATTGACCGGTAATCCTGGAAGATTAAATGGCAGGTTAATGCCAAAAAACCAATAGAAATTATCAATGGTTGTGTTATAGTTGATGCCTACGCTGATGATATCCTTAAAAGCGGTTGTTATTACTCCAACACCAAATTCGGGCGAACCGTCGGTATTAAAATCGGGCGAAGCAAAATTGAGGCCGACTCCAAAATCCAAAAATTCATTATAGAAATACGATTTACTCGAACCGAATTTTAGCAGTACAGATGCAGAAGGTGCATAAAAGAAATCCCGATCGGATTGAAGGTTTAAATCACCTTTATTGAACGGATTGGCAAAGATTAACCCAACGGCAACTTCCGAACGTGCGCCGATAAGTTGCATGGTCAATTCCCGTTGCTCTAAAGTAAAAATTTGTTCTGGTGCATTTTCAACTGTAGAAGGCAATCGTAAAATCATTTCAATCAACAATTCATCGCTATTTTGTCTTTTTCCAGTTCCTTTTAGGTTTATAAAACCTTTTTCGGGTAGGTTGTCCAAAGAAAAGGAAATCACTTCGTCACCAATTGATTTATTGGCGATGTAGTTGGTTTGTAATCCAAAAAGTAAGGCTATGCCGTTTTCGAGTTTTTTAATGTTTGTTTGAACTTCTCCATAACAACTATTAAACTCAGTCAGCAAGGGTGCAAAATCAGAGGCAAGATTGGTTTGACTGACTAACGTCTTTACATCTGAAATGATTGTATCTATATTTTTTAGACTTTCAACTACAGACAACACTTGATCTTTAATAGTCAACAACGCAGCAATATTCCATTGACTTAATTCTGTTTTCAACAGGTGATAAAGCGTTTCAAATTGATTGATTACGACTTGAATTTCTACAATTTTCGCTTTTATTTCAGCAGGAACGACATCATTCAGCTCTATATTTTGAACAAACTGAATGCTATTATTTTTAAACGAGACAACACAAGAAATGCTTCCAAATTCATTTAACAACTTCGCTTTTAGCGTTTGGAAGAGCTGAAATTCCCTTTCATTATTTTCCCTTGCAATTTCTGCAAGGGCTTCTAGTTGTTGTTGATCTTCAACAGACAGACTTGTCACCCATCGTTCTACGGTGAAATAATCGCGGTTGGAATACGTATCGTAATTTTGAATATGAACGCGGTCGCCTCCACTTTCGTCTTTTTTATAGGCCACGACGCTGACTTTATATTTGTCCGTTTCAATCGCTTTTAACTCTGATTCAATACTCAAAATATCATTATTTAAGTTTGAAAGAATATAGGGTTCAAGAAGATTTCCTTCTGCAAAGGCTTGGGTGGTAAAAAATTCTGCAGCTAATTCATTATATAAAGATGATAGAAATGGGTCTGATTGTACGTCGTTTAAAAAACCGTCCATAATCTCGAAGAAGGTTTTTTGTTCTTCTACCGTTGGCATTTGGTTTTCTAAAATTGAAATTACGGCACTTTGGTTTTGAAGTGCCTGTTGTAAGCTTATTAACTTAGATTCTAAATCTACAGTCTCATTGAGTTGTGGAAATTGACTTTTTATAATCTCAAGTAGCTTCACTTTTGAAACCTCAACTTCTAGCGTACTATTAATTTCAACAATTTGAGCCGCATCAATTGGAATTTTACGCGAATCACCTCTGTAGGTTTCTGTTACTGACAGAATTTGACCATACATATTTGCGAACAAGCTTACTAAAATAAGCGTTATGGTATATTTTAAAATTTTCATAATACTTATGTTTAAGAGCTTACAAATGGAATGTCGTGAGATTGCGCCCTAAAAAAAGATTGTTGTAAACTCGCATAGGAGAGCTGGCCATTTTTCAAAATTATACCATCAATCTGATCTAATATTGGCGAAAAGCAAAAGCATTTAATGTTATCGTAAGGTTCATCGGAATTGTCAGCATCAGAAGCTTTAAGATGCTTTTTTAAGGTTTTGGAAAGCGTATCATGATTTCTTAACCAAAGTAACCAACGCTCCATATTAAAATAGGAGAGTTGCGCCAAATTATCGGCTTTGGTGATGGCTTCCCGAACGGTTTCTGTGTCGCCGATAATGACCATAATGATCATCATTTCTTTTTCAATAAAGGATTTAAAGATAGACTCTGCCAGAGCGGCATCATCTAGCGGAATAATGGTAGTGCGCTTGAGATTCATAGTATATAGATTTAAACATATTTAACTATTTTCAGCGTTGAATTCAGTTTATAAATTGTCCAAAATAGAAAACACTACCTATATCAAAAGATGATAATGGTTTCTTAATAAATGGATTATTTTAAGGCTAAAATAATTTTATAATAAATTCAAAATATAGTTAGATGCTTTACTAGGGATACTAATCAGCGAGTTAAATTTAATAAAAAATAACTTACTTTCAAACAGTTACAGCCATATTTATTGTTAAACAACAATCTTATCGCATCGTTTTAATACTACTATAGAATTTTGTAATATCGGTTTTTGTGGTTACAGGGAAGGTTATCTTTATCTAAGTTTCAAGGAGGCAGAGTTAAATTTTCTGATTGGTCAATTGAACGTTATTGAAGAATTTTTAAGAATTTCATGTTTCGATTCTTTTTTTAATAATTGCGATTTATTTTTTTAGACCTTTTGACCATGATGTTTAACGTTAGACCAACTATTATGAGTAATATTCCAACCAAGCTCCAAATTGTATAGCTTTCTTTGAACCAGATCAAACCAATGATTATGGTAAAAATGACCTCAAGATATTTTAAAGGTGCTATTTGATTGGTTTCACCAACTTGCATAGCTTTCGTCATATATAATTGGGCGAAATATCCAAAAACACCTAAACTCATAAGAATTAACCATTCTTTACCTTCAGGATTTTTCCATTCATTAATAGACAATAATCCACCGATTACTGCCGAAATGACCATGAAGTAATTTACGATAACCACAGGGTGGTCAGCATCGCCTATTTTACGAATAAAGATATATACGAATCCGGAAAATACCGCAGATGTTAAAGCCAAAACAACACCTATTATCTGAATTTCAGAATCTTCATCAAAACCTTTTAAGATTAATACACCGGAGAAAGCAACGGCAAAGCATAACCATTGAATGGGTTTTATTCTCTCTTTGAGTATAAATAATGCGAAAAATGTTGCAAAGATTGGCGCTATATACCTTAAAGAGACGGCTGTTCCCATAGCGATATATTTTAGGGACAAAAAGAATAAGGTCATGGAAATAAGACCAACTATACCTCTCATGATCATTAACCCTCTTTTATTTCCCAAAAAGGACATCTTTTTTTTCAGTAAAAAAGGAATGGTAAAGAATAACGAACCCAATGCCCTAAAGAACACAATTTGATAAACGCTAAAATGGTTTAAAGACTTTACAAATACATTCAAAAATGTAAATGCTAAAGCACTAATTATCATGTATTGTATTGCTTTTTTCAGAATATATTGTTTTGTGTTGCATGATTAAATAAATCAAGCGTAGAGAAACAAGTGGTAAAGAAAGTTCCTAATAATAATTAGAACCAAGTACTTTTCTTACTGGATTATTTATAAACTCAACTCTACTTTTTCTTTTAAACTGAAGTCAAGATGAGTTTTATGTAAAAAAAATCACAAAGAACAAGATGTTGCAACCAATTCAAAAATAATGCTTTAAAGGCTTCTGTTTGGCCTCAGGATATTACTAAATCATGTCACTACAATCTAAGCGACAAATTAAAATTTTAAAGTGTATTAGTCCGTAATAATTTTGGTAAATTTAGGTTAACCGTTTAAAACCTTTATCAAACTCTTCAGTGAGGATTGTTTTATCTCTTCCAGCGTTTGGTCGCTATTGATTATAATGGATTCAATTGGAAACGAATGACTTTTGTATTCAAGCCTTTGTTCTTCAGCTGAAATAACTAGGATACCATCTATTGAGCCGTCACTGAGACATTTTATATGATTCAAAGTTTTAGTTCTAGAGCTAAAAGATTGATAAAACAGAATTCTATAACCAAAGTTCTCAGCAGACTTTTGCAAATGGCACAGTGAATGACTATAGCAGGATTGTGTAACTTCGGGTAAAATTACAGCAATAGAACCCGTTTTTTGCATTCGAAGCGACACAGCATAATTATTAGGCACATAATTATGCTGTTTTGCTATAGTTTTAATCGTGTCGCGCGTCGCCCTACTTATTTCATGCTTATCATTCAAAGCTTTTGATACCGTGGATATTGAATATCCAGATAAAGATGAAAGTTGTTTAATGGTTACCGCAGATCTTTTCAACTATTATTATTTTAAGTCACTAATTATACTAAGTGCATTTCTAGTATCAGATTCAATTTTGGCTAAATCATAGTTACCATCTGCACCCTTTGCTATTAATTTTGAACCCATACCAACACAAGTTACCCCAGCTTTGAACCAACCCTCTAAATTTTCTTTAGTCGGAGATACGCCACCCGTAGGCATAATGCTCGTCCAAGGTTGTGGCCCTTTAATGGCTTTTACAAATGCTGGTCCGTAGATGTCACCAGGAAATAATTTTACAACCTCACAACCCAATTCTTCAGCTCTACAAATTTCAGTTAATGTACCACAGCCAGGAGACCATAAGACTTTACGCCTGTTACATACAATTGCGATATCTTCCCTAAACACAGGAGTGACAATAAAGTTTGCACCCAATGCCATAAAACGTGAAGCCGATGCGGCATCTGTAACAGAACCCACGCCCATTATCATACCAGGTAATTCTTTTAGTACCCACTTATTAAGCTCACCGAAAACTTCGTGGGCAAAATCACCTCTTGCTGTAAATTCCAACAAACGTGCGCCACCATCGTAGGTCGCTTTGATTACTTTTTTACTTACTTCTAAATCTGAGTTATAAAACAACGGTACCATGCCCGTTTCTTTCATAACATTTACCACTTCCAATCTTGTATAATTTGCCATAATCCTATCCTAAATCCTTCCCCAAAGGAAGGACTTCTTTATTTTAATTATTAATATTTATTTTAAATCCAATTTAATATTTTTTTGAAATCATAAGCTTCAGGGTTTGGCAAGTATTTTTTTGCTTTTTCGTAATCTTTCTCCTTAATAAAGAATAAATTATCTATAAACAGTTGAGCCATATCCGAATTTATATCTACCAATCGTGGTGGAATCTTACCATTTTCATCTTCAAAATCTTTCAAAAACAATGGTTTTATATCTCCACTGGAATTTGCACTAACGATACAGCCCGAAACGCCCTGATCAAATAACTTTTTAACTCCAATACCCAACAACGTACAAAGTGTTAAATCGAAAGCAATAGGATTACAGCATCTTAATTCGTAACCTAATTCTACTGGTCTCGATTTAATCTCGATACCAATTTCCTTCAACTTAACTTGCAATAAATAATTAAAAATATGCGACTTACTGACGTTTCCTAATTCAGGATGGCCATGATCGTCATACGTAAAATTGATTCCTGAATTGATAATTTCCTTTTCATCCATGAAATGAAAAACCCCTTCACTAATTAGTGCTACACCATATTCAACGCCCATGATTTTGCATTTTACAATTGAAGAGATAATCATATTGATTAACTTATCGAACGTAATTTTAGTTTTATTGAACATTTCTGGGATAATCATCATTTGAAAATGACATGCCGAAGCAATACCAAAAGCCAAATGACCAGCTGAGCGTCCCATAGCAGAAACTACGAACCAATTTTCGCTTGTACGTGCGTCTTCATAAACCGTGTTTCCAATTCTAACGCCTTCATCTTTTGCCGTATGAAATCCAAAAGTAGGGTTTCTATCAGGTAAAGGTAAATCGTTATCTATAGTTTTAGGTACATGAATATGTGCCACATACAACCGCTGGGTTTGAAGATATTTGGTTAGTCTATTGGCGGTTGATGCTGTATCGTCACCGCCAATAGTTACCAATAATTTTACATTATTATTTTTGAAAAAATCAGCTTTAAAATCGCTATCTTTAGGTTTGAATCTACTCATGATTAAGGTAGAACCACCACGACTAAAAATACGGTCGGCATGATGGAAGTCGAAAATTTTCACTTCAGGGTTATCGGATAATAAACCTTGATAACCATGATGAACACCAATGACCTCATAGCCATCTTTCAAAAATGTTTTGGCTAGAGTGCTTATTACGGTATTGATACCAGGCGCAGGACCACCACCACAAATTATTGCTATTGATTTTTTCAAAATTAGAGGGTCTTAAATTATCGTGCTACACGTCCAGAGGCATCTCCACCCATTAGCTTTTCAACTTCAGAAACCGTTACTAAGTTAGCATCACCTTTAATGGTATGCTTTAAACATGACGCAGCGACTGCAAAATCCAAGGCATTTTGGTCATCTTCAGGATATTTTAATAAGCCATAGATTAATCCACCCATAAATGAATCTCCACCACCTACTCTATCTACAATATCAGTGATTTGATACTGGCGTGTTTCATACATTTTTTTACCGTCGTATAAAACGCCAGCCCATGTATTGTGTGATGCTGAGATTGAACCTCTCAAGGTTGTAATTACCTTTTTAGCTCTTGGAAATTTCTCCATCATTTGCTTACAAACTGACAAAAACGCTTCCGCTTTTACATCGTGTCCGTGCTTGTGTACATCTAAACCTTCAGGATGAATTCCAAAGTGTTTTTCAGCATCTTCTTCATTTCCTAAAACAACATCACAATATGATGTTAATTCAGTCATTATTTTTTCTCTGTGTTTATCATCACAGAATGTCCAAAGCTTAGCTCTATAGTTTAAATCCGTAGAAATAGTTACGCCCATATCACTAGCCATTTTTACGGCTTCGAGGCAAGCATCTGCTGCACCTTGTGAAATTGCAGGTGTAATACCTGTCCAGTGAAACCAAGCCACATCTTTAAATACAGCTTTCCAGTCGATCATTCCTGGTTCAATTTCCGAAATAGCGGAGTGTGCTCTATCATATACCACTTTAGATCCTCTGCTGACTGCTCCAGTTTCTAAGAAGTAAATTCCAAGACGGTCTCCACCGTAAATAATTTTATCTACTCCTACACCTCTTTTTCGCATCTCCATCATAGCACATTCACCAATATCATTTTTTGGTAAACGAGTTACAAAATCTACAGGAACGCCATAGTTTGCTAATGATACGGCTACGTTAGATTCTCCTCCACCATATATGGCGTCAAAATTATTAGCTTGTGAAAATCTTAAAAATCCTTGAGGTGCTAATCTTAGCATAATTTCTCCAAAAGTGACTACTTTTTTCATTCTTTATATTCGTTTAATTAGTTATAAATTGTTATTTGGTTAATCGATTAAGCAACTTTTTTAAAAATAAATCAAAACAAATTCGCTTTGATTCTTATCGCTAAAGGATTATATTTGCTTAATCGATTAAGCAAATATAAAAAAACTTGGCGAATAAAAAAAGAACAACTTTAAAAGACATCGGAAATGTATTAAATATTTCTCCTGCGGCGGTTTCCAAAGCCATGAACGACGACTCTCGTATCAGCGATAAAACAAAGAAAGCCGTTAAACGTGTTGCCAAAGAATTAAACTATCAACCCAACCATTTAGCAAGTGCCCTAAGAAAAGGAATAAGTAATTTAGTTGGTGTTATTGTACCTAGAACCAATAGTAATTTCTTTTCTTCCGTTTTAGAAAATATGGAAGCTGTCCTCAACAAAGCCGGTTACAACATCATTATCACACAATCCAACGAATCGTTTGAAAAGGAATGTCAAAACATAGATACTTTATTATATACACAAGTCGATGGCATAATAGCTTCCATGGCAAACGAAACGGTAGACTTATCCCATTATGAAAAAATAAAGAAAAATGGTATTCCTTTAATTCTTTTCGATCGCGGTGAAAATGATCTCAACGTCGATTATGTAGGTATCGATGATTATGACAGTAGCCATATAATTGTAAAACATTTAGTCGAAAAAGGTTGTAAACGTATAGCCCATATTGGTGGCTATAGACGAACACGAATTTTTAATAATAGAATAAGAGGTTACGTTGACGCCTTAAAGAAAAACAACTTACCTATTGATGATAGTCTTATTATTGAAAGCGCATTAACACTTGAGGATGGCAGACGCGAAATGGAAGCTCTTCTTGAATCGACAAACAGACCCGATGCCGTTTATGTGGCCAGCGATTATGCCGCTCTAGGTGCATTACAGGTTTTAAATGAACGCCAAATAAATGTCCCGAATGAAATCAGATTAGTCGGATTTGGAAATGAGCCTTTTACGTCTTTAGTGAGTCCTTCTATTACAAGTGTCGCTCAACACAGTGAAGATATTGGTCGCTTAGCAGCAGAGGCTTTTCTTCGACATGCTTCTAAAGACGAGATCAAACAGAGCTTAAATAAAATAATCCTAGACGCTGAACTGATTGTTAGGGATTCTTCGCAATAATATTTTATAGGAGGCTATATCAAACTCTACTAAAAACCAGTATTATTTGAAAAAAAATCCCAGATTAAATATTTAATCTGGGATTTCAAAATTTATAGAGTAAATGAAATACTGACTTATAAATTATTCCTTTAAGCCTGACCTGTAGGTCCAAAATTTAATGGAATGGGTGGTTGTTCGTAATCTTTAATCTCTCCATGTGCCTTTTCAAAACGAACCACATTATCACCTAATGCTTTCAATAAACGTTTGGCATGTTGAGGGGTTAAGATAATACGTGACTTTACCTTACTTTTCGGCGTACCTGGCATTATACTTACAAAGTCAACCACAAACTCTGAAACCGAATGGTTAATAATTGCCAAGTTGGAGTACGTGCCTTCCGCAACTTTTTC